>NZ_DBNJ01000010.1:0-68702 GCF_002297765.1 Thalassolituus sp. UBA675
ACGGGTCCATCTCATTTCCTACAAGCGTGGGATTAGGTTTCATCGAGCAGGGTATCGCGAATAGCCAGGCAAGCTGGCTGAATCGCTCCTACAGGGTGATTTGAAAGCTTAACCGTGTATTTGCTGGGAATAAGATTCCCTTCAGTTGAGTGGCGACCAAAGCTCTTTATCTTGTGCCTTCCGGCATACTTCAACTATCCTGAAATATGGTTCGATATTGAGATTGTTATGATTCTGTTGATCTCCCGGAAGGTGAAGTGAGTCAGGCTTTGGGCTTTCAGGCATTAGTGAAGTGTTGGGTTGTGGTGCTGTCAGCGCTGCTACCCTGGCAGCTGTGTCTGGCCAGCAATGATGGTGCGGATGTGAGCGAGGCCCCGTTCGTCATCGCTTACTCTGCCGATCCTGCCGAGAGTATTACGATGCGCTGGTACGATATGGTGGTCAGGGAGGCCTTCCGTCGGCTGGATCGTGAGTTTGTTGCACGTGTCTATCCGCCAGTTCGATCCGGTATGTTGCTAGAGCAGGGGCAGGTTGATGCCGAGGCCATCCGTCCAGAAGGGTATAGCAAAGTGTACCCTCAGGCTGTACGGGTCAATCAGACGCTGCTTGAAGTGGCCTTTTCTGTTGCCGTAACCGATCCTGATTTGAAAATTACCAAATGGGAAGACTTTCGTAGGAAAGACTATCGTGTCGAATTTGTCCGCGGTGTCGAGCCGCTGGAGCAGATACTTTCTGAATACATTGATGAGGATAGCCTCTCTGAGGTATCGGAAGTTGAACAGGGCATCGCTAAGTTGATCGCGGGGCGTACCGATGTGCTGGTAGATTTCAGGGGCCGTATGCTGCTGGATGCGGATGATTTGAGGCTTCGTGGTAAAGGGATTTATATCTCCGATATTGAAGAGCAAGTGCCGCACTATACTTACCTCAATATACAGTATACTGATCTTGCGGATGCTCTGGCTGAGGTATTTGCTCAAATGAAAGCAGAAGGCTTGTTCGATCTCTATATGAAAGAGGTACGGCAGGCATTCAGTGAAACTGGCCGTTAACCTTCAGTCCTTATTGTTCCGCCTGCATTGCAGCTCGCCACATAGCTACGTCTTATAACGTATGGTTCCTGTGAACTTGCTCGTTTACTTTGGTGATACGAGGAGGTTCTGATGATTAAAGTAGGTACGGTTAAATCAGTCTGGCGTTACCCGGTGAAAGGGATGGCGGGTGAGGCATTGTCAGAGGCTGATGTACAGCGTATGGGGGGACGAGGCGATCGAATTCTGGCGGTTCAGGATGTCGTTCGTCAGGAGATTCAGAGCTGTAAGTTTCGCCCTCAACTTTTGCAGTGTCGCGCACAATTTACTGACCCCAGCGATATTCACAGTGGTGTCACTATTCGCTTTCCTGATGGTCAGTGTCTTCCATCAGATGCGGAGGACGTGGATGTAAAACTGTCAGAGCTAGTTGGTCAGCCCAGTCGCATTCAGGCTTTAAGGCCTGCTTCTGATAAGGGGTTTTATCAGCGTTTTAAAGAAGACGATCACACCTGGCTTGATGAATTAAAAGCGACGTTCGAACGCCTACCCGGAGAGCCTCTTCCAGATCTCGATAATTTACCCGAAGAGATGCAGACGTATGTGTCTGTGTTGGGTAGTTTCTTTCTGGTCTCTCCGTTTCATATTATTTCTACGGCCAGTCTTGAGTATCTGAAGACTAGGAATCCAGATTCGGACTGGCAGATCGAGCGCTTCCGGCCAAATCTTGTTGTGGAAACATTCCCTGAAATGGAAGGGCTGGTTGAACAAGCCTGGGTTGGTTGTTCTTTGAAGGTCGGTGAGGTCACTATTTTATGTTCTGATACAGCACCAAGGTGCGGTTCCGTTGTTCGTGAACAGCATGGAATATCGAAAGACCCGCAGGTGCTCAGAACCATCGTCCGCGAAGCTGAGCAGAATCTTGGTGTGTACGGTGATATTCTTGAGGAGGGAAAGGTCCGCGTCGGTGATGCGGTGTATTTGTGTCGAGATGATGAGTGCTAGTGCTTGAATGGCATCTTAGGCAGCAGAATGTATTAAGTAATTTATCAACGCCCTGCTATTATATAGCTATAGCTCGCTGGCAATGTGTGACAACGATAAGGATCTATTACTGTCCTGCTGGTTTGTTCAGGCATTTACAGGTTTGATTTATGATACGTTTCAGCTGGTCGCAATGTGTCGGCCGCGTCTGTATTTCTCTTCTTTTATTTATCTCAATTCTCTCTCACTCAGAAAGCGCTTCAGACAGACCAATATTCACCATGGCCTATTCGGCTGACCCAGCTCAGAGCCTGACGATGGCCTGGTATCACCGGCTTATCTCTGAGGCGTTTGATCGCTTAGGTATTACGCTGGAATATGGTGTCTATCCTCCACTTCGCGCTAATACTCTATTAAACACCGGTAAAATCGACGTCGAGGGCTTACGCGCTGCAGGTTACGAGAACGATAACCCTGCGGCTGTTATCGTGCGGGAGTCGATTCTTACGACTAAGTATGGGTATGCGACGGTTGATCCGGATATTCAGCTTGAGCGTCTCGCCGACCTGGAGAAGGCAAGTTATCGGGTTGAATACCTGCGTGGGGTTGAGCCGCTGGGTGACATGCTCGCCGCTCACTTGCCTGAGGGCTATCTGTTCGCCATTACGAGCCCGGAGCAGGGGCTTCATAAGTTATTGGCAGGACGCTCCGATGTATTTGTGGACTTCCCGGGGCGCCTCTCGGCGTTGAAAGAGTCACTGGGGCTGACTATCTCAGGTATTCGCGTCGCAGAATTTGAGGATGATATTGTTGTATATCCCGTGCTTCACCGACGGCACGCCGACCTCGCTCAACCTCTGCAGCAGGTGTTGAGCGAGATGAAAGCTCAGGGGTTATTTGAGCAATACATGGAAGAAACGCGGAAGATTTTCCTGCTACCTCATGATCAGTAGTTTGCAGGCACCAGCTTTTTAATGAAATTTAGCTGTCTTGCAATGTTATCTTCAAACCAGTGATCCAGATATGGATCGAAGTGGTTGGCGTCGATGGTTTGTATCTCCACCTTTTCAGAAGACAGCTTACGTACTTTTTCCTCATCAAACGGTGCTACGGTGTCTCGGGTGGCACCAATAATTAACATCGGGATTTTTATGCTTTTCAGATGTTTCCGCGGGCGGTAGAAGCCCATCGTAGCCAGTGAGCGTGCTGCAACACGGTTATCGTTCTCGCGCTTCAATGTGTCTGAAATCCAGCCTTCCACTCGCCATGCTCCGTCACGGTCCATTGAGGAGTATTCGCCTTCCGGTGAGACAATCGGTACGTAGTGTGCTGCGAACGGGTTGAGCATATCGCGCATCATATCGACCCCAAAGCGGATCATACGTGCTGGCGGAACCGCTTTTACTGCCAGCATACCGTCAAGCATCGGCACTTGAGCAATCGCGCCGCGAAGTTCGGGATGTTCTGCTGCCGTTTTCACAACATGGCCACCGCCAAAGGAACTCCCCCAGAGAATGATGTTTGTCTGATCAACGTCGGCCAGCGACTTTGTATACGCCAAGGCCGCCTCGACGGTCTTTTCACGCTTCCAGGGGCTGATGGTATTGCGCGGTAAGCCTTCGCTGTCGCCCCAACCCGGATAGTCGAATGTAAGCACTGCAAAGCCTGCCTCGTTAAATGCGTCGATAAAGCCGGTTACTAGTGTGAGTTGAGTTCCACCCCAACCATGCACCATCAGAATGGTGGGATATGGGCCCTTGGCGGTAGTGGGTCTGTGAAGGGTTGCTGCACAACTGACACCCTGATTTACGAATGTTCCTTTCAATCGATTCTCTGACAATACGTTCATGGTATTAGCCTTTTGTTCTCGGTTTTCTTTTCTTGAATGGCATTCAAGATAGCGCATCTGTATCTTAAACGTCAATCAAGAAAGTGGCTGGGCAGTTAATGGCACGTAACAAGCGTCACGTAGAGCAGAAGATCAAACGAGAAGAAATAGAAGCGGTCGCTATGGCATTGTTCAAAGAGCAGGGCTATGACAAAACGTCGATGGCCAGTGTTGCTAAGGCTGCGGGCGTTGCTGCGAATACCATCTACTGGTACTACGAGAATAAGGACGACCTGTTGGTTGCGGTGCTTAACCGTGAAGTGATGCAGGCAATGCCTCAAGTGATCGCCATGCAGAACGCCCCTCTGACGGAACGGGTGCTGAAGTTGATTGAGCAATTCGAAAGTTCAGGCTCATTGATGACGGATGTTCATTCCAGAGTGTCGCATTCCGAGGTCGTACGCGACTGGCATGACCGTTTCCATCAGATGGTAGAGCAGCTGTCAGTATCTGAATTGGTTAAAGCAGGCCTGGACCCTGCCGCAGCAGTCTTGGATGCGCGTTTGATGGTTTACGTTATCGAAGGCTTGCTTGCACACCCTCATACAATGGAAGAGCGAGTTCAGGTTGTAGAGCACGCGTTGGGAAAGTTGATGTAAGTTAATAGCAGACATAAAAAAGCGCCATAATGGCGCTTCTTATTTTGATAAAAAAGAGAGCTTCACATTTGTGATTGCAGGTAGTTCTCAATGCCGATCATTTTGATCAGTCGCAACTGACGCTCGAGCCAACGAGCGTGATCTTCTTCTGTGTCGTAAAGCAGTGGCTGAAGCAATTCACGCGTCTGGTAATCTTTTTCTTCTTCACAGATTGCCATCGTCTCTTTGAGGAGGTCAGCCACGTAGTATTCAACGTCCAGATCCGCCTGAAGCATTTCAGGTACCGTCTCACAAACATTGAGGTCGTCAGCGTTAGACAGGTCGGGAGTGCCTTCCAGGAAAAGAATGCGTCGTACCAACACATCTGCGTGCTGGGTTTCTTCTTCCATTTCGTGGCTAAGCCGTTCGTAGAGTTTGTTCAGCCCCATGTCTTCGTAAATGCGCGAGTGAGCGAAATACTGATCGCGGGCGGCCAATTCACAATTGAGAAGTTTTTGTAATTGATCAATGACGCGTTGGCTGCCTTTCATGGGATGCTCCGGGTTGAGTAGATATCTCCGGTAACGATAGCGCGAGCACGCGTGCGGAACAAGCCGAAAAGCCTGTAAATACTAGGGTCAGGAGTGGTTTTTTGTAATGAACCAGACGACTGAGAATTGTTCTTTTTATGTTTTGAAATATCCGTTTTATTGCAACACGGACTGAAGGCCCGGAGGGAATATAAAAGAACAGCCGGGCAATATGCCCGGCCATTGCTTTCAGATTATGTGCTTAGGATTACGCGTCGGCGGTCTCTAACGCTGGATAATCGGTGTACCCTTTTTCATCCTGCGTGTAGAAGGTATTCGGGTCGGGTTCGTTGAGTTCTGCTCCCTGGCGAATGCGCTCTGGCAGGTCAGGGTTGGCAAGAAACGCAGTGCCGAACGCGATTGCATCCGCATTGTGAGAGTCGACGGTATCAGCGGCTTCTTCAGGGCTATATCCCATATTAAGAATTAACTGGCCGTTATAGAGCGAGCGGAACGGCGTCACCACGTCTGCTTTCTGTTCGCCCAGAAAGTCAGCGCGCATCAGATGGACATAGGCGAGGTCCTTCGGGTTCAGGTGTGCCGCAAGGTATTTAACCAATGCCACCGGGTCACTGTCTTTCATGTCGTTGAAGCTATTCAATGGCGAGAAACGCACGCCGACCCGGTGTGGTGTAAATACTTCGCTGACTGCGTCCAGTACTTCGGTCAGGAAGCGTACCTGGTTGTGCCATGAGCCACCGTAGTTATCGTCACGGTTGTTTGCACCGTCACGCAGGAACTGATCCAGCAGGTAGCCGTTTGCACCGTGTACTTCAACACCGTCGAATCCTGCCTTTTTGGCATTCTCAGCGCCTTTACGGAAGTCATTAACCAGATCCTGAATCTGATCTTCAGTGAGTGCTTCTGGTTTCTGATATTCGAATTGCCCTTCTGGGGTTGTTGACCCACCTTCGATAGCTATCGGGCTGGCGGAAACCGCGGGTTTTCCATCATTAAGCTCAGGGTGAACGGCGCGCCCCGCGTGCCAGATCTGCATGAATATCCGCCCGCCAGCGGCATGAACTGAATCCGTGAT
The DNA here is from genome assembly GCF_002297765.1 of Thalassolituus sp. UBA675. Lineage (NCBI taxonomy): Bacteria > Pseudomonadati > Pseudomonadota > Gammaproteobacteria > Oceanospirillales > Oceanospirillaceae > Thalassolituus > Thalassolituus sp. UBA675. Next base: position 6,108 of record NZ_DBNJ01000010.1, read on the forward strand.
TTTTTTCCACTCGGCAACCTGTGCGTCAGAGTAGATACCAGGCTCACTGGCAAAGGCCGACGTCTGCGGTGTGACCATAGTGCATTCAGTGATGATCAGGCCTGCGCTGGCACGCTGGGTGTAATACTCACGCATCAGTTCATTGGGCAGGTGGTCGATGGCGCGGCAGCGCGTTAACGGTGCCATGATGATGCGATTGGGGATTTCAAGCGAACCAAGATTCAGAGGCTTGAAAAGGGTGTTCGTTGTTGAGGCTGAAGTGCTCATGATGTGCTCCTCACAGAGAGTATGTCTCTGTGAGAGAGCCAGACAGGTCGTTGGTTCCTGTAATTTCAGCGACAGTCTGTTCCCCACAGTGAACAGACTGCCATTCGGGATTACACGCGCTGCGCTTTGAGTCGGTGGTTCGCCGCAGACTCATTGACGTTGAGGATATGGTCGCCGATGCGTTCAATCCGGTTGAGGACATCAATGAAGATGACGCCGGCACGGGGGCTGTAGTCGCCATTTTCGAGACGGAGGAAGTGGGTGTCACGGAAAGAGTCACGTAATTCGTCAATACGATTTTCAAGCTCGATAGCGCGCTCCAGACTGACTTCCGAAGGCTCCATTGAGGCACTTTGCTGCATATTCTCTACAGCCGCTCTGAGTGCTTCCATCATTTGCACCATGTCAGCCCGGGCATCATCCGGCCAATGGCTTCGTGCTTCATGCAGCCGTTCTGACAGTTTCGAAATCTGGAAGTAGATGTCGGCGATGCGCTCCATATCGTTGATCATGGTCTGGAGAAAGCGAATGCGCTCTGTCAGGTCGTGCTCAAGGTTGGTGTTCTCACTGACCCGGACGAGATAGTCGGAAATCTCGATTTCCAGCTGATCCGTGGCTTCTTCAGCCGCAGCGATGCGCTTGAGTAGCCTGGATCTTGATGCCTTGTTGTCGAACAGAAGTTCATCGACGTCAGCATGCATACGATTAAGTATCCCGGCAAACTGCTGAGCTTCCTTCTGGGCCTGTTCCAGCGCTAGTGCAGGAGAGGTCATCACACCAGCACTGATGTACTTCAGGCGGAAGTCGTCAGCCCCGCCCGCGGTCTCCGGAAGAATGCGTTCGATAAAGCGCACGATATAAGGAATAAAGGCAAACAGCAGGATGACATTCAGGATGTTGAACGAGGTATGGAAGAGCGACAGGCCCAGGGTTGCGTTGGGTCTGGCTTCAGGGGCATCGCTCAGAATAGAAACCGGTGCCGTTGAGAAGTTCTGGACCACCATATCAATCAGGTGCATGACCGGATAAATGGCGGCCAACATCCAGGCAACCCCGATCAGATTGAATATCAGGTGGAAGCGGGCTGCCCGTTTCGCGTGAACGTTCCCCACCATAGCGGCGAGGTTGGCGGTGACTGTGGTACCAATGTTTTCCCCAAGAACCATAGCAGCCGCCAGCGGAAAGGATATCCAGCCCTCAAACAGCATAACCAGTGTCACCGCTGTAGCCGCCGAAGATGATTGCATAACAAGGGTGAGCAGGGTGCCGATGACTACAAAAATAAGCAGTGAGGCGTAGCCGAACCCCGTGAACATATCGAGGAACTCCAGTATCTCCGGGTTGCTGCGAATGTCAGGCACGCCATTTTTGATGAACTCAAGGCCAATAAACAGAATACCGAAGCCAACCATGGTCTCGGCGATGTTGCGTAAGCGGCTGTTCTTGGAGAACAGGAAAGCGAAGAAGAGACCGATCACTGCCATGGCGATGGGGGTGATCTTCATCTTGAAGCCAAACAGAGCGACGATCCAGGCGGTCACTGTGGTACCGATATTGGCGCCCATAATCACACCCGTTGACTCGACGAATGTCAGCAGACCAGCGTTTACGAAACTGACGGCCATCACGGTCGTTGTCGTCGATGATTGGGTGATGGTGGTCGTAGCGAAGCCGGTGAACACACCAGTAACACGGTTTCGGGTCATGCCGCTAAGCACCGACTTGAGGCGGCTCCCTGCCACTTTCTGAAGGCCTTCACTGAAGATCTTCATACCGAAAATAAAGATGCCCAGGGCACCAATGAGCTGGAGGAAGTCGAAAAGAGTGTAGTTCATACCTTACCTGAATCCGGTCGCGACAATGGAACTGGGTCCGTCGGTGACTTTAGGGTCTTGATGAAGAGCGCGATTATATGACGGAAATGACCTCGAAAGTCATTCCCATGTCATAAAAGTGCAATATTTACTGATCACTGCTCCTGCGTTGCTCGAGGCGAGCAATCATGGACTTCAGCTCCTGTATTTCGTCACGCAGATCATTCATGGAAGCGTTGCCTTCTTCTTCGTCCTTCTCTGCTCGCTCTTTGGCGTGTTCATCTTCCAGTACGTTAACGACGATGCCGATCACCATATTAAGGAAGGCGAACGCGGTGAAGAAAATGAACGACAGATAAAAGCTCCATGACAGAGGGTAGACCTTCATGGTCTCGTACATAACGTCGGTCCAGTCTTCAAAGGTCATCACCCGGAAGAGGGTCAACATAGAGATGGTAATGTCACCCCAGAGTTCACGATTAATGGGCGCAAAGAAGGTCGCGCCGATGGCTGCGTAGATATAAAAGATGATGAACATCAGCAGCACAACGTATCCGAGCTGAGGCAGTGCGCGTACCAGAGAGTTCAGCAGCATGCGCAGCTCAGGGATGATCGAGACCATACGAAGCACCCGGAAGACCCTGACAAGCCGGCCTACCAGAGCCATATCGCTGTTATCAATCGGGATCAGGCTGACAACCACGACCAGAGTGTCAAAGACGTTCCAGCCATTGTGGAAGAAGCGTTTCTTATTGGGCTCAGCAATAAAGCGGACGATGATCTCAAACAGGAACAGGAAGGTGATACCGACATCCAGCCAGACGATCATCTGTGATACGGCATCCGGAATGGCGTAGGTTTTCGCCCCCACGAGAAGCGCTGAGATAATGATGACCCCCACCACAAACAACTCGAAAGCGCGGTTGTTCTTGAGGGCGAGGGCTTTGTCCTGAATCGTCTGGATAGTGCTCATAATACTTAGCCTGGAGAGGATCTTAGAATGCGCGAATATTATCTATCCTGCGCCTGAATACAATGCTGTATTGGTCGGGCTTCCCGGGCCGCTCTTTTACTTGCGGTTTTGGGGGCAGTTAGCGTACACTACGCGCCCTTTTGTGTGGGTTGCCTGTACGGCGGCCCCCAGGCCCTTCAAGTCGGCAGCACGCTAACTGCGTAACGCTGGTCTTGAGGGATGTTGAACGGTGGGCGATTTCAAAACCCGCCACTAGATAAAACGACCGGAGTAGACACACTTTATGGTAGTTATTCGTTTAGCCCGCGGCGGCTCTAAAAAACGTCCTTTTTATCACATCAACGTAGCTGACGCGCGCATGCCTCGCGACGGTCGCTTTATCGAGCGCCTTGGGTTCTTCAACCCGATTGCTCGTGGCCAGGAAGAAGCTCTGCGTATCGATCTGGAACGCGTTGAGTACTGGGTAGGTAAAGGCGCACAGCCAACTGACCGTGTTAAGAAGCTGCTGAAAGACGCTGCTAAAAAAGAAGCGTAATTCAGCTTAACCGGGGGTAAGCAGTGTCTGAGAACATTCGCGTTCTGGGAAAAATAAGCACTGCGTTTGGCATCAAAGGGTGGGTGAAGGTGTATTCCTACACGCAGCCGATGACAAACATTCTGGAGTACCCTGTCTGGCACATCCGTAAGGATAATCGCTGGCAGGAATTCAAAGTACTTCAGGGTAAACCTCAGGGTAAAGGTCTGGTGGCAAGCCTTCAGGGCATTACAGACCGTGATCTGGCATTGAGCTTACATCAGTGTGAGGTCGGGGTTCCTGAAGAGGCGCTTCCTGAGCTTGAAGAAGATGAACATTATTGGTTCCAGCTGATCGGACTCAAGGTAGTAAATACCGAAGGTGTGGTGCTGGGCCAGGTGAAAGAACTGTTTGATTCTGGTGGTGGTAATCAGGTGATGACGGTGACGCCTTGTGAGGGCAGCATCGATCAGCAGCAACGTTTACTTCCCTTTGTAGAGCAATATGTTCTTGAGGTCGATCTGGACAGCAGTGTGATCCAGGTAGACTGGGACCCGGATTTTTAACCCCTGGCCAACAGGGCCAGAGAGGAGTGAAGACCGGTGTGGTTTGGTGTTGTAACTCTGTTTCCTGAAATGATTCAGGCGTTGACCCAGCAAGGTGTCAGCGGACGCGCAGTCAAACAGGATAAAGTCAGTGTGACCTGTTGGAATCCAAGAGATTACGCTTACGACAATTACCAGACGGTGGATGATCGACCGTACGGCGGTGGCCCCGGAATGCTGATGAAAATTCAGCCGTTAAAGGATGCCATCCATGCTGCGAAGGCAGCGGCCGGTGAAGGCGCTAAGGTGATTTATATGTCGCCACAGGGCCGCAAACTGGATCAGGAGGGTGTGCTTGAGCTTGCTCAGCATGACAAGCTGATCCTGGTTGCCGGGCGGTACGAGGGTATTGATGAACGTCTGATTGAGGCGGAAATCGACGAAGAATGGTCTGTCGGTGATTTCGTGCTCAGCGGTGGTGAATTACCCGCCATGACGTTGATGGATGCCGTGATCCGGTTGGTGCCTGGTGTATTGGGGCACGAACTGTCGGCACAGCAGGACTCCTTTATGGATGGCTTGCTGGATTGTCCGCACTACACCCGGCCTGAAGTGTATGAAGGTGAAGCGGTACCTGAGGTACTGTTGAGCGGTAATCACGAGAAAATCCGCCAGTGGCGCTTAAAGCAGGCACTGGGCCGAACCTGGCAACGCAGACCAGACTTACTGGCTGAACTGGAACTGACAACCGAGCAACGAAAGTTATTGACAGAATACCTTGACGAGAACGCGGCTGAGCACTCGTCAGACTGTTAAGGAGCGAACAATGAGCAACAAGAACCCAATCATTCAGCAGATTGAAAACGCGCAGCTGAAAGACGCTGTTCCAGCTTTTGGCCCTGGTGACACTGTTGTCGTTCAGGTAAAAGTAAAAGAAGGCAACCGTGAGCGTCTGCAGGCGTTCGAAGGTGTGGTTATCGGTAAGCGTAACCGTGGCCTGAACTCTGCTTTCACCGTACGTAAGATCTCTCACGGTGTCGGCGTTGAGCGTACTTTCCAGACTCACAGCCCACTGGTTGACAGCATTGCTGTTAAACGTCGTGGTGACGTGCGTCAGGCGAAACTGTACTACCTGCGTGAGCGTAGCGGTAAGTCTGCACGTATCAAAGAAAAGGTATAATCCTCCGGGAATACCTTTCTTTACCGAAAAACGGGCCTCGCGCCCGTTTTTTTGTGCCTGAAAGATACGGTTTCCTGCTATGGTCAGCCTGTTGAGAGAAAGCCACATACGAATGCAGAAGAGCAAAGATATGAAGAAGACACTGACCGCGCTGGTCGCTGCCATGCTGATGAGCGCGCCGGCTCTCGCTGACAATGCGAAGCTGAAAGAAACCATCGAAGCCAAGATGAAGGAAGTGCTTGGCCCGCGGGCTGATGTCACCGAGGTGGTATCACTGGGTGATGGTCAGATTTATGAAGTGGTTATGATCGATGGGTCTTTAATGCATATGACTCCTGACCTCAACTACCTCATCTATCAGAATACCCTGTACAAATTCAGTGAGGGCGGGCTGGATAACGTCAGTGACCTGCGCAAAGTGACGTTACGCAAGAAAGAAATGGCATCCATTCCCGATGCTGATACGGTCGTATTTCCTGCGAAGGGAGATGAGAAGGCAGTCATTAATGTGTTTACGGACATTGATTGTGGCTATTGCCAGAAGCTCCATCAAGAAATGGACGATATCAATGCGAAGGGTATAACTGTCCGTTACCTCGCGTATCCGCGCGCAGGTATTTTTGATCAGACCGGTGGTTACACCGAATCTTACAATAAGATTAACTACGTATGGTGCCAGGACAAGGGTGATCGTGCTGACGCTATGACAGAAATTAAATCATTGCAGGGCGAATTGTCTGGTGCATATAGTCGTGTACGGAATGCTTCCGGATCTGACAGAGAGTCGGCCATGAAGTCATTTGATGAGAAGCGCGGTGAAATGCAGTCGCTGGTATCCACGGCTTCCTGCGAGTCTCCGGTAGCAGCACAATACAATCTGGGTCGTGCTATCGGTGTTGGCGGTACCCCCGCTATTGTCACTTCGGATGGCCAGCTGATACCGGGGTATATGGAAGCAGATAAGCTTGCAGAGCGACTCGGCATATAAGCAGACATGCTTGTTGCACCATCTTAGAAACCCGCTTCGGCGGGTTTTTTTATGCCAGACGAATACTCTGTTGTCAGTTGTGAATAACCTGATATCAGCCTTCATGCGGCTTTGCTTAAGTTATCCACAAATTGTGCTGGTAGTTATTCAGAAGGGAAGTTTTTTCGGGAATTTCAGGCTCTGTCGCACGTCCTGTCAGAAAACGGAATGTCAACGCCGCTTTCAGGTTTTTTTCAGTGCGTCTGGGTTTATTTTGGTGCGTTGTTATGCACATCTTCAATGGTGGCCGAATAAATGTGTCAATCTGGCGTAGAAAATATGAAAGTATCTATTGATTTTCATAAGTCATTGAAAAATATAGGTTTTTTACTTGGTTAAAAAATATACAATCTGAGTGTTATGCCCATTTTATCTGGGCTGGAATGAGTTTTTAAATTATTACTCACAAAGTTATCCACAGAAATTGTGGGAAACTTACCCGCGACAAACTACGACATTTTTGCAAAAAAAAGCTTTAAATCCTGCGTTCAGGTGTTGACACCAGAAAACTATCTGGAACCTGTTATACACATCAAAAAGGGATGGCGTCACTGGACTGACAGGATAGTGTCAAATTCCTATCGATAGAATTGTCAATCTATAAGTTACTGATTTATATGGAAAAATTTACTGTTAATTTTTTCAGCAAAATGACAGCACCCCTTGTTTCATGCGGGTTCCAGCCACTTTTAAAAAACTTATCCATAAAGTTATCCACAGAAAGTGTGGGTAACCGTGCGTAAGTCACGGTTTCTCTGGGGTTCGGAGCTCTGCTGGTAGCAGAAAGGCATCCATGGAGGGGTGCGGAGGGTGTTGGAGCTCTGACTGCAATGATTCCGGTAAGGCCATGCTCCAGCCGAAGCGGTCGAAAAGTTGACGCATTGTCCGGTCAGGTGGGGCAATCAGGGTTAGCAGTTCATTAGTGTACGGGTGGTACATCTCCAATGACCAGGCATGCAGTAACAATCGTGGTGCATCCATATGATCCCGGAAATATCTCGAGTGCCTCCCTTTACCGTATCGGGCATCACCAATAATAGGGTGACTCAGATGTTTCAGGTGCCGGCGTATCTGATGCTTTCGCCCGGTGTGAGGACGACAGTCGATCAGTGAATATCTGGACTGAGGGTACTTGTCTACGGCAACTGGAATTTCAACCTGAGCCAGAGAGGTGAAATCTGTAATGGCCTCCTGTGGCGGCTTGATACGCTCATGCTTCGCGTACTTGTCGACAGGTGGGGACATGGCGTAGTCGAGATGGGTGAACTCAGGCATATAACCACGGACAATAGCCAGGTAGTGCTTTTCAATATCGCGTTGACGCCACTGCTCGACGACCAGGCTGGCGGTTTCAGGTTGACGTGCGAAGACAAGAACGCCAGACGTCGGTTTATCGAGTCTGTGTACAGGGTAGACTCGTTGGCCTAACTGATTGCGCACCAACTGCAGGGCAAAGGCGGTTTCATGGCGGTCGATTTCGCTACGGTGGACCAGCAGGCCGCTGGGTTTATTGATTGCGACCAGGTGCTCATCTTCGTAAATAATATCAAGTTCCATCACATGGTTCCGGCAGAGAAGTCAAAGCGCGCAGTTTACGGTACGCGCCCGGCTAATACACCTTGCGGAGTAACATGACTCGGATATGATGGCGTGACTCTTCATGGAAGGCTGATTATGTTTTGTCGTTTGCTCCTGCTACTTCTTTTATTACCTTTGACTGCCATCGCAGAACCCGTTGCCTGGGACGGCCCCGGAGCTGAGGGGTGGCTGACACGCAGTTCGGAGCATTTTGATGCTCATTACCCTGCATCAGATCCCGCCTACGAGGCGCTGGCACTTCACTCGCTGAACATCGCAGAGCAGGCGCACCGTGACTTGATGCCGTTTTTTACAACCCCTCCCGCGTCCAGAACCCAGCTGGTGCTCTCTGATGATCAGGACATCGCAAACGGGTGGGCGACCTTCTTTCCTTTTTCGCAAATCAGGCTCTATCTGACACCACCCCATGATCTCAATGGCCTTGAGAACTACGACGATTGGCTGGCGTTGCTTATCCGCCATGAGTACGTACATATCCTGCACATGGAGATGGGCCGTGGGGCGCCCGAAAGACTTCGTTCAGTGTTTGGACGTGTACTGTTCTTCTTTCCGCACTCTCTGATTTCTCCCATGCTGATTGAAGGTTTAGCTGTTTATTTGGAGACAGACTATGAAGCGGGCACGGGTCGCCTTACATCAAGCTGGTATGAAATGCAGATGCGTGAAGAAGTACGCAGTGGAGAATTCGCGACGCTTGGTGAAGCGGCGATCAGCAGCCGTGAATGGCCCTATGGTCAGTACTACTTGTATGGCGCCTTCTTTATTGAGTATCTGGTCCAGACCTATGGTGAGGAAAAGCTACAGATGTGGCTAAGCCTGTATAGTGGCGAAATATTTCCATACCTGATGCTCAACAGCACCGCACGACGTATCTATGGTCGCGACTTCGAGGCTCTCTGGGCGGATTTTCGCCTGGCTATGGAGGAACGGTTTGGCGAAGAGAAGACTGTTGTTGTTCCCTCCTCGGCGTCATTGCCGGAGATTACATTACGGCAGCAGGTGAGTGGATCAGATGGTCAGGCGGTTTATTACGTAGCCAGCGATGACGAAGACCGCCCCGTGCTCCAGCGTTGCACAGGCGTTGAAGCAGACTGCACTGACATAGCCGACGGCAGAGACATTACCTCGATTGACGTTCTGCCCGATGGGCGTGTGATCGCAGTACGTGCTCTGACGTATGCAAGCGGTCGCTATTCTGCTGACCTCTGGTTGCTGGATGAGGGGGACTGGGTGCCCTTGACTCAGGGAGCCCGTGTTTCGGATGCGCGCTGGCTGCCGGATGGCTCTGGTTTTGTTTTCACGAGTTTCAGAGCCGGCTTCAGTCATCTCTTGTTGCTGTCGGAAGATGGCACTGAGACCTTGCTCTGGCGTGGCGAGTACGGTGAGTACGTCGGTGCGTTTGATATAAAGAGTGACGGCACTGAAATTATTGCAGCTTTTAAAACTCCGGGACGATCCTGGGAGTTAGCCAGTAAGGATGTCGCTGACAGCGACTGGACCTTGCTGACAGATTCGGCGGCAAACGAGGCGCAACCGAGATTCACAGCCGACGATCGGCTTCTGTTTATCGCGGATTACTCAGGGGAATTCGGAATTTATGAGTGGCAGAACGGTAGTGCGTTGTCGTTGGCTTCTGATGATATCGATGTAGCGAGGTCGTTTGACCCCTGGATAACTGGCGACCGGCTGTGGTCACAGGAATACACGGCGGGTGGCTTCCTGTTGAGAAATACTGAGTTGCCGCTGGCGCGCGCAGGTGTAGCTTATGAAGCGGCAACAACCCAGGCAATAAGCTTGAATCAGGTGGAAGCATCTGAACCCACTGCTTATGAACCATGGTCGACGCTTCGCCCGCATTACTGGTTACCTGTATTTTACGGCACCGAAGATACGACCTACGTTGGGCTCAGTACCGGCGGTACCGATGCGCTGGGGCGCCATAACTACCAGGTCGATCTCGCCTATGGAACTGAGCAGAAAGCCTTTGATATGACTCTGATATATCAGTATCAACGCTGGCTTTTGGGGTACGATGTCGAGAATGAATTATTTGATATCAATGAAACGGTGCCCGGATTTACCGTGCTCAAAGATCAGCAGTGGCGTATTCAGAGAAACTGGTTGGTGCAGGCGATGCGTGATCGCTTAGGCCTTCATTCGGGGCTGGTCAGTCGACGAATATCGATCGACAGGGTAGAGCCCGGCGTCGTGATCTCCGGAGATCGAGCAGCTGATAGACACAGCGTTGGCCTCGCACTGACGTTCAACGATCAGCGCGGACTACTCCATTCTCCCGGAGGGTTCGGGCCGGGTGCAGAGTTGGTTGCAGAAGACTTTTCTCTGCTCAACGACGACTTTTCAGGCGTTCACGTTCAGCCCGGGTTTAACTATATGTTCGATCTGCCGGGACGTCAGTCGCTGACGTTCTCGCTGAATGCAGGGTTTGCGTCCGAAGGTGCACCGGGATGGCAACTCGGTGGTCTGCCGCCACAGGAGGACTATTCTCTCTTTGGGCGGGAGCAGTTGAGTCTTCGCGGCTTTGACGCCGGGAATCAGCTCGGTCGTTATTACGACCGCGAGCGACTGGTCTATGCGGCTCAGTTGAGTTCCATCAATGACAACTGGAGCATCTGGCCGTTAGGCTTGGATGATCTGGAATTACGCGTATTTCTCGAGCGTGGGCGAGCCTGGACGGAATCGGATGATCCCGGGGCCATGGTTGGAACCGGGGCAGAATTGCGCTTGAACAGTATCGTCGGGTACAGAGCACTGGTCCCTGTAGTGATTGGTGTTGCTCAGGGGATTCAGGGCATCGGATCTGAGACCCAGGGATATTTCGGTATACAGGCGGCTTTCTGAAGACTGCCCTATTTTCCTGTGACAGGTAGAGACAGCGTATGGATTTCCTCTGGGTTCTGATTGCCTTTGTGTTTGGTCTGGTGGCTCGACAGTTCAGCCTGCCGCCTTTAATTGGCTTTCTGGTTGCAGGTTTCGTTCTTAATGCACTGGGTCGTGAAGCGACGCCACTGCTTGATGAGCTGGCCTCGCTTGGCATCACATTGATGTTGTTCACCATTGGTCTGAAACTGGATATCCGCACCCTTATCCGGAAAGAAGTCTGGGGTGGCACTCTTGTTCAGAGCGGCAGCTGGATTCTGCTCGGTATCGCGGCCTTACCTGTGCCGACCTGGCTGGGGTTAAGCCAGGCGTTTGAAGTGGATCTGGTAACGGCGGCCCTGGTCGCATTTGCTCTGAGTTTTTCATCGACAGTAGCCGTCGTCAAAATGCTCGAAGAGGCTTCAGAACTGAAAGTCCGGCACGGGCGCCTGGCGCTGGGTATTCTGATTGTTCAGGATATTGTTGCGGTAGTATTTCTGGTAGCAGCCACCGGTAAAGTACCGGATGAATGGGCACTGGCGCTGTTCCTGTTACCTTTGCTTCGGCCGGTGCTTTACTGGGTCATGGAGCGTTCAGGTCATGGTGAATTGCTACCGCTGACGGGGCTGTTTCTTGCGCTAGGAGGCTACGAGCTGTTTGATGCCCTGGGTGTAAAGGGAGACCTTGGCGCTCTGATCCTAGGTGTACTCGTCGCTGGGCACAATAAGTCTTCGGAACTCTATAAAACACTGATGAGTTTTAAGGATCTGTTCCTTATTGGTTTTTTCTTATCAATCGGTTTCGCTGCGCTACCCACACTTGAGATGCTGTATGTGACGGCAGGGCTGACGCTCTTGCTCGTAATTAAATTCGTACTCTTCTATTTCACGTTTATTATTTTTGGATTGTCGGGCCGGACAGCATACCTGACTGCGCTGGCTCTCAGTAATTACAGTGAGTTTGGTCTTATTGTTGCTGATATGGGCGTTAAGCAGTCCTGGCTAGGTGAAGAATGGCTGGTGATGATTGCCCTGGCCATGTCGGTTTCATTTCTTATCAGCACCGTGTTTTTCCGCCGTGCGCATTCCATCTACGCTCGCATGTATAAAACGATAAATCGCTTTGAACGTGAAGGGGCGCACCAGTCGCTGAAATTGCCGGCATCATTTGATGTGCTCATTGTCGGTATGGGGCGGGTAGGTAAGGGAGCCTATCAGGCACTTCATGGTAGTGATACCTCAAGCGCGTGGGGGCTCGAATCGGATGCAGACCGGGCAGAAAAACTGAGGAGTGAGTCATTTAATGTTATCTCTGGCGATGCGGACGACCTCGAGTTCTGGCAGCAGGCATCCTATTGCGATATCCGTCTGGTCATGCTGGCGCTACCGTCTCAACAGGAAATGTTGGCGACATTGCAGATGATGAAGATTGCTGGTTATCAGGGCAAAACAGCTGCGGTAGCCCGCTACGAAGACGAAAGAAATCAACTTCTCGAACTCGGAGTGGATGTTGTTTTCAACTATTACGCTGAGGTGGGGACCGGGTTTGCTGAAGAATCACGGCACCTCCTGTCTGTGACTGATTGAAACCGCTGTATTAGCCGTTTATGTATCTGTTATTCCTGAGGGTTTTGGCTGTAGGGCCGTTCAGTTTAATTCGGCATACTGAGACAAATTTTACTTTTGGATGACCGAAAACCGACTAGCCTGAGTCAGTATCCAACAAGATGTATTCAGGAGAACTACCATGGCTAAAATGTCGTTCCGTTTTACTACTGAGGTTGAGATCGAGCTTAAAGGTGATAGCTACGAAGAAATCTACCTGAAATTGAAAGACATGATGCATGGAGAGCGTTTGATCAGTACCCAATCAAACCTTAAGGTCTTCCCGCCTGAAGACAGCCGGATGTATTTCGGTATGGAGGGAGAGAAGGAGCTTCACGAAATCCCAATGTTTAAAGGTGACTTCACGGAAGACATTCTTCGTCACTGAGATACTCTGCCGGGCGGCCAGTTGATTCGTATTCGCGCTGACCGTCCGGAAAATGAGTTGTCATCAGAACAGATTGAGTACCAGTGCGTGCTGTTCGCAATGGTCGGGTTCTTTCAGGTCATTTTTCTGGCGAGATTCATCTGACTTAATCCAGCTGTAGCTGTTACGTGACCCTTTGCATAGCGTCAGACCAAGTACGTTATTCTTTGAACGTACGAACAGGTTCATATTTACTACGCCACGCGACTTCGCTCTTAGATATATCTTCTTTGGGGATATGTTGTACGCACGCAGCCCATCTTTAGCCGTAATGCTCATTGCGCTATCGGCGGGAGCATTTACGAACACAGCGTCGTCACGAATTTCGATACTTGCCCAGCTGGAGTCGGTTTCAAACTCAAGTTCGTAGATTTTCTCTACTGGTTCTTCATCCGCTGCGATTGCGGGCATAAAAACGCTCAATAACATACATGCGAGCAGATATCTCATAATCCTTATCCATGACCTTATTGTGTATAAATAGTAAGAGGGCCATAGGCCCTCTACTGTTTATAGTTCAGGGTAAGGAAAGCGTCAAAGATGTGCTTCGGCATACTCTGCAAGTTCTGAGCGTGGCGACCCCTGCAAGTGGATGGTGCCTCCGTGCGGAAAATGCTTGAAGCGTTCTATCAGATACGTCAGGCCCGAACTGATTGGATTCAGGTAGGGGGTATCGATCTGCGCCAGGTTGCCAAGACAAATTACCTTACTTCCAGCGCCTGCGCGGGTAATGATGGTTTTCATTTGGTGTGGGGTCAGGTTCTGACACTCGTCAATCAGAATGAGACTGTGCTGGAAGCTTCGACCACGGATGTAATTCAGTGATTTAAACTGCAGCGGTACCTTCTGCAGAATGTAGTCGACGCTGCTGGTCGCGTTTTCATCATCACAATGGAGTGCTTCGAGGTTGTCGGTGATTGCGCCCAGCCACGGCTCCATCTTTTCTGCTTCGGTACCTGGCAGGAAGCCAATATCCTCATCGAGTCCGCGAGTGCTCCGGGTGGCGATAATACGACGGAATTGCCCGGTTGCGACGGTCATCTCAATCGCTGCTGCCAACGCCAGAATCGTTTTACCTGAGCCGGCCTGTCCCGATAATGTGACGAGGTGAATGTCAGGGTCGAGGAGCAGGTTAAGCGCCATTGCCTGGGCGGTATCCCTTGGCTTGAGTCCCCATGCACTTGTCTGCATCAACTGTTCTCTGGGGAAGTCTTTGATGAGTGCTGCCTCTTCTCCGATCTGGTGGACCTTACCAATAAAGCCTTTGTCGTCTGAGATGAAGCGGTTGATCACCATATCGTCCGGAAGCTGGTTCAATGGTATCCGGTGGTAGGTACCAGTCTCATCGTGGAAAGTTTCGACCTGCTCCTGTGTTTCCCAGAACGAGCCATCGACGTGGTGATAACCGGTTTCAAGAAGAGAGACATCAGAAAGGAGTTGATCATTCTGGTAGTCCTGAGCGCCTACACCACAGCCGCGCGCTTTCAGACGCATATTAATGTCTTTGGTAATCAGGATGGTCTCGCGGTTTGGATACTTCTCCTGCAGTGTCACCAGGCTGTTGATGATCTTGTTGTCATTGAGGTCGTCAGGAAGAGCGCGACTGGGAGTCTGGAAAGTGTCTAGCAGTATTGAGAAGTGTCCCTGGTAATCACCATCGGGACGCTCGATCGGTATGCCCTTGGCAATCTCTGTCGGAGAAGCATCTCCGATAATGCGGTCTATCTGCCTTATCGCCTCCCGGCAGTCGGTCGCGATGGATGCCTTTCCCATCTTCAGTTTATCCAGCTCCTCCAGAACTGTCATAGGGATAACGACCTGATGTTCTTCGAAGTTCAGAATCGCTGCTGGATCATGAATCAGAACATTGGTGTCGATAACGTACAGTTTGGTATCGGATTTACGCGCGGCCATAGAGTCAGTCTCCTGATTGCGTCATAGAGCGGAGCACAGAGGTACAGAAACCCGCGGGCATAGCATAAGTGCTCAACCATTCCAGAGTCGGTACGTGTGTCTTCCGAGGGGGGTATTTGAAGAGCGGTAGAGGGAGTGACGATGCGGTCTGAACCCAGCGTCTGCGGTGTGCAGTCAATGATCTTACTGTGTACTACGGCTAAACGGGTCAGCCGTATCAGGAGATCGTTCAGAGAGACTCCCTCCAATCCTGTCGTCTGTCTTATCAATATGACGGCCTGATCAGGATTTGCAACTACCGAGTGTAAGGGTGTGACTTTGTCCGCATTGCTTGCAGTCGATGTTCAATTATAGACACTTGTTTATCTTTGTATGTAATCCTGCTGCGAGGAAAGTGCAACCATGCCATTTAGTGGGGTTGTTAATCCTTGTAAATGGCTTTAATAGACCTTATTCGGTGGCGAAAAATGACCACTTTCGGACAATTTTTATTACTGGACTGGTTCAGACAAGTTTTTTCATGGCGATTTTCTGTAAAAAAATGTCACAGAAGTGGGTAGGTGCCCAAAAGGCGCTTGGCACCAATTAACCTTTCTGAGGCGCAACTTTTCCAATAGCTTACGTCGGGAAGGCAATTTGGTTGGTTTACATTGGTATTCGTAGCGTAAACCAGATATTCTCTGGGCTACGAACCTTCCGGGTTCTTATTACCCGGAGAATAATAACAACAACATTGATTCTGATGGGGGCGTCATGTCGTTTCTCTCTCGCGTTCTAATTACAGCAATGACTCTGTTCACGCTGTCCGGTTGTAGCATCATTTACATGCAGATGGGGTGGGTTGTTTATGACCTTACCGATCGTCATGTAACGCCATATACAATGACTATTGATGACGTAGGTGTTGCCTGTTCCACTACTCAGGGCCTTCAGCCTCTCATTAACGCATTTACCCGTGTTACTTCGACCGATGACCTGGCCAATCTCATGATGAACATGATGGCGGGCGCATGTGCGGAAGAAGCCGCTGTCGAGGAAAGCCTTGCTTATATCCGGGCGTTCAAAAATCAGAATATCAATGAAGCAAAAGATGCACGCGTTCGTGAGAAGCGTCAGTACGCTATCGCCGCAACTCGTCAGTATCGCGCATACCAACACATGGTGGATGAGTTTGGTGAACCGGGTGAGAAGTGCCCACGACTCAACTATGACGAGGGTGTTTACTGGACACTGGGTAACCTTGCTGGCCTCCAGTCTGTACTGAATGATCTGAAGGCACAAAGCGTTGTGAACGTTCCTAAAGATATCGCTATGAAGGCGGTACGTGGTCTTCAGTGTCTCGATAACGAAGAGTACTGGGGTGTTCCTGCTGCTGCATCAGCCGGTCTGAAAATCCTCATGCCAGACAGCTCAGACAAAAACGCAACTGACCCTTGGGTCGAGTTGGAAACTGCGTCGCGCACCGCTACCGAAAACGGTGTTCGTCTCGCTCATGCTGTAGAAATTCTTGTTGCTGATGGTGGTGGTCACACGGATCGTGTGAAGGAAGCTATCCGTCGTCACGCAGCCTCACTTAAAACTAACCCTAGCCATCGCGACTACCGCCTGCTTGATGTTGTAGCAAGTCGTCAGATCCGTGCGGTTTCTGACCGTATGTGGACTGATGCTACTGGCTCGCGTACGCCGGTAGGTGAGTTTGGTACTTTCTGGGATGATGTGGACGAAAGTGCTGCCCCCGTGATGGATATTGACGACCTATTAGATTAAGGATTGGATATGCGTAAATTATTGGCCATCGCTGCGATGACCCTGGCGCCTTTTGCGAGCGCTGTAGAACAACGTGACCTGTGCATCTATGACCCACTGGGTAACAGTGGGCCGATGTTTGGTCTGATGAAAGACTATCGCGAGTTTGCACTCGCGGAAGGTTTTGAAATCAAGCTTCACGCTTACACCGATGAAAAAATTGCCTCTGATGACTTCAAAGCAGAGCAGTGTGATGGTGTTGTAATGACGGGGGCTCGTGCGCGTCCTTTCAGTAAGTTCGCGTCTACCATCGAAGCGATTGGTGCCGTACCAACTGATGAGATCATGCGCCAGGTGGTCATGACTACAGCCGCTCCAAATGCGGCAAAGTTCATGCAGACTGAGCGTTACGCCGTCGGTGGTGTTATTCCGGCTGGTGCTGTGTACCTGTTCGTTAATGACAGAAGCATCGATACCGTAGAAGAAATGTCGGGCAAGAAGATTGCGACACTCGACTATGACGCACCATCAATCAAATTGGTGAACCACGTGGGTGCAGCGGTCGTTCCGTCAAACTCAGCTAACTTCTCTGGTAAGTTTAACAACGGCAGCGTTGATATCGCCTACGCCCCAGCAATCGCATACAAGCCTCTGGAAATGTACAAAGGCTTGGGCGAGAACGGTGCGATTCTGAGATACAACCTCGCTTATCTGGACTTTCAGCTGGTATTCCATCGTGAGCAGTTCAGCGATGAATATACGCAGAAGTCCCGTGAGTTCGTTGCAAGTCTCTTCGATCGTGCGATCAAGAGTATCAAGCAGCATACAGAAGAAATCGAAGACCATTACTGGTTAGACCTGCCTGAAGCACAGCAAAAAGAATATAACGAAATGCTGCGTCAGGTGCGTATCACACTGCGTGATGAAGGCGTATATGATGGCAAAATGCTGCGTCTTCTCAAAAACCTGCGTTGTAAGGCGGATGGCTCTGCAGCGGAGTGTGTCGAAAATCTTGAGTAAGACCAAGTAACACGTCTTGTCTTCCCAGGCACTTGCCTCCGGGAAGCGGACATTGGGGGATGAACCGAAGCCGTCCGGCTTCGGTTCTTTTATAATATAAGAGGTGTTTTTCATGGAGCAGCACGTACGTGCGGGCAACCGTACGATTTACGAATGGCTCGCTGCGCTTCCTGCATTCCTGGTACTGGTATTCGTCATTATTCTGAATACCAGTCACACGATGCATGCGCAATTACTGCAATTGGGTGAAAGTGTCTGGGAAGGATACTTTATGCTTCGGCATGATCCGGTTGAGCCGTCCTGTAACCTCAATATGGATATTGATACCGAGCTGGCAAGAATCGTCGAAGAACGAAATAACCAGCCAATGGATGAGTTTGACCTGTTCGCGCCAGAGCCGGTAGATCCCGCAGTGATGCGGAAGTCACTTGAAGCCGCTCAGGCTCAGTGTGAGATCAAGTACGATCAGTACAATGCGACAAAAGACCGGATTACTCCGGCTGTTGAAATCTTCCGTTCAGTCGAGTTGGGTGTCGCCAACTTCGGTGAACTAGGTATGGCGACCCAGCGGATTATGCTGGCGATTCTCGTTCTGATCTGCGGTGGTACAGCACTGTTCCGTCGTCACCACATCGCCCTGAGACCTATGGTAACGGCGATGGATTATCGTGTTGCAGCGGGCGCTCAATTCGTTGCATTTGCCATTCTGTTTTACTCCGTATACAGCTTCAAAGAAGTTGCCTTCTCAGCGGGTATTGAGGTCAGTACCGAGCATGCAGTACTCCACTGGCTATGGATCTTTGGGTTTGGAGCGCCGCTCGCATTGACGCTCTACCAGATGGTGGTTATCCCTAAGGAAGCCGAGCCAGGGGGCAACTTCCTTAAGGCTCAGCTGGCGATACCTCTGTATGCCACTATGTGTCTGATCTCTGGTACTTACTTCATCCTTGCGGGACATCCAGCGGGTATTGGTATTTACCTGAATCAGATGATGGAGCTTTCTCAGCTATTCCTTAATGTAGGCTTGTACGTATGGATCGGTATGCTTCTTAAGCGTACTGAGATGGCACAGAAGGTGTTCAATATTTTCCGCCCGCTCAAGTTACCACCGGAGATGTTGGCTGTTGCCGTCGTAGCTCTGGCTGCAGTGCCAACCGCTTACACTGGTGGTTCAGGTATTTTCGTTATCGCAGTAGGTGGTTTGATCTACATGGAGCTCCGCCGTGCTGGGGCGCGACGTCAGCTGGCGCTGGCGGCTACCGCAATGTCAGGCTCTTTGGGTGTTGTTCTGCGTCCATGCCTGCTGGTTGTTATCGTTGCAGCGCTGAATAATGAGGTGACTACAGACCAGTTGTTCGGTTGGGGGGTTAAGGTATTCTTCCTGACGACCGTCCTGTTCGCTGCCTATGCTCTTCTCACCCGTAAAGAACCGGTTGCAATTCAACGTCCGGATGGCAATGTCTGGCCTGAATTCAAAGAGGCGTTAAAGCCGCTGATACCATATGTGATTCTGATCGCTGTAACGCTCGTTGTATATGCACTTCTGTTGAATGCGTACCTTGACGAATTCTCAGCGCCTATCATTCTGCCTGTATTGCTACTGGTTATTCTTATTTATGAGCGCCTTAACCAGGAAAAAGACGTCCTGAAGCGTGAAAATCTGAATATTGATTACGTGGGTCACCGTCTTGAAGAGAGCTACGACGACCTTAAACAAGGTCGTGATTCTATCGAGAAGACGATTCGTGAAGCGACTACGGAGACCACGGGTCACATCGGTGCGCTGTTGATGCTGATGGGGATGTCGGTCAGTATCGGTGGTGTTATTGAGCGTGCAGAGGTCATGACGATGGTACCGACTGAGTTCAGCTCTATCTGGTTGGCTATGGCCCTGTTGGTTGGTATTCTGGTCGTTATCGGCATGGTTATGGACCCGTACGGTGCTGTGATTCTGGTGAGTGCCACGATCGCGAGTATTGCCTATGAAAGTGGTATTGATCCGGTTCACTTCTGGATGGTTACACTGGTGGCCTTCGAATTGGGTTATCTCAGCCCGCCGGTAGCATTGAACCACTTGTTGACGAGGCAGGTGGTCGGCGAAGAAGAGGTACGCTTATCCAAGGAAGAAGTGGTTGGCGAGAACTTCTGGTACAGAAACGAGAAGATATTACTGCCATTGGCCACCATGGCCACGGCACTGCTTATCGTCGCCTTTGTGCCACTTGCGATTGCTTACTGACCTAACATCTCAGTCAAAGAAAAACGGGAGCAGATGCTTCCGTTTTTTTTTGCTTTTCACACAGTCCGTATCAAGATTAAATTGCTTCTGGCTTAAGGTGTTTCGGGGCGTGGAATCAGTGTTACTGTAGAGTCGGGAACGGTCGAAATATTCCTGAAATACAGGTCGCCAATGATATCGGTACCGGTGCTACCAATACTCATATTGCGATAGGCGATTTCGTCGATGCTGGAGGGCAGAACCAGGCTGATAGTTCCATCGTCATTGACGATACTGCGCGGTCCATCAGGGTCATCATAACTTACGCCAGTGATCTCGTAGTCGCCAACGAAGTTGAGTAATGGCAATCCCGCCTGGAACAGCACCATCAGCGTTTTCAGGCCACCTTCTTCGTCCGGGCCACTGTTGTTTCCCAGCTCGATAAGGTACTGGCTGTCCTCATTGATGCCCTGAGCAGAAATGGTCTGCATATTATCATCGGCGAGACTCGCGAGCCCGGTTCGCTGCTCCAGCTCCTGAACCGTTGGTCCGGCGTAAGCAGTAGATGTGCACAATGTGATGACGCTGAGGCGAATGAGCGTTGTTAGTCCTGATGTTCTTCCACTGGTGTTCACGCGGTGACTCCCTTCTTATTGTTTTGGGGGGAGTTATCAGACCACGTCAGGTGTGACCTTGTTCAGGGGAAATCGATGCGAAGAGAGGGAAGGGCGCTTTGTGTCTGGACACTATTAAGGCTGCCCGGGATAGTGGCGCAGTCTCTCCGTCAGACTGCGCACGTGCGCTATATTGGCTGCGTTCGACAAGGGGTTAGTCAGACCCGATTAACTTGAGCGTTGAGTTTTCCAGAAGGCGCACATCGTCAAAGATAATATCCCCCATCGGGGCACCTGAGCTGTCGCGTGCCTTAAAGTCCCGGTAGGCAATTTCGCCGATACGATCCGGTAATATAAGAGTGACCGTGGCATCAGCATTGAAAATAACCCGCTCGGCTTCAGGGTCGTCATATTCAATACCAGTGATCGTGTACCCGCTGAATGCTGGGAGAAATGGAATTGCTGTTTGGAGAACCGCCATCAGAGCGATTTCTGGTGCCTGATCAGTAGGACCTGTTTGGTCGACAACCTCCATAAGGTAATCAATGTCATCCTGAAATCCCTGAGCTACCACTCCCGACATGCCTTCGTCGTAGATAGCGGTCATGCCGACGCGTTTCGCGAGCGAATCGGGATCAGTGGGGCGTTTAAACTCTGCGAAAGCCGATGTCGACATAATACTCAGGCCGACGGTTGTGACCAATGAGGCGATACGGAAGGTTTTCAGTCCATTAGATAAAGCGTCCATAGGTTCCTCGGGTATTCTTATTAGTGTCTGAGAAGCTTTTCAGCTATCAAACATCAAAGTGGCTGAGGATGACCAGTCATTGTGACTCAATTCACATTACGCGGGGGTGGCGGCTTCAATTGTCCGGACTTGAGAGTCTGTATGGAGAATGTAGGCGCAAAAAGTCTAATTATCTTAGGGCTTTCTGCGCCGCGCTTAATCAGAGCCTAGTTTCGAGTACGCAAGGTTATGGTTGAACCTTCTGACATACTGAGATTCTTAATAGAGAGGTCTCCCATTGCAGGTCCGGTGGCTCCTCGGAAATTAACGTCTTTGAAGGCAATCTCACCGATTCGTTTTGGTCCCTGCATTTCAATTGAACCATCTTCGTGGAGTGTAACTGATGGACCATCGCCGTAATACTCCACGTCGCTTATCTCATAATCCGTGAGCATGTTAAGTCCCGGGAAAATGCTTTGCAGAGCAGTCATAGTGGCGGTTTCCGGAGCGTCAGCGCCATCGGAGTCGCCGCTCAGAACGTCTTGCAGGTAAGCAACATTCTCGTTGATACCTTGACCAGTGATCTCTGCCATACCCCCTTCAGACATCGGCTTCATGTTACCAAAACCAGCGATACGATTGGCCTCGTACTGCTCAGCTTCAATCGATGTATCTATTGAAGCGTTCGCGCTGGCTACAAATGGTTGAACAGGGCCAAGAAGAACCGCTCCGACCGCAGCAACCATGCGGTAGCGTGATTGTCCTTTCAGTGCCTTGTCGAGTTGTTTCTCTGTAATCCATCCCTTTTCGACCATGATCTCACCAAGCATCAACTTGCTTGTGCTCTGAAGATCCAGTGCTTCATCTAACTGGCGACGGGTGATGAGTCCTTTGTGCATAAGTAGCGTGCCAAGGCGCGACTTCTGCTTAATTTCTTGTTGTTTACTCATTTTCATGGCCTTCGGGTTATTGCTTTGTGGAGTAATCCTGACCCATGGCTAAATTTTCGACAACGAACAGAAATTGACAGATGAACCTTTGTTCATTTTAAGGTGTTGCATCCCATTGATTTAAAAGGGGAAAGGCAATGTAAGCCAGCATTGTTATTTGTTGTAATGCCATGTTAGACAGCTTGATGGGCGGGATATTGTGGGGTTACGCCACCACCCTTGATTCTTTATACTTCGGCCCCAGTTAAGACTTCTACCTTTTCACTTTTCACGGAGACAGCGGATGAGTAACCCCCGCCATATCAAGATGTTAATCCTAGGTTCTGGCCCTGCTGGCTACACTGCAGCAGTGTATGGGGCTCGTGCCAATCTCGATCCGGTCATCATCACTGGCATGCAGATGGGCGGACAGCTCACAACGACGACAGAGGTGGATAACTGGCCGGGTGATGCTCAGGGTGTACAGGGGCCGGAGCTGATGGAGCGTATGAAAGCACACGCCGAGCGTTTCGATACAGAAGTCGTGTTTGATCAGATCAGCGAAGTTAAACTCGATCAGCGTCCTTTCTGGCTTAAAGGGGATTCGGGTGAGTACACCTGTGATTCACTGGTCATCGCGACCGGCGCCAGCGCTAAATACCTTGGCCTTGAGAGTGAAGAAGCATTCAAGGGTAAGGGAGTTTCGGCATGTGCGACCTGCGACGGTTTCTTCTACCGCAAGAAACGTGTTGCTGTCATCGGTGGTGGTAATACCGCGGTTGAAGAAGCGCTTTATCTATCAAACATCGCCTCCGAGGTAGTCGTTGTTCACCGTCGTGATAGCTTCCGTAGTGAGAAAATCCTGGCAGACAAGCTGCTTGATAAGGCGGAAAACGGCAACGTTACCATTCGCTGGAACTGCGAGCTTGATGAAGTACTGGGTGATGATATGGGTGTTACCGGTATGCGCATCAAGAACCGTGAGACAGGAGAGACGGAGGAGTTGGACCTTGAGGGCATCTTCGTAGCCATCGGCCACTCACCGAATACAGGCATCTTTGAAGGACAGCTCGAGATGAAAGATGGTTATATCGTCGTTCAGAGCGGTCTGCATGGGAACGCGACACAAACGAGCGTAGAGGGCGTATTTGCGGCAGGTGATGTTTCTGATCACATCTACCGTCAGGCCATCACGTCAGCCGGTACAGGCTGTATGGCGGCGCTGGATGCAGAGCGTTTCCTGGATAACCAGTAAGAACCGGGCGCTATTGGGTTTCAGAATCCCTGCTTAGTGATTTTGAAAGCCAGGTGGGAAGAGGGCGGAGCGATGCGTGAGTATCTCCGCTTTTTTTGTGCGAGTTCAGAAACTCAATCCGCTCCACTGTCGCCGGATGAGACTGCCAGAGACCCCACTGGCGGTCCGCGCTCTCATCAGCCTCAAGAATATGCTCAAACAGTTCCTCAGACCCTCTGGAGTGTCCGTAATAGTTGTTGATGAGGGTTAGGGCCCTTGCGTCCGCCGCACGCTCCATGTTGCGACTGAAGGCCATGAGGCTGATCAAACCACTCTGTTGGGCAATGGTTCCCGCAGAGGAATTATCAAACCCTGTGAGCAGTGCGATTAATGTGTGGCCAATCTGCTCAAGCATAAGGACGACGGGGTGTCTTAATTCAATGTGGGCGTACTCGTGCGCCAGCACCATCGCCAGGCCATTCTCACTGTTGACGGCATCAAGCAGACCCCGGGTGACGTGAATATTGCCGCCTGAAGTCGCAAAGGCATTTGCGGCATCAACATCGGGTAGCCAGTGCACCTTAACTGAGGGAATTTCAGATTCTTGTGGGATCAATTGTTGGGTCAGACTCTGCAGGTAGTCCGCAATTCTCTGATCCTCTTCTGAACTATATCCAGATGGAGCCAGAGAAATATCCGGCTCCCACTCAAAGGGCACCGCAGGCGCTATGCGCACGGCTCCCCAGCCGATCAGGAAGGAAAGACTGACCACTGCCAGCAACAGAGCGCCGGCCATGATGACGAAGTCTACGAAGGGGCTTTCATGATGATTGTTAATCCCCTCGGGTAGCTGCGGGTTTTCTTTTGGGAAACTCATCCTTAAGGCTCACAGCTACTTAGAGGCCGTGCTGGCTATCAGTGCGGTTCCGTAGGCAAGCACTTCTACTGAGCCAAGACCTTTGCCTGCATTTTCTCCGATGCGGGAGGTTTCATATTTCACGTTATAGATGGTCTCTGCACCGAGTTGACGTGCTTCGTCCTGCATACGTAAAACAGCTTCCCGCCGGGCGCGGTCGAGAAGACTTTCGTAGGCGCCGACCCGGCCGCCAAAAATATTCCGCAAAGAAGCAGCGACGGTTTTGAAGTAATCGACAGAGATTACGACGCTACCACATACCAGAGTGGACTCATGCCTGAGATATTCGGGGGGAGGAATTTTGACAGGTACAACTGAGATATCTCTGAGTACCTGCTCCCGTTGGATGATGGCGCGGTAATGGCGACTCTCGGAAAGTCGTCCGAAAACGTAACCCAGCCCAAGGAGAACAAGGAATACGATCAGTTCCATTAGCGATCTTCCACGAGCACTGCAGTGCCGTACACGAAAATTTCGGACGCTCCGGCGGCAATAGATGAGGTGGAGAAACGAACGTTGATGACAGCATTCGCTCCCAGCGCAGCAGCTTGCTGTTTCAGACGGTCGATGGCCTCTTCCCGGGACTCACTCAGGAGCTCCGTATAGCCTTTTAACTCACCGCCAAAGATATTCTTAAAGCCTGCCATGATGTCACGACCGGCATGTTTAGCACGAACAGTGCTGCCCTGTACCATTCCCAGATGCTGGGTAATGCGCTTCCCCGGAACGACTTCCATATTGCTGATTAGCATCGATCTCTCCTTTGACTGGAGCTTTGATAATACCCGAAAAGCGGGCACAAAAAAGCCCCGCAGAGCGGGGCTTCTTCTTACGACGTCAGCAATTAAGCAGTAGCTTCGTCAGACTTCTTTTTAGAGGTCTTTTTTGCTTTGTCGTGGTTTTCAGCAACAGTACCGAAGTGTTCCAGTGGGAAGTGGTCAACGTGTACCATTTCCAGAACATCTTTCTCGAATGCGATCATGAACTCGCCTTCGTCGGCTGTCAGAATGCCCATCTCAACACCTTCGTTGATACGGCCTTCGATTGACAGGGTTGCTTCGTCGTACTTACCAGCTTTGATAGCATCGCCAATTTTCTTGTAGATGCCCTCAGCTTTCTCAACACGATCCAGCAGGCTGTCGTATACAGCCAGCGGGTTACGCAGACCGTTATCGTATGCAGCACCGTATTTCTCGCCACGGTAGGCACCCTGAATCAGACGCTCACGGGTGTCAGTGTGGTAAGAAACCAGATCTACAACTTTAGCGACCAGCTTATCGTTAGGTGCCTTAGCACGACGGCCCAGTGGCATAGTCAGTACTTTCAGCAGCCATGCAGCAGGACGTGCTGGCAGGTTCTGCAGGAAGGCTTCATGTGCTTCTTCGAATTCGAAGAACAGCTTCTCGATAGAGTACTGAACCAGTGGCAGGTCTTCTTTGTTTGAACCCTGGTCAGCCCAGTGTTTGAGAACCATAGAAGCCAGGTACATCTTAGATACCATGTCTGCCAGACGTGCAGAGATCAGCTCGCGGAACTTCAGCTCACCACCCAGAGTAGACATAGCGATGTCGACACAGATTGCGAAAGAAGCGGCGTACTTGTTCAGCTGCTTGTAGTAAGACTTGGTAGGACCAGACACAGGCACGCCAGTGAAGGCAGCATTAGTCAGGTTCAGAACCAGAGCACGGCTCATGTTAGAGAAGATGAATCCGAAGTGACCGAACAGCGCCTTATCGAAGCCTTTCAGATCGTTCGCTTTCGCAGTTTCCATTTCTGGCAGTACGAAAGGATGGCAGCGGATCGCGCCCTGACCAAAGGTGATCATAGAGCGGGTCAGGATGTTTGCACCTTCAACAGTGATCGCAACAGGAACAGAAGAGTAACCAGACTCAACATAGTTCTTAGGACCACGGATAATAGCTTTACCACCGTGAACGTCCATAGTGTCGTTAGCAACGGCACGGGCGATTTCAGTCAGGTTGTACTTCAGGATCGCTGAAGGAACAGAAGGCTTGTGACCTTCATCAATAGCAATCGCAGTTACGCGTGCAGCAGCGCCAGCGGTGTACGTGTTACCAGCGATACGCGCAACGCGCTCCTGAACACCTTCCAGCTTAGCAATCGGCACATTGAACTGACGACGGATACGTGAGTATGCACCGGTAGCCGCGATAGAGTACTTACCACCACCTGCACCAGAGCTTGGCAGAGTAATACAACGGCCAACAGACAGACACTCAACCAGCATACGCCAGCCCTGACCAGCCATGTCAGCACCACCGATGATGAAGTCCAGTGGGATAAATACGTCTTTACCGAAAATCGGGCCGTTCATGAACGGAGAGCCGATTGGCTTGTGGCGGTTACCGATGTCCATGCCTTCGAGGTGGCGTGGCAGCAGAGCTACGGTAATACCAACGTCTTTCTTGTCGCCCAGAAGACCTTCCGGGTCAAACATACGGAACGCCAGACCAACAACAGTCGCAACTGGAGCCAGAGTGATGTAACGCTTTTCAAAGTTCAGTTTCAGACCCAGAACTTCTTTACCTTCCCAAGTGCCCTTACATACAACACCAACGTCAGGCAGAGAGGTCGCATCAGAACCGGCACGTGGACCAGTCAGACCGAAACATGGGATCTCACGACCATCTGCCAGGCGCGGCAGGTAGTGATCTTTCTGCTCTTGAGTACCGTACTTCAGCAGCAGCTCACCTGGGCCGAGAGAGTTAGGAACACCTACGGTAGAGAAGGTCGCACCTGATACAGTCAGCGCCTGAAGAACAGCAGACTGTGTCTGAGCAGAGAAGCCAAGGCCACCGTATTCTTTAGGGATAATCATAGAGAAGAAACGTTCTTTCTTGATGTATTCCCAGATTTCCTTAGAGAGGTCACCGTTCTGGCTGATTTCCCACTCGTCAACCATAGAGCACAGAGTCTTAACCTGGTTGTCCAGGAAGTCCTGTTCTTCTTGTGGAATAGTCGGGTTAGGGTGGTTCAGCAGCATCTGCCAGTTAGGCTTACCAGAGAACAGTTCACCATCCCACCATACAGTACCGGCTTCCAGAGCTTCACGCTCAGTGTCGGACATCTGTGGCAGAATCTTCTTGTAGAAGTTGAAGATCGGCTTAGTCACAGTGTTAGTACGGAAACCATCAAGGCTAAGTACACCCAGTGCGCCAGCAACGATCAGAGAGATTACGGTAACAGCAGTTGCTGCGCCGAAAACGAAAGCAGCTACTGTAAAAGCAGCCATAACACCAGCTGCAACTTTCAGCGAGCTACGCTTGTAAGTCAGAGCGACCAGTGCGCCAACAAGGAGCAGGCTCCAGATTGTCGTAGTCATATCAGTACCTCAATAAGGTGGCCATAGGGCCGTTATTATTTCTGTTTTTTCATACTTCCAGCGCACGAGGCGGTTACTCACTCGCGCGTGAGGCTGGCATTCTAACCAGTAAAATCACTGCTTCGCAAACCCCAAATGTAAATTTCTTAGGGTGTGGCGGGGTGGGATTTTTTCTTTGATTTCAATAATTTCGCTGATTCGCAAGCTAGCCTGTGCTGTTTTATGAGTGGTCTGGCACAAATACCTTGTATTGGTGGCTTTAGTGTCAGAGAAGAGCTTCCCGGCGAAAGCGTAAATAGCGACTAAACTGACTCTGTGTGATGCAATAAATAACCTGTCAGGCTACGTATTATGGTGTTGGAACAATTTTCGGTATGGACGCTGGTACTTATTGGCGGTGTCCTTGCTCTTGGCATTTTCTTTCATTTGTTCCGGTATTCTTCGAAGACAGCGGAAGTCGCGCCCGCGATTCTGACCAGTATTGGTATTTTCGGTACGTTTCTTGGCGTAGCACTTGGCCTCTGGCATTTCGACACCGCAGATATCCAGGGCAGCGTTCCACGACTGATGGATGGTCTCAAAACGGCCTTCTGGACTTCGATCGCGGGTCTGTTCGCTGCCCTGACCCTTAAGATCCGAGCAGCGGTCGAGCAGGCGGGCCGGCGTGCGGCCAGTCAGCATCGGGCCGCTACTATTGATGATCTTGACCTTTCTCTCCAGGCGCTGGTGAAGCAATTACACGATGGCTCCGAACAGAGCCTTCGCACTGAACTGGCGAAACAACACCAATCTTCCCAGCGACGCTTTGACCAGCTTGTTGATGTATTGACGAATTATCAGCAGAAGATGGCCGATGCGAACGCCAAAGCACTGGTTGAAGCCATTCGCGCCGTCATGAATGAATTCAATACCAAGATCAATGAGCAGTATGGGGAAAACTTCCGTCAGCTGAATGAATCCGTTGTTGCCATGCTGGAGTGGCAGCAAACTTACCGGACACAGCTCGACGACCTGATTTCAGAGCAGGAACGGTCGTCCAACCTGATGAAAGAAGCGAGCAACTCGTTTGAATACATGGTTCGCAACGCCAATGCGTTCAACGGTATTTCGGAGTCTCTGCAGGAGCTCCTGACAGGCCTCGAAACTCAGCGTATGAACATTCACTCCCAGCTCGGTAGCCTCGCGGATATGGTAAATAACGCGGCTGAAGGGTTGCCGAAGCTTGAAGAGCGGTTGTCTGTTCTCACCCAGGGTATGTCCGATGCCGTCCAGTCTCAGCAAAGATGGGCGACAGAAGAATTGAGCCAGACACAAAAAGAACTCACATCCCAGTTGCACAGCATGATGCTGGAAAGCCAGGAGCAGCTATTGGCTCAACAGCAGCAGAGTCAGCAGCATATGCAGAAATTGGGCGAGCGCCTGGAGCGTCAGGTAGCTCAACTGGATACGGGCATGGAGGAAGAACTGAATAAAGCGCTTCGTGCATTCGGTCTTCAGTTAACGGCACTGTCTGAGAAATTTGTCTCTGATTACAGCCCACTCACTGACAAGCTCACAGAGTTGGTGAATATGGCCAGACAGGTTGAGGACTGACCATGCTGGATGACTCTCAGAAGCTGGATGACTCGCAGGATCACGAAGGTCATTGGGTGGCTGTTTCTGACTTAATGGCGGGCTTGATGATGGTGTTCATGCTGGTCTCCGTGGTCTTTATGATTAACGTCGAAACTGAGCGCGATAAAATTCGTGATGTGGCGATCCTGTACGATCAGCTCCGCACCCAGTTGTACAAGGATCTTGAGACCGAATTCGCTGACGACATGCCACGATGGGGGGCTGAGCTCGATGAAGATCTGGCTTTCCGTTTTAATAACACCGATGTTCTGTTCGATAAGGGAGAGGCAGAACTCAAACCAGAGTTTCAGGCCATCCTTGATGATTTCTTCCCTCGCTATGTGCGAATTATCACTCAGGAGCAGTACCGCGACGATATTCTCGAAGTGCGCATTGAAGGGCATACCTCCAGTGGTTGGTTTGGTGCACGTTCGGAGGACGAAGCTTATATTCTTAATATGAATCTGTCGCAGGAGCGCACGCGCTCAACGCTTGCCTATGTGCTCGGACTGAAACCCGTTGCCGACGATAAAAACTGGTTGAAGGCGCATCTCACGGCCAATGGCCTATCTTCTGCCAAGGTCGTACGGGATGATGAGGGCAGTGAGCTTGGCTCTGCTTCCCGGCGGGTTGAGTTCCGGGTGCGTACCGATGCTGAAGGGCGCATTGCTACGATACTCGACCGGGTTCAGCCATGAAACTCTACAACTTTCTTGAGGCGTCGGAATTCAACGCGCTCAAGCATCGTATGGGAGCGGATGGCTATGGACATTTTGTCGAATTCGACCCTGAACATCAGCTGACATTCGGCGAACGTGACCAATTGGCCAGAGGGGTACTGATCGCGCTCCCCGGGCAATTACGCATCCTCCCTGACCGTACACTCGCACTAAAGAATTCCCGGGTATGGATTGAAGGGGAGGGGCAGATTCACCTCGCTGCTTGTCACGAACTCCACCGGCTTCGGGACGCTGACAGCATCAAGGTCAGCACACGTGATCCTGAAAAAACACTCAGCATATGCCCCGACTGTCTGGCAGAACTCAAATATCTGGGCCTGGACGGCCGCAAGAGTCGTCGTTTGTCTGAGCAATTGGACGAACTCTTCTCTATGGAGCGTTTCCGACAGGATTATCCCTTCTACCCGGTATAAATCGCCCGGTTAAGGATTCAGCGTACGCTCCGCCTTGAATTTAAGAGGCTCGGGCTTCCAGAGACCAATGTCAGGCGTGACGTCTGCACTGCCGTCGATCCCCACTTTGACCGCTTCTCCACCAGACAGCATGCGGAAAAGGCTGATTCCCAGGTTAGTCAGACTGACCTCCAGAGGAATATCAATTTTCTGCGATTGGCCTTCCTCGAGTTTAACGCTGCTGAGTGCACCTTTACCCAGTGACTTTCCTTCAGCCTGAAGGTTATAGGCCAAAGAATTGAGATCCAGTCCGAAAGCATTTGGGTTTTCTACGTCCAGGCTGAGCATCAGTTTGGCTCCGCTCCAGCTGACATCCGACAGGCTGATATCACTGAATGTAATCTCCGGCAGCTGCGGTATCGGCAGGTTGCCTGCGAAATTAACGGGAATACTGATATTGCCCATGACTGGAACATCCATGAGCACATTGCCGTCGAGCGTGTAATCAACAGAATTTTTACCGCTCAGGCCGCCAATCGCGTTGGCCAGGTCGGTGAATTTCAGAGTCACTGGCAGCTGCACAGATTCAGTACCATTGGCGGGTACAGTCACGGTTGCGTCTGGTTGATTTACCGAGGCCAGAGGTGATCCGCCGACGCCCAGATCAAGGTCAAAGCCAGCGGCATCCAGTGCAAACCCATTCGGATTACTGACGGCAACATCGACCAGCAGGGTTGCTTGTTCCAGGGACAGGCTACCCAGAGAAACGCCCGCAACCTCTGCGGTAGGCTTTTTGACATCCACGATACCTTTTAAGGTTGCACAGGATGCAAGGAAAGTAACAAACAGAGTGGTGCTCGTCAGTCGTATAAGTGATCGTGAATTCATCAGAGTGGCCCGGATGTCAGAGTAAAAAAGTCAGGCGCTACTCTACCGCCTGATAAGGGATGGTTCCAGTGGGCCTGATCTGGTTCTTTTTGGGCCGAACCGGATTTACTCCTTGGCCATGGCCTTTAATACACGTAGTTTGAACCTGCAAAACGAAAATACGAAACAAAAATAAAAATAATAAAGGTGATGTTATGTCTCGGTTACGCTCATGGATTGCAGCGGGTTTTCTGCTGTCCTCGACCAATACATTTGCGATGTCTTCTCCTCCTGCTCCTGAACTCGCTGAGCCCTATCAAGGCAGTGTGGCGAGCCTGGCCCAGAGATGCGTCGGTATACAGTCCCCCGGGACAGGCCTGTGGCTGCGTTACGAGGAGAACCCGGGCTGGGCAGATGGCTTGCCGTCTTATTCGTTCTCTGGCGAATCAGCCACCAGTGCCAGTCTTTTCTATATGAAACCCAGTCGACATCAGCACTTTTTGCTGCGTGATGCCTCCAGCCGCTACCTGGGCGCAAGTGTAACCACGATAGTCAGAGCAGCCGAGTCAGCCAATGATCGTACCGAATGGACGTTGGAATCCACGGGTGAGGGATATGCACTCTACAATGCGCAAACCGGTTTGCAGTTGGCACATCGTATCCGTAATGGTGAGCTCTATTTTACCAGCGCCCTCGACTTGTTATCTCTGAATAAAGAAACCGCTCTGAATTTCGTTGAGCTTGAAGGTTGTGCTGACTTCCCTGAGGTAGCGGTTAATGCCTATGGCGATCGCGACGCTTTGAAAGGTAATGTGGATTTACCCGTCCGTGGTTATATCGACGCACATACTCATATTTCGTCCTACGAATTTATGGGCGGAAAATTCATGGCGGGAGAGCCTTTCCACCGCTTCGGTGTAGAGGAAGCACTGAAAGATTCTGCCCATCTTCACGGTAAAGATGGATCGCTCGACCTGATTGGTAATCTCTACACCTTTAACGATATTAACAACCGCTACGACACCCGTGGCTGGCCAGATTTTCCCTGGTGGCCAAATCATCAGCAGATGAGTCACTCGGGCTACTACTATAAATGGATGGAGCGTGCTTACCTGTCGGGGCTACGCATTATGGTTACCAACCTGGTTGAAAATGAAGTGCTCTGCTGGGCTCAGAGCCGGATCAATCCTGCATCATGGATAAACCCGAACAGCTGCAATGTTATGGACTCAATCCGCTTGCAGGCACAGCGGCTTCGTGAACTCGAAGAGTATGTCGATGCGCAGGCGGGAGGGCCGGGTAAAGGCTTTTTCCATATTGTCACCACACCTCAGGAAGCCCGTGAAACAATCGCCGAAGGGCGGATGGCCGTGGTGCTGGGTATTGAAGCCTCGGAAACCTTTAACTGCGGACTGAATGACTACTGCACCCGTGAAACCATAGAGGCTCAACTTCAGGAAGTATACGACCTTGGGGTTCGCTCTTTGTACCCGACTCATAAATTCGATAATCAACTGGCCGGATCTGTTGTTGAAAGTGGTTTTATTAATATCGGGCAGCTGCTGTCTACGGGGCGCTTTTTTGAAACAGAAGAATGTGCAGCACATACCCACGGTAAGCCAATGACGTCCGGCTTTCCTCTTATCGGAGATATCCCTGTTATTCGGGAAATTCTTGATGCCGTGCACCTTAATCCGGAATACGACGAATCTCGTCCGCACTGCAATCAACACGGCCTGAGTCCTCTGGGAAGCTACCTCGTGAACCGCATGATTGACCTGAAAATGATGGTTGAACTGGACCATATGAGTGACGCAACCGCGACAGCGGTCATGGATATTGCCGAAGCCAGAGGTTACAGCGGTGTTCTCTCGACGCACAGCTGGATGCTTAATGCGCCCGGAGGAGCTGTGCACCGTAATACTGAGCGTCTGATCGAAGCGGGCGGATTCGTAGCCCCTTATAATAGCGACGCGACGGACCTGGTTCGTCGTGTTGATCGTTATCTGGATATTCTGGCAGATACCGAATATCTCAACGGTGTCGGTATTGGTACCGACATGAGCGGCCTGGGTGGACAGCCGGGTCCGAGATCGGATGTGGCAACGAACCCATTACTTTATCCATTTATATCGGAGTTCGGTATCGAGTTTAACCGCCAGGTATCAGGTAACCGGACCTTTGATTTTAATCAGGATGGAATGGCGCATTACGGCATGCTGGCCGACTTTATAGAAGACCTGCGTCAACAGGCGCCAGTGCGAACCTATGAAGCTGTCATGACGTCTGCAGAGGCGTATCTGCAGACCTGGGAGCGATCAACGGCCGCGGGTGTCACCGAGCATTATGAACCGACTGGTCTGAAAGATATTGATTAATTACGTAATCTGGTAAGAACATTTTCAAGGGAAGAATCCAGGGGTATGCCGCTGCTGTTCAGAACACCAGCGAGCCCCTGGTACCAGCCGATTGACATACTTCAGCGTCTTTGCGGACAACTTCAGGGTCAACAGCATGACACGAGGCGAAGTTCAGAGCTCGGCCTTTTCTGAAACCTATAATGCTGCAAGAGTGTTTGTGCTTGGGGGGCTTCGCGCTTTTCTGGCGCAGTCTCAGGGCTAAGCCCGGATAATCGAATTATGGCGCCAGATCAAGATAATGAGACTTGGATTTGCAGGCCAAAAGCACCCGGTGGTAATCTTGACGAAGCTGCCCGCAGAGGTGGCATTCACCACAACTCCTGGGTAGTTAACAACCTGTGAGAGGCTCAAGAATGAGACCAATATACGCTTCAGTCAGTGCGCTGTTAGGAATGACCTGCGCTTTGTCTGCAATTGCCGCCGAACCGTTTAATTACGACTATCTGGGTATCACTTACGATTACCAGCGTATTGGCGTTGATGGCTTCAGTGAAGAACTGGAAGGGCATCGGGTTACGGCAATATACTCCGAAGAGCTGAAGCAAGGGCTCATCTATCAGGCGTTCGGTACCACCGAATTTACCGATGACGAGTTGATGAACTCTGGAGATTCCTACTTCTACGAGCGGGATTCTATCGATCTGGGTGTCAGTTTAGGCGCTCATATTCCATTCACGGCAAAAGCGGATGCGGTGGGTACAGTCAAGCTTGGATATGCGTTTTATGATGTATACTCGAGCCTGAAAGTGGATGGTGATGCCACCACGACCGTGGTCGATGAGTCAGGCTCTGAGCCCTTTGCGGATATATCTGCGGGTATTCGCTGGTTCCTGGATGACTACAACAGTATCGATATTCAGCCGTTGCTCGGTGTCATAGTGACAGAGGATACCAACGACGCTTACTTCCGTGGCCGGGTCAGTACGCGCTTAGTCGGTACGATGGAGGCGTATCTCGATATGACGACCTATCTGGATTCAGATTATCGTGCCTTTGGAACAGGCATATTCCTCTACTACTGAAATAAATAATAACCATGGAGTGCAAGAGGATTTGTGCTCCTGCAAACCAACAAGGACGTTGAATGAAACCTTTCCTGATTCTGCTACTAACTATCGCTCTCCTCGCCTGTGGAGGAGGCTCTCCCGCCACTACGTTAAGCAGCGGTACAGATGAAGAAACTGACGAAGGGCTGTTTCGTGAGTGGACAGAAACAGGCAGCGGTTTCCTTCTTGATCTCACCGGCGGCGCACTAAACAGTAACCTCGCCTATTACTTTGTCGAAGAAGACGGATCACGTTGTGATTGCAGTCTGACGTTTCTGGGTGACGAAACATCAGGTTCCTATGTTCTTAAGCAGTGCACGTATCGGGTAGGAAGTTCAGGCGGAGACCCTGGCTGTAATTCTTCTAATCACACTGGGACGTACGAGCGGGACAATAATCGGCTTTCGATTTGTGACGACACTCAGGAATGTTCCACATATCGCTGAGTGTCTGAAATAAACGCATCAGAAGTAAACACGGATACCGTAAACGTAGGTTGGGGCAGAGTGCTCAATATCTTTCTGGTAAGAAAAACGACCAGACAGAATGTCTGAAATATTCAGCTCCGCAGACAGGTCGACGATAATCGAATCTTCCTCTTCACCGGTCGCATAAGACACAGTGCCTGATAATTCCAGAGGTGAGTATTCAGATAGACGATAGCGGGTTTCAAGATTAAGCGCCGAGCTGTCGGTATAGGTCACCGTGGATTCGCTGAAGAAGAAATTCACATCAGTGCGTTGAAACTTAGTTTCTACATCAGACTTAATTTCGCTGTACGACAGTCCTGGGATGAAGTGCAGGGTAGGGGTGATCTGGAAGTAGCGATCGATAGCAATCCGTAATGTCCGCTGATCAACATCGGCTCCATATCTGGCTTCATCTGTCTCATAGCGGTCTTTCAGCTCAACAAATCCCGCGGAAACACTGGCGACTACCTGATATCCAAGATCTTTCTGGAGCTCAAGGACCGTTGCTGTTGTTTTTTCAGGCTCTCCCGAAGAAGGAGAATCCTGCTTGCTCTTTGCGAAGCTAGCCTGAACGTAATCATAGTTTATCGCCGAGTCGGCAAATGACAGAGTAGGAAGGGCAACGGCCGCAGCCAGGACAGCAGACTTGAACGAGGGCATAGTGTTTTCCGTAATCGCAGCGCATCAGCGCCCGTTTCTGATAATTATTATTACGCCCGATAGTACAGAAACTGCCCGGATTATCAACAGAGTTCTGAGGCAGCAGAACGAAAGAGGCCCGCACGACGCACCGCTGTGACCGGCGCGGATGCGGGCCTGAAACCCAGCGAAGTAATTAGCTCAGATCAAAACGATCCGCATTCATCACCTTCACAAAGGCCTTCACGAAGTCATTAACGAACTTCTCTTTGTTGTCGTCCTGAGCATACACCTCAGCGTATGAGCGCAGAATCGAGTTGGAGCCAAATACCAGGTCGACACGGGTAGCAGTCCATTTGGTTTCGCCGCTCTTACGATCAACAATGTTGTAGTGGCTCTTGCTCGCGGGTTCCCATTTGTACGCCATATCGGTCAGGGTAACGAAAAAGTCGTTGCTCAATACACCGACATTATTTGTGAATACGCCGTGCTCGCTGTTGCCAAAGTTGGTACCCAGCACACGCATACCACCGATCAGAACCGTCATTTCTGGGGCTGTCAGACCCATCAACTGAGCGCGGTCGAGCAGCATTTCCTCTGGCGAAACGACGTACTCTTTCTTGGCATAGTTGCGGAAGCCGTCAGCGAGTGGCTCAAGGACATCAAACGACTCAGCATCGGTCTGATCGTCAGTGGCGTCTCCACGACCCGGAGCAAATGGGACAGTAATGTCCACTCCCGCGTCTTTTGCTGCTTTCTCTACCGCAGCCGTACCACCGAGTACGATCATATCGGCAATACTGACAGGCTTACTGAAACCAGCGCTAATGCCCTCAAGAACAGCCAGAACTTTTTGCAGGCGCTCAGGCTCATTACCTTCCCAGTCTTTCTGAGGTGCCAAGCGGATACGTGCTCCGTTTGCACCACCACGGAAATCCGAACCACGGAAAGTACGGGCGCTGTCCCAGGCGGTTGCCACCAGTTCGGCGATAGTCAGATCTGAAGCGAGAATCTGTGACTTGAGGTCAGCGACTTCGGCGTCTGTCAGGGTGTAATCCACTTCTGGAATCGGGTCCTGCCAGATCAGATCTTCCGCAGGAGTATCTGCGCCCAGGTAACGTGCTTTGGGGCCCATATCTCGGTGCGTAAGCTTAAACCAGGCACGGGCGAAGACATCTGAGAAGTACTCAGGGTCTTTGTGAAAACGTTCGCAGATTTTGCGGTACTCCGGGTCCATTTTCATCGCCATATCGGCGTCTGTCATCATCGGCATGGTGCGGATGCTCGGGTCTTCAACGTCTACCGGCATATCCTCTTCCTTGATATCCACCGGCTTCCACTGCCACGCACCCGCAGGGCTCTTGGTCAGCTCCCACTCGTGATTCAGCAGCATATCGAAGTAGCCCATATCCCACTTGGTCGGATTGGTTGTCCAGGCACCTTCAGGGCCGCCGGTCAGGGTATCGCGACCAATGCCACGACCCTTATGGTTGTTCCAACCAAGACCCTGTTCATTCACGTCCGCGGCTTCAGGTTCAGGGCCGAGATCATCCGCGTTCGCGTTACCGTGACATTTACCCACTGTGTGGCCGCCTGCAGTCAGGGCTACGGTTTCTTCATCGTTCATCGCCATACGCTTAAAAGTATCGCGTACATCAGCTGCTGACTTGAGTGGGTCAGGTTTGCCATCGCGGCCTTCCGGATTCACATAGATCAGGCCCATCATTACCGCAGCGAGTGGGTTTTCCATCTCGTGATCATCCGTGTAACGGCTGTTGTCGTTGTCACTTGGCGCCAGCCATTCTTTCTCTGAGCCCCAGTAAGTATCTTTTTCCGGGTGCCAGATATCTTCACGGCCACCGGCGAAACCAAAGGTTTTCAGGCCGAAAGACTCGTACGACAGGTTACCGGCAAGAATCATCAGGTCGGCCCACGAGAGCTTGTTACCGTATTTCTTTTTGATTGGCCAAAGCAGGCGACGAGCCTTGTCGAGGTTCGCGTTATCCGGCCAGCTGTTCAGAGGTGCAAAGCGTTGGTTGCCAGTGTTCGCACCACCACGACCATCGGCAAGGCGGTATGAACCCGCTGCGTGCCAGGCCATACGGATCATAAGACCGCCGTAATGACCCCAGTCGGCTGGCCACCAATCCTGGCTGTCGGTCAGAAGCGCTTTTACGTCACTCTTAACAGCTTCGAGATCGAGCTTTTTAAACTCTTCGGCGTAATTGAAGTCTTCGCCAAGAGGGTTTGTCTTGGTGTCATGTTGGTGGAGAATGTCGAGGTTCAGGTTATTTGGCCACCAGTCAGTGTTTGAATTTCCGTGTTGCGTGACACTGCCGTGCATAACCGGGCATTTGCCCGCAGAGTTGTTGTCCATCGTCGCACCTCATCAATTGCTATCGTTGTTAGCGTTGCTTGTGATTACTAAGATACAGAGTAGCCCGATACGTTGATATTAAAATTATATTAAATGTATCGAGGCGATAGTAATAATTGATTAAGCTCTGTCGGAAGGCGTGAGGGCTTATGCTTCGGGGCTGCACACTCAACAAAAATTCAGCTTTCGGCCACAGCGGCTGACCGGTTGAATTGAACCAACAGCATAATGACAGAGGCAACAATGACAGGAACAAATGATACCCAGAGCACGATATCCCACCCCCAGTAGCTGAGTATGCCCCCCGAGGCAAAAGAGCCGATTGCCATCAGCGAGAATACGATGAAATCATTCAGTGATTGCACACGGTTTTTCTCTTCTGATCGGTGGCACTGTAGGATCAGCGCTGACGCTCCGAGGAAGCCAAAATTCCAGCCTATGCCCAGTACGATCAGCATGGACCAGAAGTGGAGTACATCCACACCATGGAGAGAAATTCCGGCTGCAATGGCAGTGAGTATCAATCCTAGAGCTGAAATACGGATGGCTCCGAAACGCGCAATCAGGTGCCCGGTAAAAAAGCTGGGCCCATACATGGCAATCACATGCCATTGAATTCCCAGGTTTGCATCGGCCTGCGAGTGTCCATGAAAATGCATCGCAAGCGGAGCGGCCGTCATCAGGAAGTTCATCACCAGGTAAGAGACGGCACCACAAACAACGGCAGGCAGAAAGAGGGGCTGGCGAATAATGTCACCCAGCGCGCGACCTCCAGCAACTTCTTCAACGCTAGGGCGTGGCAACTTAACACCCGACAGAACTGCGCCGGCAAGGGCTGCAGTAAGCGCCTGAATCAGGAAAGACGCCGCAAAGGGTGGAGTATCTAACCCGGGCAGAGAGAGATTCATCGTGTGCGTAATCAGCTGGGGGCCAACGACACCTGCCGCGATTCCGCCAGCCATCACCATAGACAATGCTCGTGGCTGCCTGTCAGGCGCTACGCCATCGGTCGCCGCAAAACGAAAGGACAGAACCACCGCAGCATACGCGCCGCCGAATATTGTCGACAGGCACAGAAGAGTGAATGAACTGTAGATCATTGCAGCCATCGCCGATACCCCCGAAAGTACCCCCAGAGCAGTACCGGCCTGAAATGCAATCAGGCGCCCATAGCGCTGTGCTATGAGCCCCGAGGGCAGAATGCAAAGTGCCATGCCTACAACAAACAGAGAAATCGGGAGTGTCGCCAGTGCCGGATCAGGAGCCAGCTGATGACCTATGACCGCGCTGGTGGCAAAAATCACGACCGAGTTTGCACCCGCCAGTGCCTGAGCAATTGCCAGACGCCAGATATTATTGGTTTGTTGAGCTTCACTGAGTTGCATGGATGAGTGCCTTAAAGTCCCTGAACCTGACGTTCCTGAACACGGAGCTTATCGTATATTTAGCGTCATCGGCGAGGTGTGAGAGGTGAAACAGTGATATTCAGAAATGACCTCCCCATAGGAGGCCGAATTTCATTTTCAACTATTTGAAAAATATAGATATTTAAATTGTTAACGGAATTGGTTACCCCGATAGTTACCCCTACTTTTGGGGTGGTAGAAAGAATTGAGAGCCGGTGATAACTATCGCTAAAACATATTTCTCAGCTATCGATTTTCCAAATTGCTTTTAGTCGTTCAACCGTGTGACGCCATTTGGTTGTCGTAGGTTTACACACGGTATTCTGATTGCCGAATAGCCCGGTCTCACTGAAGGCATTGCTGTTGGCTTCGGTGTGTAGCCATTTAACAGGCACGACGTACTCTGCACTGTCGTCAGGCGCTGCTGAGAAACTGCTGTAGTCCAATTGAGTTGGTAGGCTGGTCAGTGGTTGTCCGGCGATACAGAATTCACTGATGCGCTGTCGTTCTCCGGTCACAATACCCACGCCAACGTAACCGGTTTTAGGGATATTCACCCAAATCCGGTCTCCTTCGGCCAACATATTCAGAGTGTTGGAATACCATTGACCACCGCCTGCAGCGACAAAACCGTGCTGGCGAGCATCCTCCCAGTTACGGCATTCGCCATGGCCAAAGGATACATAGAACTCGCCATTCCACGGTTCGCGCGCACCTCGGGTGCTTACGAGCTGTTGGGTTTCCTGTGGGTCTATCATCCAGGCGCGGGACAGGTAACGGTTGCTACCATCGCTGAACGCGGAAAAAAACACTGCGTTAATACCTACGCCATGGCGGTTGTTCAGGTAGGTGATAATGCGCTCAGTACTGGCATCCAGTTCAGATGCCACTATCACCATCTGATGTGAGTCGTTTAGGGTGACATCGGCTAACGACAGGCCAAACTTAGCCTTGAATGCCACGTCGAGGCTTTGATTTGGTAATTTGTGTTTACTTGCGAAATCGATGTAACAATCGACCAGCTGATTGTCTTCCAGTGTTTCCACCCACGAGGCGTAGTCGATGGCCTGCGCCACCACATCACGGGGAGTCTTATCCCGCTTAAGTTCAATTATGATGACGCTGCCATTGGCATCCAGCGCCACCAAGTCTATGCGCTTATCAAAACTGGTGCGCACCTGCCGGCCGATCAGCAGCCAGTCGGCGTTGATGATCGACACATCCTGCACAATCAACTCTTCCAGCTGGTTCTCGTCGTCCAGACGGGCAGTTTCCAGACGAGTAGGGGTGCTAGAAGCGTTGTTGCCTGCGTTTATACGCCAGATGCCTTGTTGGATCGCCATACTCATCCCTGCTATTTTTGATAAATATATCGGATAGATTCGGGATATAACAGGTTGGGGGGCTGCTTTTAAGGTTGTTATAGTGGTCTACATAACGTCGGAAAGAGCCGTGCTATGAGTAAGGAAAAACTGTTCACCAATACTCCAATGGGGCGCGCCATTATAGACGCCATGTTGGAGGTGAACGCTGCAATATCTGAGCAAGTGGCAGATGCTGAGCCAGGAACATATAGGGCTTACATCTTTGGTGGTGCTGCTCTGCATATCCATACAAATGCTCGTGGTTCAAGCGATATTGATGTTGAGATACAGGCTGCACAGGCGCTCGAGCTGGATGATATCACCATTATTTATACAGACGATGATGGGCTTGAGAAGGCCCTAATTGTGGATGATACCTTCTCTCCGACCATTTCTGGTTTACTACCTGAGTACTATCAGGATGATGCCATACCGCTTTTTGGCTCTGATTCTGACCCTCTGGTTGCGTATGTAGTAACAGCACTTGACCTGGCTGTAAGTAAGTTGGATCGATTGGCAGTTGACGACCAGGCTGACATAATATCGCTTCATCAGGCGGGTAAGTTCACTGCAGAAGAGCTGCGTAAGCACGCAGAAGAAGCCCTGATTGGCGCCGTTGGCAATGAGCGAAGACTCAAGGGTAATATTGAGTTTATGGTAAACCAGCTGCAGGAGCTGGAGAGTTGAAATGACAGATCAAGAGTATCGGCAAGTATTACTGCAGGTTGTACGCAGCGCCTCATTAGAGAGTGCTGCTGACGGTTTGTGCCTACTTGCCGATGCTGCCTGGAACAAAGGGTGGGAACCTGATCTGGACGGCTTTGCTCTGGATGGCTTCGATCTGGACGAATGTCGCAAAGCAGCCTATCTGTTCGATTTCTTTGCTATGAATGCAGCCATGCCAGCAGAGCGTAGCAAGCGCCTGCGTCAGTGCTTATCGAGTCTGCAATCACAGCTTATGGCTATGCCTTGGCAGGCTGAACCGTTTTACCAAGCCGAAACTCCACCGCTAACTAACCGCGACGCTCTGTCGCGCAAATGGGGCTTTAGTGCAGGATTCCACCCCAAAAAAGTAAAGGGTTTGCTGGATTTGCAGCGGCGAGTTAATCGCCAGGCTGGATAGCTCGCGAGTCCTCTCCAGAGCTAAGCTTCCCTGCTTTGTCTGCTCGCTGACCCATAACTCAGTACTCCGGGTCGTTTACTGCGTTCATCAGGAGGTCAACATTTGTCAACATCTCAGGCGTAAGAGTGTTGAGGACTGTTTGCTTGTCGATGACGTGGTAGCGCGCATGGGTGCCGCCGACGTGAGGCTCATCGACCGTTCGAATAGCT
Organism: Thalassolituus sp. UBA675; assembly: GCF_002297765.1. Lineage (NCBI taxonomy): Bacteria > Pseudomonadati > Pseudomonadota > Gammaproteobacteria > Oceanospirillales > Oceanospirillaceae > Thalassolituus > Thalassolituus sp. UBA675. The sequence continues at coordinate 48,263 of NZ_DBNJ01000010.1, forward strand.
GCGCCAGCAGTGCGCAGCTCATGGATGACGGTAGAGAGGAGTGCGTGTCTGTATTTGCTGATAGCCTCAAAGCTGGAGATATGTCCGACTGTCAGCAGATGGCAGATGATGTATTCCTTCTTCTTGAATTTCTTCATGCTGCACCTCCTTCGTTGCGAGAGGCGCTAATCCTGCTTTCGATCCAGTCGTTGATTTCAGATTCGACCCAGGCTGAAGCACGGGCACCGAGCTTAACCGGAGCAGGGAAGGTGCTCTCGTTGATCATGGCGTGTGCCTGAGAGCGGCAGATACCTACGCGTGGTTGAACGTCTTTCCAGCGCAGTAGACGTGATTGTTGAGGTTGGGTGTTCTTGGCCTTGGGTTGTGCGTTCTATACCGCTACCGCTGACAGAGGCATTCCTATCTCCTGGGGTAACTTTTACCCACCCGAACTCAGTTACCCCGAAAGTTACCCCAGAACTATCTGCGATGTAAATGGATGTCTTTGGATGTTGTTGGAACGAAAACCCAGTATTTACGAGGCTTGTGGCGAGGAATTTGTTGGTATTGGAAGACTTTGAAAGAAGGAATGGCCTCCCCATAGGGACTCGAACCCCAATCGTCCGCTTAGGAGGCGGAAGCTCTATCCTGTTGAGCTATAGGGAGGAAGGCTGAGGATTCTAACGGTTGGTGTCGTGATTGTCAGCCCCGGCAGGGGCTGCGCACTCAGATGTTGTCTAGTTCGTTTTTCTGTTGTTCCTTCAGGCGACGTTCTTCCCACTGAAACTCCGTGATCAGTCGGTCAATGAAGCGTTGGCCTTGAGGTGAGATCGTGGTGAAGGAGAAGCCACATTGTGTATTGCCGTTGTCACTCAGCTGAATATGGCGGGCTTCCAGGCTGCAATCCATCGAGTTGTCGCGATTAAAGCGAACCCGAGCCATAGGGATGTCCTTGTGGTTGTGCAGTGTTTCAGTGATGTCGCCCTTGAATTTGGCCTTAAAACCACTCGAAGACAGATCTACCAGGCGCCCTGTTAGCCCATCGCTGTCTTCATCATCATCTTCGAAGCGCAGTGTTACTAATATCTGGTGTGCAGGTGGCACCATGACACGGTAGGCGGTGCGGCGCTGCAGATAGAGAACTTCTTCGGGAAATTCGGCGCGATACTGCTCCTGATCCGGCTGATAGCGCAGGCGACCCGTCATTCGGAATTCAATGCGCACACCCTGAGTGTCGCACTCCACTGAAAATCGCTTACCGCTCCTGATCAGATCGTTGCCCTGCATCGGGATAACCCGGTCCATAAAGAAGCTGCGGGACTTGAAGCTGGTTTCCGTAATTGCCGATTTGTATTCGGTGTCGTCGCCATCTATACGCAGGGTCACAGGGGTTTCCAGAAGCACAACCTTGCGCAGAGCGCCGTATACGTCTTCTGGGGAGTTCAGCAGAAATTCCTGATTGATACTTGCCTCTGGCATGTCTGACGATCCACTACGCTTCGATACTATTAAGTCCCGGATTCGCTCCGGAAGTTTTTCCATATTCATTATATAAGTGTGGATCATTCTGTCGGGCATGCAAGATACGAAGCTTCTGTTCGGCGCGGAATCGCAATGCCAGAACCATTTCGCTCAGGCGCTCTGAGATTTGCCGGTTGGCTTCATACTGAGCGGCAAGCTGCTGCCACAATGGGTGAATTTCGGAGTTATTCTGGACAGCCTCGTGTTGCAGGCACTCTGCACTCAGAGGTAGCTGGTGGTCTTTCATCCACTGTAAGCGGGTACTCGCCTGCTGTTTCAGGAGGGTTACCTGTTTCTCTTTGGCAGGGTTCAGAGTGTCCAGTTCAGACGTACGGTGGTGGCTCACGGCCTCCAGTTCCTGCTCCAGCAGGGTGAAGAGCTGCCGGCTGGCGTCGAGCTCGGATGACATCAGCCGGGCAAGGGGAGAGGTATCTAAAAGCATACCTGAGGACCTCAGAAGTTGAATCGGTCCTCAAAATCAAGCATTTTCCCTGCCAGTCTGTCGTAATCGATTTTGTATTCACCGTTATCAATGGCGCTACGGATGCGCTCAACGGTTGCGTCGTCGACGTCCTTCATCTCTTTAATCTCAGCTTCTATCTGCTGAATGCTTTTACTGCTCGCGCTAAGCTTGACCTGATCGGTCAGCGGCGCGGATTCCCTGGCTTTGCCTTCAGCATTCGTTTCTGGGGCCTTAACGGGTTCAGTACGACTACGATTCGTGTCGACACTGTTGCCGTTAGTGAATTTATTGATGTTCATCATCATTTCTCCGAGCTTCATTCAGATGTACCTCTTCATTGTAGTTAACGGCAGCAGATTTCATTACTTTAGGAAAAAGTGTCAGTTTTTTTTGAAAACTCACTGGACCTGTACTAAGCCATCGCCGATGACTTCCGCAAACAGGGTGGTTCCCGACTGCGTATTCCTGACCCGTATCTGTTCACCCAGGTGACCACGAGCCAGGGCTTCCCCCTTAATCTCGACCTGAATTCCCGGCCTGACCAGCCTGATTTTGAGCAGTTGCCCGCGTTGAACAAGGTCGGGTAAGTCGACCATGTCAGGTGTGACAGGTGTTCCTTGTCGCAGAGTTCGTTTGCTCAGCATTCCGCTGACGGCGTCAATATTACTGAAATACCCTTTGTGCAGATCAGAGGTGTCAAGGCGACTGATTCTGAGTTGACCTGCATTGATAACAGTATCCCGGCGTATATCGGTATCAGCGGTGACGACATCTGCGAACACCTTCAGTTCAACCGCGAACGATTGGCGCCAGAAGGGCGCTGCACAGCTGACCTCAACACCGTTGCGCCCCGGTTGTAGGTGGCGGATAACATTCACCTCTAGCGAAGCGCTGCAGTCAGGCAACTCATATCCCGGTGATACAGAAGGATACTCAAACTCCGATACACCGGCGTCTCCCCCCAGTGCAATCCAGCGATTTTTCAGTTCAGCGGTGACATCATCCAGAGAGCTTCCGGCCTGAGCAACGGTCGACAACGACCAGATGAAAAAACCAAATAAAACGCCTGCGCTTCTCTGGTTCTCTACTATGCTCAATGAAGCTAACGAAAATGATGTCATGATTCCGGCACTTTTATTACTCATACCTCAGGTTGAGCAAAGGTCATGCCGGAATTGATCTGAAAGAGAGGCACACATGGCTGGTGTTCTTGAGTCCGTAAACCAACGTACCAAGCTGGTCGGCGAAAACCGTCTGGAGCTGCTGCTTTTCCGCGTCCGCGGTGAACAGTTGTACGGCATTAACGTATTCAAAGTAAAAGAGATCATACAGTGTCCGCGACTGACGTCCCTGCCTGGCAGCAATCGTGTTGTCCGTGGGGTTGTTCACATCCGCTCAGGAACCACACCGATTCTCGATATGAGCCTGGCAACGGGTGGTCCTCCGCTGGATGAAGTGAATGGTTCGTTCGTGATTATTACTGAGTACAACGGCGCGACTCAGGGCTTCCTGGTGGCTTCGGTCGACAAAATCATCAACATGAACTGGGAACATATTCATCCACCGCCCAAGGGCACGGGCCGCGAGCATTACCTCACAGCAGTCACTGAAGTTGAGAATCACATCGTCGAGATCATCGACGTAGAGAAGATTCTTGCTGAAGTATCGCCGGTGAAAGAGGACATCAGTGAAGGCATCGTCAGTGACGACGTCCGTACTGAGGCCGGTAAAAAGAAAGTTCTGATCGTGGATGATTCTAAGATTGCGCGTAAGCAGATTACCCGCTGTCTGGAGAACGTTGGCGTAGAGGTTGTCGCTCTCGAAGATGGCAGACAAGCCTGGGAGCACCTGAAAGGAATCGTAGACGAGGGTGAGCGACCGCAGGACCGTTACATGATGTTGGTATCCGATATTGAGATGCCAGAGATGGATGGCTACACGCTGACCACTCACATTCGTAGTAACGATGCGATGAAGGGATTTTATGTAGTACTGCACTCATCACTGAGCGGTGTATTTAACCAGGCAATGGTTGAAAAAGTGGGTGCTAATGACTTTATTGCAAAGTTTGACCCCGACGTACTGGCCGACAATATTGTGAGCCGAATTAACCACGGTTGAAATTGATGACGCATAACAAGAAGGAAGTCGTGGTAACTGCTGCGGAGTATAACCAGTTCCGCGACTACCTTGAGGGACTCTCCGGCATTCTGCTGGGGGATGGCAAAGAATACCTGGTCGCCAGCCGTTTGCGAAAGCTCATGGCCGACCGTAATTTACCCAGTCTGACCGAGCTGATGTACTGCATGGAGCGTGACCGTCAGTTCAAAAATAACGTCATTGATGCCATGACGACCAACGAAACACTCTGGCTGCGCGACAGTCATCCATTCGAAATTCTTCGTAATCGCGTTTTTCCGGCACTCGCTGAACAATCATCGCCCATACGTATCTGGTCTTCGGCCTGCTCAACAGGGCAGGAACCTTACTCTATCAAACTGACTGAACTGGAATTCCGCCGAACGAGCTCGAAACGTCTGCCTGCTGTGTCAGTGTTGGCTACCGATTTATCAGAAAGTGCTTTGAGCGCCGCCAAAGAAGGGACGTACCCATGGATGGCGATACGGCGTGGTATGCCAGAAGACCAGCTGGCGAAGTACTTTGAAAAAACCGGAGACGATGCCTGGCACGTCGGCAAAGAACTGCGCCAGGGCGTGGAGTTCAGAAACTTTAACCTGAACGACAGCTACTCGCGTCTCGGCACCTTCGATATTATCTTCTGCCGCAATGTACTGATTTATTTCAGCGCCGAACGCAAGCGCGACATCCTATTGAAAATGCACGGTGCTCTGAAGCCGGGTGGCTACCTGATCCTCGGTGCTTCAGAAGCCTTGAGTGGGATGCCGGATCACTATGAAATGGTCAGTTGTAACCCAGGTATCCTCTACCGGAAAAAGTAATCGTTTTAGCCTTTGCCGCTGGTAGGTAAGGGCTTGCCGTTCCCCTCTGTGAAATTCTCCTTTAAATGCCCGCTTTTTTGATAACCCATTGAAAAATAAGTAAAAAATAAATTGGCCCAGCTCTTGCTGTATCTCTGCAGACGAACACATATGGCAAACAGGCAGGTACAGAATGGGCGCAATCAACTTTACCAACGCACTCGGAATCCACGACAACGCAATGCAGCTTCGTGCGCAACGCGCCGAAGTACTGGCAAACAACCTTGCCAATGCAGACACCCCAGGATTCAAGGCCCGTGATTTTGATTTCAAAGCCATTCTCGAAGCAGAAACTCACAGCAACACCTCATTCGGTATGGCAGCGACGCATTCTGCTCACCTGAGTGGCACCAGCGGCTTTGCCGATGACGAACTGAAGTATCGCAATCCTCTGCAGCCATCCATCGACGGCAACACGGTCGACGCCCAGACCGAACAAGCTTTGTTTGCCCGTAACAGCATGGACTACAACGCCAGCTTCGAATTTTTGAGCGGTAAGTTCAAAGGCATGCGTAACGCGATCCGGGGAGAATAATTATGTCACTGACCAGCGTACTTAACATTGCCGGAAGCGGTATGACTGCCCAGTCAGTCCGACTGAATACCACCGCCAGTAACATTGCCAACGCCGACAGCGCTTCAAGCTCTGTGGATGAAACCTACCGTGCACGCAAGCCCTGGTTTTCCGTGCTCGAAAGCGAAGTGAATTCAAAAAGCCGGGATGTGAACGGTTTTATGGATACCGATGCGGCCATGGGTGCTGGCGTAAAAATCGACGGCATCGTCGAAAAAGATTCACCGCTGCAGGCACGTTTCCAGCCAGATCATCCAATGGCGAACGACGACGGCTACGTGTACTACCCGAACGTGAACATCGTTGAAGAAATGACCGACATGATGTCTTCATCGCGCAGCTATCAAATGAACGTTGAAGTTCTTAAAACCGCGAAGCAGATGCTGCAACGCACACTCACACTTGGCCAGTAAGGGGGCGATAAATGGCGATTAACGAAGTAAACAACAACGCCGCCGTACTGGATCAGTACCGTACGCCGACGCAGACCGAAGCCAAAGACAATGAGTTGGGTCGCAATGCCTTTCTCGAACTCATGGTCGCGCAGCTGAATAACCAGAACCCGCTGGAGCCGACAGATAACCAGGCGTTCGTTGCTCAGCTGGCTCAGTTTTCATCGGTTGAAGGGATCGACAACCTCAACGATACGGCAGAGAGCATGGCGGCACAGTTTACCTCCAATGCCGCTTTACAGGCGTCAAGTCTCGTCGGTCAGAGTGTGATTGTTGATGGTAATACCACAGGCCTGCTCACGAACGGCGGTGTGGTCAGCGGCTTCACTGAGGTACCTGCGGCGACAGGCGACATGATGCTGACCATCGAAAACAAAAATGGTCAGACTCTGGAGCAGATTTCACTCGGTTCGCATGACGCGGGCGCCATGTCTGTGCGCTGGGATGGCTACAACCTGATGGTCGATGGTGACATCGTCAACCTGGACCGCAGCAAGATGAATCTTGACCAGTACCTCCGCGATGAAAATGGCGAGATCGTACTGGACGATAACGGAGATCCGATTGAAAACGTCTACCCACCAGGTCAATACGTTTTCAAACTCAGCGGCACGATTGCCGGTGAGAGTGAACAACTGGATATGCAGATGAGTTCACGCGTCGACAGCGTCACCATGAGTGCGGGTGGCGAAGTGACCCTGAACTTAACCGGTGGCGAACGCGCCAACCTTGATCAGATTAAACAGATTCTTGACGCCTGATCCGGCGAGAGGAGTACAAATATGGCTTTTAATATTGGTTTAAGTGGTATCCGTGCAGCCTCTACGGATCTGGAAGTCACAGGTAACAATGTGGCGAACGCCAGTACCGTTGGCTTTAAAGAATCCCGTGCAGAATTTGCCGATGTCTACACCAGTACCTTGCTTGGTACCGGTCTGAAGCCGGTCGGTAGTGGTGTACTGGTTGATAACGTCCGTCAGGAATTTTCGCAGGGTAATATCAGTGGTACTGAAAATGCCCTCGACCTGGCCATCGACGGTAACGGTTTCTTCGTACTGGATGACCGTGGCAGTGTGTCTTACACCCGATCAGGGATATTCTCGCTCGACAAAAACGGATTTGTCGTGGCGAACAACGGCTCACGCCTGCAGGGTTATGAAGCCAACGAAAACGGTGTGGTCAGCGGTGTGCTGGGCGACATCAATATTCAGATTGCTAACCAGCCGCCACGCCTGACGACTCTTGCCACCGCCATCGTAAACCTGGACGCCGGTGAGCAGGTTCTGCAGGAGCAGGGTCTGCAGATCACCACCAACGGTTTGTCTGTTGGTGCGGCAGACGCGGGGATTCTTGAATCCACCAAAACCGTACTGGATTCAGCGGGTCAGCCAACGGATGCAGGCATTCCTGCACAGGTATTGTTCCCGAATACAGTCGCGGCAGTCGCGGCGGCGGGCTACGGTACTGAGTCGATGGACTTTGATATCGGTGACGGTAATGGCAGTCAGACCATTACCCTGGCCGGTGTTGCCGCAGGTGCCACCGTTCAGGAGGTGCTTAACGACATACAATCCGCATTGGATGCAACCTTTGGCTCACAGCAACTGCGCGCAGTAGAGGACCCATCTACAGGGAACTTAATCATCGAGCGTGCAGGTTTTAACGCGACGAATGGTACGTCATTCTCAATCACAACAACTCCGGGTTGGGATGGTGTCTTTGGTGTAGCGGGTGCAGTATCTGCGGGTGTTGCTGGTCAGCAGCTCTTTGTTGGTGCTAGCCCGGTTACCGCCGATTTTCGTTCTATCCCCGGTACTCAAACGACTACGCGGACAACAGCAACTCCGCCTCTGAATATTGTAGCGAGTGATCCGGGCGAGTTCGCCGTACTTACGGCAAACAACACCTACAGTGCCCTCGATCTTGAAGACAAAGTCGCTCCAGCTGTAGATAACGTTTTAGCTTTCCGGGTTGTTACTGAGGGGGGAGCGAGCTACCCCATAAATCTGAGTGAGGCAGCTTGGGTTGGTGCAGCACCGACCAGCTACGCGGCCGTATCGACGACTGAAATCGTGGCAGAAATTAATGCTCAGATAACCGCGACCGCCGGCGCCGGTAACGAAGAAGTTCTGGCGGTGAATAACGGCGGCAGAATTGAGTTTCAGGTACAGGCTCCTGCATCACGTGGTGATTTCGTACAAATTGCTGATAACCCCACCAGCTCGGTCAATTATGACTTGATTAATCTGGGCTTCCTAAGTAACAACCGGATTGATGGAGGTGTCGAGCCTGTACTGGCCAATAACGAGTTCAACCTTGAAGTGACCAGTTCTACCGGTAACGCGGGTGGTCCATTTACTATCACGATCCCACCTGCAAACTACGCCAATCTCGAGGCTCTGGCAGTCGCCATTCAACAACAGATTGATATCTATATTGGTGCGGGTGGCCTGGCTGGTAAAGTGAACGTCGACGCCGTAGGTGGTCAGCTGGTGTTTACCAACACTCTAGTTGGTGCAGGTGAAGGCATTTCGCTGACGCCGACTGTCGCTGAGTCTCAAGCGTTAGGGGAACTTGGCTTCGATAGCATGTTCATCGTGACGGGTCAGGATGAGGTCGATCGTACCAACAGCTTCCGAATCAATCTGACTGTCCCAGCGCCGGATGATGAGGGGCGCAGTGGCTCCGTCGTGGTGACTCTGGATGAAGAATACCGCTCTGTGCAGCAGCTGGCGGCAAGTATTAACCGCCAGTTAAACAGTCAGGATGCGGACAACTACATTGGCGTTCAGGCGGCGGCCGTCGAGGTCGAACCGAAAGTGGTACCACCACAGTACAAGTTGCAGCTCACCGCCGTTGAAGCGGGTGAAGCATCAATTATCTCGATTACTAACATCACTGCAGGTGGGCAGGATGTCTCTGAGTCCGATCTCTACGGTATTCTGCAGGTTAACCCGGATGACGGTACTTTGCTGACGACCGGTATCGAAGGGGTGACAAACGAATACCCAGAACAGCGTGTCACTCTGATTGATCCAGACGGCCAGGAAACAGAAATTGTTATTCCTGAGCATGCCGAAGCCAACGAAATCGTCTCGCTATTCAATCAGCAGCCAGGGGTAACCGCCTCCGCTGAAACGGTAATGACGATTCCATCTTCTGGCTACAACACCCCGGGTAATGACATGTCTCTGACCCTGAACGGTCAAATTCTGGAATCAACCAGCCTCGAAGAACTCGCAGAAGAGATCAATGCTTACCGTGCAACGACGTTGCCGGGCTTCCGTGCAGAAGTCAGTGATGCCGGGGATCTGGTCATCACTAACGAAATTGGCCGTGATATCAAAGTCTCGATTGATAGTCCTGTCGTAACAGACTCACTGGTAGTACAGGGTGCATCCGGAACTGGCCCAGTGGTATTGGGTGGCACCACGGCGGCTGATGTGGCTGCAGCGGTAGGCGGCACCGTGAATTTCATTCTCAATGAAAACTACGTATTACGTGATCCTCAGCCAGTCATATCGGGTATCTTTGGTGCATTGACCGATGACGAATACTCAGACTTCACTCTGAACTCATTCGACCCAGATAATCAGGAAACCTACAACCACGCAACATCGACCACCATCTACGACAGCCTGGGTAACTCCCATGTGATGACTCAGTACTTTGTGAAAGAGCCGCTGGACCCAACACGTCCGAACGAGCAGAACGTCTGGGCTATGTACGTCTTGATTGATGGTAACGACATTGGCGACCCTGATCCTTCACTGCCATTTCCGGAAAACCTGGACCCGACGCGTTCACGGTTTGAACTCTTCTTCAACCAGGACGGGACATTAGACGAAGTCGCGACCGGCGATATCTACATCACCAACTGGGACCCAGTGGACGAAAATGGCGATTCGACAGGGGCTCTGACATCAACAAACGTACTGGAAGGTGGCTTGCCCCTGAGCGATCCACCCACAAACTCAAACTTCCAGATCAGTCTTAATGGTTCGACCCAGTTTGGTAGCGAGTTCTCGGTGAACGAAGTAAACCAGAACGGCTATGCAACAGGTCGACTGACCGGCCTCGAAGTGGATGAAGAAGGTATCATCTTCGCCCGATTCACCAACGGTCAGGCACAGACACTGGGGCAGGTGGCCATGGCCAACTTCCGTAACCCGGAAGGCCTGACACCAGTCGGCGACACGGGCTGGGCTGAGTCTTTTGAATCAGGTATTCCGACCATTGGCTCACCGCGAACGGCTTCGTTTGGCCAGATACGGTCATCTGCATTAGAAGACTCAAACGTCGATCTGTCAGAAGAGCTGGTGGGCCTGATCATCGCCCAGCGTAACTTCCAGGCGAGTGCGAAGACCATTGAAACCACCGACCAGATAACGCAGGCGATTCTGAATATCTGATGAGGGTTAGTCATGTGGGAGCGAATCAGCCGGAGGCTATTCGCGATAAACCCAATCGCTATTAGCCAGGCAAGCTGGCTGAATAGCTCCCACAAAGAGCGAATCAGCTTTTTACGCTGTGGGAGCGAATCAGCTTTTTACTCTGTGGGAGCGAATCAGCTTTTTACTCTGTGGGAGCGAATCAGCCATAACACTGTGGAAGCAGATTAGCAGTAACACTGTGGGATCAGATCAGCCATAACACTGTGGGATCAAATCAGCAGTAACACTGTGGGAGCGAATCAGCAGTAACACTGTGGGAGCGAATCAGCCGGAGGCTATTCGCGATAAACTCAATCGCTATTAGCCAGGCAAGCTGGCTGAATAGCTCCCACAGTGTTTTGCCACCCTGGCAACCGCTTGCCGTTTCCACACCCAACCACCGGCATATCGACACTCAAAATCCGTCCGAAATTTATCTAACTAATTGATTTCAAATGAAAAATCAGAGTTGGCACAGCCTTCGCAATACTTCATGTAACTGAACTATTGAAAGGCAACCACTATGGACCGCGCACTCTACATCGCCATGTCCGGGGCCAAACAAAACACCTACGGGCAAACCGCACACGCCAACAACCTGGCCAATGTTGCGACCACAGGTTTCCGCTCTGATTACACCCAAAGCCGGGCGCAAGGCGTGTTCGGCGAACACTTCCCATCGCGTGCTTACGCCATGACCGAACGTCCCGCCAGCGATATGAGCATGGGCTCACTGGTCGAGACGGGTCGCAACATGGACCTCGCGATTGAAGGGAAAGGCTGGTTTGCGGTCGTCGGCCCGGATGGCCAGGAAGCCTATACCCGCGCCGGAGACCTCAGTGTTGATCCACTGGGCCGACTGGTGAATGGCAGTGGTCGGCAGCTCATTGGTGACGGCGGCCCTGTGGTATTACCCGAATTTGAAAAAATCGATATCTCAAAGGCCGGAATTATTACGATTCAGCCACTTGGCGAAGTGCCTGCGGGCGTCGCCGAACCAGTGCAGCTCAAGCTCGTTTATCCAGACCCTGAAACATTAGAAAAAGGCGAAGACGGTTTATTCCGCTTTCGTGAAGAGGGCACCCCACCGGCTCAGCCAGACCTTAATGTCAGCGTTGTTGGTGGCTTTACTGAAAGCAGTAACGTCAATGCCGTCACCGAACTTACCAGCCTGATTCAGCTGAACCGTCAGTATGAAATGCAGGTGAAAATGATGAAACGTGTCGACGAGCTGGCAGCCGCCACGACACAGATCATGTCGAATCAATAAGGAGTCAGCACTATGATGAACGCACTCTGGGTCAGTAAGACCGGGCTCGAAGCACAAGACCTCGCGCTGACCACCGTATCAAACAACCTCGCCAACGTAGCGACCACCGGCTTCAAAAAAGACCGTCCGGTATTCGAAGACCTGATCTACCAGATTCAGCGTCAGCCGGGTGCCAACAGCTCAGCCGACAGTCGCCTGCCATCCGGTCTGCAACTCGGTACCGGTGTACGTACCGCAGGTACACAGAAAGTATTTACCACCGGCTCGCTCGAAATCACGGATCAGCCGCTGGATATCGCGGTTAATGGTCGCGGTTTTTTCCAGATTCAGATGCCTGACGGCAACATCGGCTATACGCGTGACGGTACCTTCCACATCAATAACGAAGGCACCGTAGTGAACGTCAACGGCTATCCGTTAGAGCCGCAGATTGTTATCCCTGAGCAGACCAACAACCTCACCATCAGTGAAGACGGTATTGTCCAGGCGACCATGTTCGGTGATCCGAATCCGCAGCAGTTGGGCCAGATCGAGACCGTCGACTTTATTAACCCAGCAGGCCTTCAGGCAGCCGGTGGCAACCTCTTTCTGGAAACCGCAGCCAGTGGTGCTCCTCAAGGTGGAGTTCCGGGTGAAGATGGTTTTGGTCGGGTAGTGCAGGGCGCACTCGAAAACTCCAACGTCGAAGTGGTTGAAGAGCTGGTGAAAATGATCACCGTTCAGCGCGCCTACGAAATGAACTCAAAAGTCGTGTCAGCAGCCGATCAGATGCTGCAGTTCCTGACACAGAACACCTGATGGAGGTGTGATATGAAACGCCTGTTAGTTAACGCATTAATCGCACTTACAAGCACCGCTTTGCTGAGCGCATGCAGCAGCATTCAACAAGAGCGCGACGTATTCCCGGATGATCCGGCCTACGCTCCTGTATCGGCACAAAGCCTTGAAGCACCGCCGACCAACGACGGTTCGCTGTTTCAACCAAGATACAGCGTAGGGCTATATACCGACCAGCAAGCTAACCGGATCGGCGACATCATTACCGTGATATTCGACGAGGAATATCAATCGTCGAAATCAGCGGAAACCGTGGCCGATAAGTCATCGAACAATAACATGGCTGTACCGTCCCTGATGGGGACAGTCCCCGGCTGGAAAAACCTGACCATGGATTCAGAAACCACCAATGACCGTCAGTTCTCGGGCAAAGGTGAGGCTGATCGCTCAAACAGCCTGACAGGTCAGATCAGTGTGACGGTTTCAGATATTCTGCCCAATGGCGTGCTACAGATACGCGGTGAGAAATGGCTGACCCTGAGCGAAGGCGACGAATATATCCGCATCATGGGGCTGGTGCGACCGCAAGACATCACACCAGAAAACACCATAGCCTCAAGCAAAGTCGCAGACGCGCGCATTTCGTTCGGTGGTCGTGGCAACCTTAACAACAGCACCAAACAAGGTTGGGCTGACCGCATCTTTATGTCACCGCTCTGGCCGTTTTGATTCAATATTTTGTAGGAGCGCTTCAGCCAGCTTGTCTGGCTATGCGCGATCACCAATTGGCACACCCTTCGCATCATTCCCTTCCAAACGCTCCTGTAACGGCAAAAACTGCGCAACTACGGATTAAACGATGAAAAACTGGCGTCAATTACTCGTCATAATGCTGGTCAGCACGATTCCAGCTCTGGCCCATGCGGAGCGAATCAAAGACATCACCAGCATATCAGGCGTGCGTTCAAACCAATTGATCGGTTACGGGCTGGTGGTTGGCCTCGATGGTACGGGCGATAAAGCCCCGTTTACCACACAGACTTTCCGCAACATGATGAACGAGTTCGGGATCACCCTACCGCAAGGAACTGACCCGAAACTCAAAAATGTCGCTGCCGTATCTGTTACTGCAGAACTGCCGCCGTTCTCCAAACCCGGCCAGCGAGTCGACGTGACCGTATCATCACTGGGCAATGCCAAAAGCCTGCGCGGCGGCTCACTGTTATTTACCCCATTAAAAGGCGCTGATGGCGGCATTTACGCGGTTGCGCAGGGTAACCTCGTCGTCGGTGGCTTTGGTGCTGAAGGCAACGACGGCTCAAGTATTACCGTCAACGTCCCCAGCGTCGGCCGTATCCCCAACGGCGCAACGGTAGAGCAAGCCGTACCGAGCAGCTTCGGTCGTGGCGACAGCCTGATCTTCAACCTCGACCAGCCAGACTTCACTACAGCGCGCTCAATGACCGATAAAATCAACGAACTACTGGGGCCCGGCACCGCCGAAGCACTCGACGCTACCAGTATCCGGGTCAGTGCTCCGCGAGACACAAGCCAGCGCGTTGCATACCTGTCGGTGATCGAAAATCTTGAAATAGAAACCGGCACCGAGCGCGCGAAAATTATTATTAATTCCCGTACCGGCACCATCGTAATGGGGCAAAAAGTACAGATAGAACCGGTGGCCGTGACGCACGGTAGTCTAACCGTCACCATCACCGAAGACTTCGAAGTGGCTCAACCCAATGCACTGGCCGAAGGCGAGACAGTGGTCGTACCACAAACCAATATCAACATCGATGATGGTGCAGACAGTCGCATGTTTAAGTTCGGCCCTGGCGTCACGCTCGACGACATCGTCAAAGCCGTAAATGAAATTGGCGCCGCCCCCGGAGACCTCATGGCAATACTCGAAGCCATGAAACAAGCCGGTGCCCTCAAAGCAGAATTAATCGTCATATGAATAACGACCTATTTAGCCAGGTAAAAAACCTCTCGCTCGAACTTCGCTCACTGATACGCCAGGGCGTAAAAGAAGGCGTCGAAGAACGCATTCAAAAACGAAACGAACTGATGCGTGAGTGGTTTTCTCAAGTCAGTGACCTCATCGACCTGACCAACGAACAGCAAGTATTTCTGGAAGACCTGCTCAAAGAAGAGCAGGAATTGCTTGAGCAATTAAAAGCTGAGCAGAAGCAAGTGGGCACACAACAGCAAGGCCAGAAGAACGTCAAAAAGTATTTGATGTGAAGTTGCTGGGTTTTGTAGGAGGGGGCGCTTCATCTAACCTTGTGTGAGCAAATCAGCTTTTTTACCCCCCCCCCGTGGGAGCGAATCAGCCGAAGGCTATTCGCGATACCCCCATCGCTATTAGCCAGGCAAGCTGGCTGAATAGCTCCTACATCGGCTGCTTACAACTGGTTGAACAACGACAATCGGCTGATGGTGGTGTAGCTCTGCTGAGCGGCTTCCAGCAGGAATGTCTGCAAACTCAATCGGCTAACGGCTTCGGCAAAATCCACATCCGACAATTCTGACAGCACTTCCTGGCTGACGAGCCGCACGTCGTCGCTGAGGTTTCGTGCATTTTCGACCACGTTTAACCGCGCACCCAGCTGGCTACGCACTTCAGATACGGATGTCTGGGCGTTGGCGAGGTTGGTCAGGGTATCTTCGATCAGAATATCGAGGGTCGCTGAGTCCGTCGGGTTGTCTTGCAGGGTATCGAGGCCCTGTCTTAACCGGAATACGGTATCTGTGATGCTTTGTTTCGGGCTGGATTTTGCCAGTACTTCATCGCCCGGCTTTGGGTCACCGGAGATCTTTATACTGATGCCCGCCGCAACGATTTCAGCACCTTTTGAGTACGCACGATCAGCAATGCCATCGACAACGCGGCCATCGGATGCGCGGCGTATGGTGTAGTTTGGCCCCGGCGGGTCAATAGCAGCCTCAGGATTAAAGGTGACGATCAGGTCATCCGGGTAGAATTCGCCGTAGGCTTCTTCGTCTACCACAAACCCTGCATTTACCTGAGTCGTGCCTGTGTTCAGCGGGTTGACCGAGGATGTGAAGGTGTTTTTGGCGGCGCGGACATCAACGAACAGTTTTTTGCCGTTGTCGCCCGTCGCAACGCGCGTTGTGTCACCAATCGCCAGATAGCGCTGCCCTTCGTCGCCCTGATATTCGTAGCGACCATTGTCTTTCTGTTGAAATGGTTGTGTCGCGCCTTTGAAGCCACCAAAGATAAATTCGCCGTTCGGATCTTTGGTGTTAAAGAGCGCGGCGAGTTGATCTTCGAGTTGGCCGATTTCTGCAGAAATCGCCTGTCGGTCAGTAATGGTGAGCGTACCCGAACCGGCATTGACGGTGAGTTCCTGCAAACGCGTTAAGGCTTCGGTAATGGATTCCAGCGACGATTCTTCAAGTTTCAGGCGATTGTCAGCGGCCGTCATGTTGCGGTCGTATTGGTCGCGCTGTGCGAGATCCTGCTGCAATTGCAGGATTTTTGTCGATGCAATCGGGTCATCGGCGGGGGTTAATACCCGGCGGCCACTGGAGACCTGTTGCTGTGTTTTATTCACAGACGCCTGCGCATCGAGGATGGCATTGAGTCCGAGGTTAAATGACTGGAGCGTTGCAATTCTCATAATTTACTCCTCACCCTATCGGAAGGTGCTGATCAGGGTGTCGAAAATATCCCGAGCCACCTGAATGACCTGGGCACTGGCGTTATAGGCCAGTTCGTATTTAATCAGTGCGGCGGCTTCTTCATCGAGGTTGACGCCGGACGTTGCATCTACGGCAGTCTGCGAGTTACGCAGCAGCACTTCAGATGAGTCACGATTGATCTGCGCTCTGCTCGTGACTGAGCCAACAACCTCGACCAGACGCGCATAAGAATCTGTGTAGCTACTCTGGCCGTTCACTGTTTTGGTGCTTTGCAGTGCCGCCATTTCTACGCCGTTACGGCTGTCAGAAGTGCCGTCGCTGTTAAAATCGACGGTGAATTCGTCGCCGACTTCAGCAATGCCGTCGATATTTACATGGAAACCGAAGGCCACAGGCTCACCCACCGGATCGGTTGGGAATAGGTTGTTGCCCGGCGGTGCGATATTCAGGTCGTAGTGTTCGTCGACGATCACTTTTACCTGACCACCAATCGATACTTTATTACTGCCGACCGTGCCTGCACCGCTGACTTCGAGGCGAGGCTGAAAAGTGACCTGCCCTTTTTCGCTGATATCAACGTCGACGTTACCTGAGAACACGTAGCCTGAGTTTTCTATCGCCTGGCGGAATCCATCGAAAAGGTCGTCACCGGTTGCAAAGGTGCCGGTCATTTCGAATGAAATTGTGCCCTGAGAAGGATCACTGAACTCGTAAATGTAGGGGCCACCTTCTGAGAAGTCGTAACCTTCGTATTTACTCAGCGGGTCTTCGGTTTCCATGGCAGTAGCTGTCAACGGGATATCAATGCCGTTGCCTATGCGGAAGCTGTCGCCGGCGTCACCGCGCAGTTCGAAGTCGAGATCATCGCCATTTAAATCAATGATGGTCAGCTTACCACCGTCACTTCGGGCGACGATGCCTGCATCCTGCAGTTCGTAGTTGGCATTAATACGATCGGCCAGAAAGTTCAGTGTGATCGGATCGGGGACTTCGGCCGGGTAATTCGCATCGTATTGATTCTGGTTTGGCCCCAGGGTTTGCGTCAGTACAACTCCGTTTAAAGTAAATTCGGTATCGAGAAAATCAACGCTATCGGTTTCAAGATCGGTGATCTCAACCGTGGTACGAGCAGACGCCTCAACACCGTCGCGTTTGCTGAGTGATTCTGCAATTTCACGGGCAGTGGCATTTAATGGCGTGATCAATGTGCGCTGGTTGGCGGTTAAGCCGTTGTTCGGATTGGTAAAGCCAATATCAATGCGCTCAGGGAAGAAGCCATTTACTGAGTCTACGCTGGTGCCATTCTGTTGATAGGTCGGAGAAACCGGCAGCACACCACCAAAGCTTGTGAACGCGGTTTTACCTTCGTCTTCAGGCAATATGCTGTTACTGATACCCGGCGTGAAGGTCTGATTCATCAGTGGCGGAAATAACGGAATCGGGTTTCCTGGGTCGGTATTATCCAGTACGTCGTATGTGGTCGGTGACGTAAAACGAATCAGAAGCGGTGGCGTCATTTCGCCCTCTTCTGAAAAATACGATGTACCAAGGTCGTACACCTGCCCCTGGTCAATAGTGGCGTTACCACGATTACCAATCGCTGTATCAGTGCTGATTGGAGACGCGAGTGCGACCTGCTCAGCACGGGTAATGTTCATGTCCAGATTCTGAGATTCACGACGCGTCGGTGAAATCAGAAAGCGGTCATTCTGCTGAAACGTGCCTGCTTCGAAACGGATTTCCATTCCGTCAATTTCAATCGACTCAGGAAATGCGCCGCTCAGAGCGTTAGTCTGTAATAACTCACCCGTATCGTTACGGAAAACACGATAGGTATAATCGTCCGGGCCGACAAAACGAATTTCATAGTCACTCGTGGTTAACTGAGTTGCGTCTTTGATTTCGACGGCAATCACCCGATCATCGGGATCTGCGTTATTACGATCTCCCAGCACACGCTGGTAAGTTTTCGTTGGCTCATTAATGTCAGTGAAAAAGTTTTCACCTTTAATGCCATCGTAATCAACGCCTAGTTTGTGCTGATCGTTCATCGTTTGGGCGATAACCAATCCCAAGCGACCAAGCTGGTTGAGGCTCGGATCAAGTACCTGATCACGAAAATCAAGGATGCCGCCGAGTTGTCCGCCAGTAATTTCACGCGTGACGTTCTGAACAGCAGTACCTTTACGGAAATAGATATCCACACGAGAGGGGTCTTTCGCGCCTACATCGGTAAATACTTCGTTGAATTCGTTACCTACCACCAGCGCCTGACCATTACCGATAAAAACGTTGAAGACGCTGTCGTCCTGCTCAACTATATTTACCTGAACATATTCGGATAGCTCTTTTAACAGGCGGTCGCGTTGGTCGAGAAGCTCGCTTGGTTCGATCCCCTGAGCTGATGCTGAGGCAAACTGAATCTGCTCGTTCAGTTCAGCAATGGATTCCGCGATGGTGGTAATCTCACCAGCAATCACTTCCATCTGGCCGTTGATAATATCGTTCTGCTCGAACAGACGATCACTAATAGCGCTGAAGCGATCGACAAGACCATTGGCTTCGCTGATCAATACTTC
The DNA here is from genome assembly GCF_002297765.1 of Thalassolituus sp. UBA675. NCBI lineage: Bacteria > Pseudomonadati > Pseudomonadota > Gammaproteobacteria > Oceanospirillales > Oceanospirillaceae > Thalassolituus > Thalassolituus sp. UBA675. Next base: position 66,979 of record NZ_DBNJ01000010.1, read on the forward strand.
ACGAGCAGGCAGAGATGAAGGGTCGTCCACCGTAGCCTGCAAAGCACCGAACATATTCTCGAGCCCTGGCTGCACACCAGTACCGCTATCGGCGAGTAGGCTATTGATTTGCTCGGCGTTAACCGCCAGAGCATTAAATTCGTTAAACGTTGAGGTGTCGCGGCGCAATTGCTCCGTCAGAAACTGATCGTATACGCGACGAACCGAATCCACATTGACGCCTGAGCCCACCCAAATGCCATTAGTAAACTGCGGATTATTTTCGGTAAAGCTGACTTCCTGACGAGAGTAGCCTTCCGTCCCCGCATTGGTAATGTTGTTACCCGTGATCGTCAGTGCGGTTTGTTGCGCCTTAAGGCCGGAGATACCAATATCGAGAATATTACCCATCCTGGTTCTCCAGCGTAGTGGCGTTCAGCATTCTATTCAGCGTATTGTTGAGAAGATCGCCGTTGTAAATGCGCTCTACTTTATTGCCGTAGTTGGGGTCAGTAGCATAGCCACCCTGCTGCAACGCATGGCCATATGTCTCGCCACTGGATTGCTCGTTAATGGCACTCTGGTAGCGTGTTGAGTCACGCAGGAAGTTCGCGTAATCCTGAAGGCCGTCTTCAAGTGATGCGTATGAACGGAAGTCTGCCTGCTCGTTCACTTTTACACCCTGACGGTATTCGTGTGTCTGGATGCTGACCACATCGCCATCCCAACGGCTGTCGGCTTTAATACCAAACAGATTGTTCGATGGGCGACCATCTTCACCTTTGATGGTGTACTTACCCCAACCTGTTTCAAGCGCGGCTTGAGCAACAATCGCTTTTGGATCAACGCCCAGATCAGCACCGACGCGTTCAGCGTAAGGATAAACAGCGGCAACAAATTCTGCCGGAGAGGCAAAGCTTTGCCCCTTAGTACCGGCACCAGTGGTGGCTGATTGATTAGTATCGACATTGGAATCATCGACCGGCGCAGGACGCTGTGGAAGCTTATCCAGCTCTTCTTCAACACGCTTGATGGTTTGCGAAATTCCGGTAAAACGACGGCCGAAAATCTGACTCTGATCGACCTTACCCGTGGCATCTGGGTTTGTACCGTATTGTGACATCAGCTGACGGTGGATAACCTCGGCAAGGCCCGTGCCCTCGCCTTCCGTGAGGGATACAGCCATCTGATCGTCGTACATATTCTGGTAGAAATCGGCTTCCGGAGAGCTGAAAAGAGAGTCTTCAGAAAAGACATCTGAGGCGTCACGCATGGACTTCAGCATCATACTGACGAACATAGATTCGAACTGTTTTGCGACCTCTTTCAACGCGGCATCCTGGTCGGATTTACCCAGCGCACGGATGCCCTGAAGCCCGTTAATATCAGTAAATACGTTTGCCGCGTTGTGTGAATTCTGAATCATGCAATGCACCTCTACAGAGGAGATTGCAAAAGGTGGGCCAAGGTTGGGGGAGTCGCTTCATCTAACCCTATGGGAGCGAATCATCTTACCTGGCCCTGTGAGAAGTTCTCCTGGCCCTGTGAGAAGTTCTCCTAACCCCGTGGGAGCGAATCAGCCGGAGGCTATTCGCGATAAACCCCATCGCTATTAGCCAGGCAAGCTGGCTGAATAGCTCCCACAAAGAGAAAATCATCAAACAACGAAAGTGATAGCGAACCAATTTACCCTGTGGGAAGCTCCCCTAACCCAGTGGGAGCGAACCAACTTACCTTGCCCTGTG
>NZ_DBNJ01000032.1:0-130543 GCF_002297765.1 Thalassolituus sp. UBA675
ACGGGTCCATATAAGGGGATCTTATCCCCGAGAAGAGACTAAGGCGACATCGCTTCCCAAAACTGGATAATGGCGCACAGATACTCTTTTCCGGTGCGCCACCATGCAGATCAAGGTCAACTTCCTCGACAACCTCCGACTCGAAGCCAAGTTCGATGACTTCAGCGTAATCGCTGATCAGCCGATCCGTTATAAAGGCGATGGCTCAGCGCCCGGACCATTTGATTACTTTCTGGCATCGTCGGCGCTCTGTGCGGCCTACTTTGTAAAGGTGTACTGCAACGCCCGCGATATCCCCACTGAGAATATCCGCCTTTCCCAGAACAATATCGTTGACCCAGAAAACCGCTATAACCAGATCTTCAAAATCGACGTTGAGCTGCCAGAAGATATTTCTGACAAGGACCGAACCGGCATTATCCGTTCGATCGATCGTTGCACGGTAAAGAAGGTGGTTCAGACGGGGCCTGAGTTCCAGATCGACGTGGTTGAGAACCTCGATGATGATGCGCAGGCGCTGCTTGATGTCCCTGAACTGGCGGGTGAAGGTACCCACATTACCGGTAAGGACCTTCCGCTGGAGCAGACTATTGCGAAGATGACGGGCCTGCTGGCGGATCTTGGTATGCGAATTGAGGTCACATCATGGCGCAATATCGTGCCGAATGTGTGGTCGCTGAATATCCGTGATGCGGATTCTCAGATGTGCTTTACCAATGGTAAAGGTGCGACCAAAGATGCAGCGCTGGCATCCGCATTGGGCGAGTTTATGGAGCGTCTTAACTGCAATTTCTTTTACAACGATCAGTACTTCGGTGAGGAGATTGCTAATGCAGAGTTCGTGCATTATCCGAACGAAAAATGGTTCCAGCCCGGCCCGGCAGATGAGTTGCCCGAAGGTATTCTTGATGAATACTGTCTCGAAATTTATAACCCGGATGGTGAGCTTTGTGGCTCTCACTTAATCGATACGAACTCGGGCAACATCGAACGGGGAGTGTGTTCTTTGCCCTATGTTCGTCAGTCTGATGGTGAGACGGTGTATTTCCCATCTAACCTGATTGAGAACCTGTTTCTCAGTAATGGTATGAGCGCAGGCAATACCATCGAAGAGGCGCAGGTTCAGTGCTTGTCTGAAATATTTGAGCGCGCTGTAAAACGCGAAATCCTGGAGGGCGAACTGGCCCTGCCTGATGTGCCTGAAGAGGTTCTGAGTCGTTATCCGAATATCGTAGAAGGTGTTAAGGGCCTCGAAGAGCAGGGCTTTCCTATTCTGGTGAAAGACGCTTCGCTGGGTGGTCAGTTTCCGGTGATGTGTGTGACCCTGATGAACCCGAGAACCGGCGGTGTCTTCGCCTCGTTTGGTGCTCACCCGGATTTTGAAGTGGCACTGGAGCGTTGTGTGACTGAGCTGATGCAGGGCCGCAGCTTTGAAGGCATGAACGATGTACCTAAGCCGACATTCGAGTCTCTGGCAGTAACCGAACCAAATAACTTCGTCGAACATTTTATTGATTCGACGGGTGTCGTTTCCTGGCGCTTTTTCAGCAATAAGGCTGACTTTGATTTTGTAGATTGGGATTTCACCGCGGGCGGCACTCTCTCAACTAAAGAAGAGTCGAGCGCACTGTTTGATCTGCTTAAAGATCTTGGAAAAGAGGCGTATATGGCAACCTATACCGAACTGGGCGTGCCCGCTGTTCGTATTCTGGTGCCCGACTTTTCTGAGGTCTATCCAGTTGAAGATTTAATCTGGGATAACACCAATAAATCATTATTTTTCAGAGACGATATTCTGAATATCCATTCGCGCTCTGACGACGAACTTGATGCCTTACTCGAACGTCTCGAAGAAAGTGAGCTGGATAATTACACCGATATTATTACCCTGATTGGCGTTGAGTTTGATGAAAATACGGTGTGGGGCCAACTGACGATTCTGGAGTTAAAGCTTCTGCTGTGTCTTGCACTTGGACGTTTAGAAGAAGCGAAAGAGTTTACGGAAACATTCCTCCAATATAACGACAATACCGTCGAGCGAGGCCTTTTCTATCAGGCAATGGATGTCGCCCTTGAGGTGACACTCGCTGACGATATGGACATCAGTGAATACGAACACAACTTCCGTCGCATGTTTGGCAATGCGCGCATGGATGCAGTGTTGGGCTCTATCGCAGGTACTGTTCGCTTCTATGGCCTGACGCCAACCAATAATCGCCTCGATGGTCTGGATAAGCACCTGCGCTTAGTCGAAAGCTACAGGAAACTGCACGCCGCACGTGGTGCGGTACATACGGGCTGAGAACACGCGACCTGCGGGGTATGAAAACATCGTTTTAAACCCCGCAATCCCCCTCTATACTTGATCTCAAAGTTAAACTACTCAACAGGATCATCAGGCCACTTATGAGCTGGAGCCGTGAATCAGTTGTCGCTGAGCTGAAAGAATTTGACTGGTTACTGCCTGATGCCGATCCCGGCCCGGAGCTGAGTGCCTACAGCGCACATTACCACCTAAATTTTGAAGATTCGGCCGAGGCCCTTTCTCATCAGGCGGGTTACCTCAATATCGCGGAATTTCAGATTGTTGTTCAACGCTGGATGTGCCCGAATGCACGTGGCACGGCGGTAATCATTCATGGTTACTATGACCATCTTGGGCTGTACGGTTCGCTGATTGATTACTGTCTGCGTCAGCAGTTAAACGTGATTGCCTTTGATTTGCCGGGGCACGGACTGTCGAGCGGTGAGCAGGCGACGATTCGGGATTTTCAGGAATACGATGCGGTATTCAGTGGGTTGATGGATCAGGTCACTGAGAACATGGATGAAGGGCCAGCTTCTAATCTGGTGGCATTTGGCCAGAGCACCGGCGGAGCCATCCTGATTAATTATCTGCTTAAACGCGGTTTCACAGTCAACGACTGTCCGTTCAAGGATGTGATTCTGCTTGCACCTCTGGTGCGTCCTGTCGGCTGGCGCAAGGGTATTATCTTTCACCCTGTAGTAAGTCTGTTTATGAAACAGATGAAGCGTAAGCATGGCGATTCATCGTCTGATGAAGAGTTTCTCGATTTCGTCCGCTCACAAGATCCGCTCCAGTCGCTCTATCTGAGTGTGCAGTGGGTAGGTGCATTGATCCGTTGGATGCGCTTTATCGAGGCTCAGCCTGCAACCGATGTGAATTTGTTTGTTGTGCAAGGGGATAACGACGGCACCGTCGACTGGCGCCACAATATGAAGGTGCTGGAAGCTAAGTTTACTGCTCGCGAGTTGTTTATTCTTGAAGACGGCCGCCATCACTTGGTGAACGAGTCACGGGATAAGCGGGCGGATATGTATCAGCGGATAACTGAGCGCTTAAAACAGACCCTGAATACACCGGTTTCTGCGGCTTAGTATCGAGGGGGCGCTGACGCAGTTACAGCAACCTGGCTGAGAGTATTTTCTGCCTCGCCGTAAATACATCCCTGTAGGCTCGGGTGCAGCATCCATGCTGCACACGGCCAGAAAATACTCTCAGCCAGGTTGTTGTAAGCCCGAACGGTTACTCCAACCCCAGAATATATTCCCACTCACTTTCTGATACGGGCTGCACGGATAGCCGTCCGCGATTCAGTAACACCATTTCACTCAGTGCTTCATGCTGGCGCAGCTCTTTCAACGTGATGACCCTCTTCAGGGCACGATCAGCCACGACATTAATTGTTATCCAGCGTGGATTGTCCGGTGACGACTTTGGATCATAATACTTTGATGCCGGGTCAAGGGAACTCGGGTCAATGATACCCGTCTCAGTGATGGCGCAGATTCCGACAATTCCGGGTTCTTTGCAGCTGGAATGGTAAAAAAAAGCCTTATCGCCCACGTTTATGTCGTCTCTGAGGATATTGCGGGCTTGATAATTACGCACACCATCCCATACTGTGCCCTTGTTTAGGGCATTCTCCAGGTCATTGTAAGAGAATGCGTCCGGCTCGGATTTGAGTAACCAGAATTTCATAATAGCGCCTTATCTTGGCTCGCTGATTGCTTAGGGCTAAATGCGCCTTTGGTTGCTAAAGACGATAAACGTCTACTTTCGGTCGCAATGATAAAAAATAATGGGGAGCACGGGTTATAGCCGATGACTCCTCAAGTAAGAATAACAGCTTAAAATTGGGAACACTGAGTAATGAGAAAGCCAGATGTACTTATATTTCTCTCACTCCTCGCCATTATTGGTTCTGCCGTCACCAGTATCGCCGCTGAAGAGCGCCGCGACCCGACAGTGCTTGCCTCAGAGGCGAGTATCCGCTGAATAACGGCGGCTGATATCTGTGGGTTTCGGTTAATTCGAAAGGGACGTTATCCCTTTCTCTGTTGCTATAAACTGCAGTGGGATGTCCCATGACTCGGCAGGCAGCATTCTGATCTCCTGAAAAGCGTACGCACAACCAATCAGGACGGGTTTCTGGCCTGGCCGACGGCTAAATGCCAGCGTGCGGTCGTAAAAGCCACCGCCCATCCCCAGACGATTGCCGCGTTCATCAAACGCAACCAGTGGCAGACCAACCATGCTGAGAAAGCGCGCTGGTACATGGGTACCCCGGCGGAAGTCTGGTTCTGATATACCGAACCGGTTGCGACGCATGGGCGTCTCAGGTTGGTACCGTATAAATGTCAGGTAGCCTTTGCGCAGAGGGTGCAGTACTGGCAGGTAAACTTCTTTTCCCCGGTTCCACAAATCTTCGATGGCCCAGTGTGGATCAATTTCACCATCATTGCTCAGGTAAAGAGCCACCCGGTTAGCGCTCAGGTACTGAGTGCTGTGGTGTAGGCTACGGGTCAGGCTACGGCCAGCTTTATGACGTTGCGCAGGTGTCAGGGCACGGCGCTTTTTGCGGATCAGTTTACGGAGTTCTTGCTTGTTCACGGAGAGGCTTCCAGAAAAGAAAAGCTCCCTGGTGCGCCCTTATGTCGGATAAAGCCCTTGAACCCTATGGTTCAAGGTGGGGGGTTCGGTCATCGAATCAGGCTTTCCGGTCATGCCGGACATGCTCACAACAACGAGAGAAACCCTCCTGGGTAATAAGCATCGGCTCGAGGTCTTTACCGACCAGGCACTCCAGGGAGCAAATGAAGTATAGCAAAGAGCGGGGGGCGAATGTCACGGAAAACCAGGTGAGAATTTGTGAAGTGCTGCAGAAAAACACTATTTTTCTGCAGCGAAAGGCTTACAGCTCGAGTTGTGAGTCTTCTTCGAGAAGGGCATCGACACGCTTGTTCAGGCGCTCGATGTCGCTGTTAACCTGCACCTGGCCGTTCTCTGCTTCGCGCAGCTGGTGGGTGATGTTCAAGGCTGCAATGACAGCGATACGGTCAGCGCCTAAAACCTTGCCGGCTTTCGAACTGGCTTCACGGATTTCGTGCATCTTGTCGTTCAGATAATTCGCAGCTTCGCGCAGTTCGCTCTCAGCCCCTTCTGGGCAGTTGATGCGATATTCGCGCTCCATGATAGTCAGGGATACGGTATTTGGGGTCTTAGCCACTGTTACGCTCCAGAGTCTGCAGGCGGGTGATCATTTCAGAGACTTTGCGGCGCGCGATTTCATTCTGCTGAATCAGCTTCGCACGCTCTGCCTGCCAGGCGGCTTCGGCATTGCGCATGGCCTTATTCTGCTCGCGCAGATCTTCATGAATATCGAGCAGTTTCTCGATCTTCTGTAGTAGTGCTTGAATCTCGGCCTCTTGCATCGCGGTCCGTCACCTTATTTATTGTCGGGCACAGGGCTGCCAGATAGTGGGTACTATAAGAGGCAGTCGGGCAAATGGTCAACGTGCGGCCCCGGTTTTGGGACGCATCTTCTTACTCAGGTCGCCCCAAGTGGTACAATCTGACCATAAACTGTTTCTGAGGTTCTTATGGCACTGAATTATCCCGAACTCGCCGACCAGTGGGAAGACGATAAATGCTTTCAATCGCCGTCGGCATTGCATGGCTGGTTAACGGGTTTTCTCTCTGCAGGTGCTCGCCTTACGACTGACAACTGGCTTCAGGAAGCTGCCGATTACCTTGAGATTGAAGAGGTTTCGGAAGGGCTGCGCCCCCTACTTGTTGGGTTCTACGCAGACGTTGTCGACACCCTCGGCGCTGAAGATATGGCGTATCAGGTTCTGCTGCCCGACGATGAAGAAGCGGACGTCGATGAGCAGGTTGAATGCCTGGCACAGTGGAGCAAGGGTTTCCTTGATGGCCTGGGGGCTTCGGGCAAAATTACCGGGCGCCCTGATAAAGACGTGATGGAAGTACTGCAGGACCTGGACGCTTTCTCACAGGCGCAGGTTGATGATGTGAACGACCCTGAAAATGTGCAGCTGCTGAACGAGCTGGCAGAGCACGCTCGTGTTGCGGCGCTCACGGTCTTTTACGCATACAACAAGCCAGCGCAGCCGCCTGCAGGCGCCACCCAGAAAACACTGCACTGATTCGCGAGACAGAAAATCAATCTGGATATTCACGATAGCAACGCACACAAGATGCTGAGAGAGATCACTATGATCAAGCTGGATTCTGCCGAGTACGCAAAACGTCGTAAGGCGTTAATGGAGAAAATGAGCCCGAACAGCATCGCGATTCTGGCTTCTGCGCCCGTCACCGTGCGCAACCGTGATGTTGAACATCCTTTCCGCCAGGACAGCGATTTCTATTATCTGAGTGGCTTTGATGAAGAGCATTCGGTGCTGGTGCTTATTCCCGGGCGTGAACATGGCGAATACGTGATGTTCTGTCAGGAAAAAATCAAAGAGCAGGAAATCTGGACTGGACGTCGTGTCGGTCCGGAAGCGGCGCCTGAGGTTTTAGGCTGCGACGATGCGTTCCCGGTGACGGATATCGACGACATTCTTCCGGGGCTGATCGAAGGCTGTGATCGTATTTATGCGAATCTGGGCACGAGCCCGGAGTTTGACCGCCAACTGATGCAATGGGTGAATCACATCCGGGCTCAGGTGCGCAGTGGTGCAACACCTCCTCACGAATTCAGTGCGCTGGATCATCTGCTGCATGAGCAGCGTGTGATTAAATCGGATGCTGAGGTGGCGGTGATGCGTCATGCGGCCGAGATCAGTGCCGAGGCCCACACCCGTGCTATGCAGACTGTGCGTCCGGGGATGCGTGAATATCAGCTGGAAGCTGAAATTATGCAGATCTTCATGGCGGCGGGCAGTCGCTGGCCTGCCTATCCGTCGATTGTCGGTTCGGGTGACAACGGTTGCATACTCCACTATACGCGCAACGATGACGTCATTAATGATGGCGAGTTGGTACTCATCGATGCTGGTTGTGAGCTGGATTACTACGCTTCTGATATTACCCGTACGTTCCCATCTAACGGGCGTTTCAGTGAGCCGCAGCGGGCACTTTATCAACTGACGCTCGATGCGCAGTACGCAGCGATTGAGGCGACTAAACCAGGTAATCACTGGAATCAGCCTCACGAGGCTGCAGTGAGAGTACTGACAACTGGTCTCGTTGAGCTCGGTCTTCTGAGTGGTGAGGTCGATGAGCTGATAGAGTCGCTCGCGTACCGCCAGTTCTACATGCATAAAACCGGACATTGGTTGGGTATGGATGTGCACGATGTCGGTGAATATCGGGTAGAGGGCGAGTGGCGCACGCTTGCTCCCGGCATGGTACTGACCATTGAACCAGGTATTTATGTCGCACCGGATGATGAGTCCGTGGATGAGAAGTGGCGTGGTATCGGCATCCGGATCGAAGATGATGTCGTAGTAACTCAAGATGGATGCGATGTCCTGACCAAAGACGTTGTTAAAGAGATCGCAGATATTGAAGCTCTGATGAGTGCGTGAAGCTATGAGTACAGATAACAGCAAGGTAGACATTACCATTCTTGGTGCCGGTATGGCCGGCGCCAGTCTGGTTCATTTTTTGGCACCTGCACGTGCAGCTGGACTTAGCATTGCTCTGATTGATCGTCAGCCCCTGAGCTGGGATAAAGATGACAGTGATCGACCTCCATCGTTCGATGGCAGAGCAACTGCCCTCTCTTGGGGAACGAGACAGATACTCGAAGAGCTGGGCATCTGGAACAGCATTGCTCCCTACGCCTGCAGTATCGATCATATTCAGGTCAGTGACGAAGGCCGCTTTGGTCAGGCTCAACTACATGCGAATGAACAGAACACCGAAGCGCTCGGTTATATCATTGAGAACCATCGTCTCGGGCACGGCCTGCTGTCGGGGCTGAGTGCCTCTGACAGCCTGCATGTGATGGCGCCGAACAGTGTTGAAACTGTGCGGATGACTGCGGAAGGTGCCGAACTGATACTGGATGATGGACGTACGCTGACTACAACGCTCCTGATTATGGCGGACGGCGGCCGCTCGCCACTGCCGCGCCAGCTGGGCATAGAGCAAAGCCGCAAAGACTACGGAGCGCAGGCACTGGTGACTCAGGTTAAATGTGAGAAGCCTCATGACCATTGGGCGTATGAGCGCTTCAGTAGTGATGGACCGATCGCTTTTTTACCATTGAATAAAGATGAATACGCCGTTGTCTGGACTCTTAGCGATGATGAGGTCGATGACGTTCTGGCGTTGGCGGATGACGTACTGATCGAACGGTTGCAGGCACGTATCGGATACCGGGTCGGTAAGATATCCGCCATGGGCGAGCGACTGACTTATCCTCTGGCGTTGGTGAAGTCGTCCGAACAGGTCAGACGTTCGCTGGTTTTGCTGGGGAACGCCGCGCACAGCCTTCATCCTGTAGCAGGTCAGGGGTTTAACCTCACACTGAGAGACGCTGCGGTACTTGCTGAACATCTGAACCGGGCGGCGATGCAGGGACAGGATGTGGGCAGTCTGGAGGTTTTGGAAGCCTACCTTCAGCAGCAGTCGGCAGATCAGCGCAACACCATTGCTGCCAGCGACCTGCTGCCGCGAATATTCGGCAGTAAAGCACCGGCGGTCGCATTTCTGCGCGATGCAGGTTTGTTGAGCATGGCAGCTGCGCCGGTCGCTCGCCGTCTGTTTGCTCGTCACGCTATGGGGCTGGGTCACACAGCCGCGAAACTGGGATAAATATTATGCAGTTTGATGTTGCTATTGTAGGTGCAGGGCTGGTTGGGCAGGCCATTGCTGCGGCCCTGAGTCAGGGGGGGAACGATATACGCGTTGCTTTGATTGACCCCTCTGAAGCTGTGCCCGCGGGCGAATGCAGTGGTGTGAGTGATTATGACCTGCGGGTCAGTGCACTCACGGCTCAGTCTCAGGCGTTTCTGACAGACATCGGTGCCTGGGATTTGATTCCGCACCAGGTGCTGAGTGGTTATACCCGGATGCACGTCTGGGACGCAGAGGGGACAGGCTCGGTCACCTTTAATGCGACCGACCTGCACGTTCCGGCGCTGGGGCATATCGTTGAAAATCGCCAGACGCTGACAGCATTGAATAAAATCACTGAGTCCGCCCGTTCAATCGAGCGTCTTCAAACCGCGGTACAGAGTTTCGATAACCCAGATGCAGACGGCTGGGTACCTGTGACTCTGGCGGACGGAAATACACTCAAAACCGGCCTCCTCATAGGTGCTGATGGGGCGTTATCTAACGTCCGTCAGATGGCTGGAATGGCAACCCGTGAATGGGATTATGGCCATCACGCGATCGTAGCGACTGTACGTACTGAGCAGAGCGTCGCGCAGACCGCCTGGCAGCGCTTTCGCCCGGAAGGGCCACTCGCATTCCTTCCTTTGCATTCTGACGATCATCTTGCTTCAATCGTCTGGTCGACATTGCCAGAGGAAGCAGACAAAGTGCTGGCCATGTCGGACGAAGACTTCTGCGCTGCACTTACCGACGCCTTTGAGGGGAAGCTGGGTAATGTCACTGAAGTATCACGCCGACAGCGATTCCCGTTACGCCAGCGCCATGCGTCACAGTACTACGAAGCCGGGGTTGTTGTCGCAGGAGATGCTGCCCATACGATTCACCCGCTGGCTGGTCAGGGCGTGAATCTCGGTTTTAAAGACGCTCAGGTTCTATCTGAAGAAATAGTGCGGGCAATGGATAAGGGGCTGTCCCCTGGATCTGATGCGGTACTGGCTCGATATCAACGCCGGCGACAGGCCGATAATCTGGCGACCATGGCAGCAATGGAGGGCTTTAAGCGTTTGTTTGCGTCAGACCAGCCTCTGGTGCGCTTAATACGTAACGAGGGAATGCGCCTGTTCGATAAAATGATGCCGGTAAAGCAGCATGTCGTTATGAAAGCGATGGGCTTGCAGTAAGCTTTTCGTGGCGCTTCAGTAGTTCTGGGCGCCCACGCCGCTTTCATCATATGAGAGCGTCAGCTGTTCTACGTCGTACTCGCCGAGACCGAGGTGAGCCAGAATCTCACTTCCTGATGCTTGCCATTCAAGGTCTTCGTCCTGCTGGCCGAGAATTCGGTAATTTCCGCAGATATGTTCCGCGAGCTTGAGAATGCCCAGTAGTGTTTTACGCTCATCGTCGCTCGTATTTTCCGGGCGGAAGTAGTGAGTGGCATTGTGGTGTTCTGCAATGACGTCGCAAATGGGTTTCGGTACCCGCCAGGATTTCGCCGTGTAATAGCCAATCACAGCATGGTTGGTATTGAGTATGGCATTTTCAGTATCCACTACGCGCCTGTCAGGGTGCGCATAAGATTCCTCCATAACATCAAAATAGTTATCGAACCGCATCATCATCAGTGGAATGCCACAATTGTGAAATAAGCCGAGCATGTAGGCCCAGTCTGTTGGCTCAAAGTTGATGGTGCGAGCGATATCCACGGAGATATTGGCAATGTCGGTGGCGGTATCCCAGAATCGATTGAGCTGAACTATGTTGGCGTCACTGAGCTCGCTACGGATGGCCAGACCATTGATGACATTGATTACGCTATCGATGCCGATCAGGTTGACTGCATGTTCGACTGACGTGCTGGGTGAGCTGAGGTTATAAGCCGCTGAATTAACGACCTTGAGGATGGCTCCCGTCAGGCCGACATCCTGGCTGATCAGTTTTGCGATACTGCGTGGGTCAGGATCGGGACACATCTGCTCCATTTGCAGATCAACCAACACCTGCGGCTGCGGTGGCACGCGGATGCCCTGCATGATGTCGCTTATCTGCTGATCTGTAAGAGGTTGCGCCATGGCTGCCTGCCGAAATCGGGACCGAAGAGTAGTGAACTAAGTTTAGTCAGAACTCAGCAGAGGTGTTTGTTATTTTGTAATCAATGTGCACCTGTGCGTATCTGCTGCACAAGGTGTCCGGGCGCTGCTGGTGCTCCCTGCCGGGGTGTCAGCAGCATTTACTCCATGCCCGGCAGGTTGTCGCGCTAAGTGGAACAGTAACCTCAGATCCGGAACTTAGAGGTTGAGTCCTGCAAATGCCCGGCCGCACCTTGCAGGTTGTCTGCAAGGCGTGCGAGTTCAGCAAATGATTGTTGGATCTCGCTGACCGTGTCGTTCATTGCACTGATGCTTGAGTGCGTATCCCTCACAACCGCCGTTTGCTCTTCAGTCGCCGCAGCAATGGTCAGCCCCATCGAACTCACACTTTCTACGCGGCTCTTGATCTGCGAAATATGTTTGCCCGTCTGCTCTGCATTTTGCTCATTCTGTTCAGACTGGGTTTTCGCTAATGTCATCGACTGTACTGTCTCGTTGGCGGCGGACTCCAGGCGGTCCAGGACATCGCGGATCTCGGTCGTCGCAGACGCGGTTCTGGAAGCGAGGGCACGGACTTCGTCAGCCACCACCGCAAAGCCCCGACCTTGTTCGCCTGCACGTGCAGCTTCGATTGCAGCATTCAGAGCCAGCAGGTTTGTTTGTTCAGCAATGGCTGAGATTACATCAAGAATGGTCGACACATCGCCGGTGTCGCGTACCAGTCGCTCCACTCTCTCGGAGGCTTCAAGGATCTGCGAGTTCAGCTCTCGAGAGTTGTTGATGGTCGATTCAACAATCTTCAGACTCTCGGCAGATTCATCGCGAGTCTCCTGCATGACACCGCTGGCTTCACTGGCTGACTGGCTGACCTCATCGATTGATTTGGCCATTTCATTCATCGCGTAGGTCGCTTCTGAGGCTTTATGGCTCATATTCTCAGTCACCGAGCGAACGTGATTTGTACTACCGCTCATGGCGTTCGCGGCGTCCCCCACCTCTGGAGCCACCTCTTTTACCTTGCGGATAATCTCATTGAGGCGATCCATGAAAGCATTGAAGTTGCGGGTCATGACGCCCAGCTCGTCTTCCGTCTGAACCTTCAGGCGTGTATTCAGGTCACCGCTCCCATCGGCCAGATCGGCCAGAGAGTTCTTCATTGAATTAACCGTGTTACTGAACAGGCGGCCAATATAGAAAATCAGCATGCTGAGCAAAATCAGAAAAGCGACATTGGTCACTGTCACCATGTTCAGGGTGCGAGAGCTGCTCGACAGGGCTCCGTCGATCGCCGAGGAGAATTGCGTATCAACGTTCGCTTTGTGCTGCTTCAACAGCGCATTGGTCTCGCTGAGGAGGTCAGATTTCTTAGCGCCCAGGCTCTGCAGCTGCGAGAAATCCGGGTTGTCGCTGAGCAGGTTATTCAGCAGTTTGCTGGATACGCTGAGATACTCTGCAGCACTGACTTTAATCTGGCTGAGTATGTCTTTATCGGCTGCGTCGATGGTGAGTAAGCGGTCGATATTGCTGAGAAGATTCCCAACCGTTTCCTCGCCTAATGTTTGCATCTCAGGATCACCGGCGGTGACCGACTGTGTGAACATTTCATCGGCACGCTGCAACAGAAAGCTGTTCTGGGTTGCCAGCTGCACGGATTCGTAAATCCGTTCTTCGAGGTTAACAATATACTCTTTGGTATCGTTAACGCCCTTGATGCCAATCGTAAAATTGATTGCGCTGGAAACCGCGTAAACCCCAAGTATGAGCATGATTTTGTGGAACACGCTAAGACGGCTGAACCAAGTCATGACTATTACCCTTATGTAAATCTGTCTATAAACAATAGACAAGGATATATTAGTCGGCCAGTGATTAGATAAAAAAATCGTGAAGTTGCTCCAACCACTATTAGGCCTCTAGTCCTACCTTGAATCGGCGAAATTTTCATTAGCGACTATTTCGATCATTGATCGTCGTCAGTTATCTCTTATCAATGCTGGAGGGGTCGGGATCGGTGGCAATTACTAGCTTTCGCGACGTTGTAAAGATAGTTAATACTCAATTAAAAATTTCCTTGGCATGTTAATGCGAGAGCGCCTCAGGAGGGGATGTGGCATATCTGACAGGTCAGTAAAAGTAAAATACTGCAAACAACTATGATTTTATGATCTATGGTTCTTATGAGTATAATTAATATGGAACTAACTCTATGCTTAAAATCAAACTTCCTTTAGTATCGCTGGCCTTGATGAGTGCAAGTCCGGGACTATTCGCCGAAGAACTGGTAGTCAATGGCTTCATGAGTGTTGGAGCAGGCGTACTGTCCAATTCTGAGGTATCTGTTAAGGGGTATGACGATGATATATCCTTTTCGGCAGACACTGTTGTAGGCGTTCAGCTATCGAAACAAGTGAACGATTCAACATCTGCTACGACCCAGTTGGTTTCCAGGGGGGGCGAAGATTATGATACCGAGGCGGCTTGGGCCTATGTGGCGTACTCACCTGATGATGTGACGACCCTTCGAATCGGTCGTTTACGTACCCCCTTCTTCTATTATTCAGATTTTCTCGAGGTTGGCTACGCTTATAACTGGATAAGGCCGCCAGAAGAGGTATACAGTCTTGACACGTTCTCATCTTTTAATGGGATAGATGCTTCGCGGCAATTTCTGATTGGAACCGCTGAATTGTTTACACAAGTCTATGTGGGGCGTCTACTTGAGGATTTTTCAGTAAATGGTACGGCCTATGAATTTTCTTTGCAAAATCTCGCAGGTGTCGTATTTGGACTGACGCTTGGTGATTTCGGGTATCGTGCTTCAGTACACACTGGCGACGGTTACACAGATTTGGAGCTTGGAGGAACCAGGGACCTTGATCAAGTATATGGGCTAGCAACCGCAAGTGGAGTTGGTGAGAAATTTGCTTTGGATGGCAAAACAAGTCATTTTTATGAATTGGCTGCAACTTGGGATAATGGTGATGTCAGCGCAATAGCTGAAGTAACTGCTTTAGAGCATGAAACCGCAATGCTTCTTGACGAAATGTCCTCTCTCTTTAGTGTAGCGAAGCGCTTTGACTCAACAACGGTACATTTGAGTTACGCATCGGTGCGAAGTTTGAAGGAATCAGATGCTACAGTAAGAAACATACAGTCTATGTTCGAGCGACATGATAGCAGCTGGATTCTCGGTGCTCGTTATGACTACGACTCCAGCGCTGCATTTAAATTCGAAGTTCAGAAAATCGAAGAAAAGATTCAAGCCGGTTCTACTTCGGGTGAAGACGGCATGCTTTATTCTGTCGCACTAGATTTGGTATTTTAAGGAGAGATTATATGAATTTGACTAAAATCTTATTTAGCTTAGTAGGCTCTACGTTACTACTGATAGCTCTTCCTGCTAGCGCTGGCACGGTTGTAGTAGTAAGTAGTGGCAATGGAATTACCGAGTTGGACGCAAGTGTCATCTCTCGCATATATTTGGGCAAGTCCTCAAGTTTTCCGAATGGAAGTTCCGCGGTGCCTATTGATCAAACCGAGGGGTCAGCACCGCGAAACGAATTTGCAGAGAAGGTCTTAGGGAAGAGTGAAAGTCAGCTCAAGGCCTATTGGTCCAAGCTTATTTTTACAGGTAAGGGAACTCCACCTAAGGCAGTCGGTGATAGCTCTGAGGTCAAGAAGTTGATAGCTGATAATCCGAATATGATTGGTTATATCGACGAGAGTGCGGTTGATGAGGCAGTGAATGTGGTATTTCGTTTTTAGTATGCTGAATTATGGCTCGTAAGTATGGACATGATTGAGGGGTACTGCGCTTTATTTACTAAATGTTGTCCGGTTCCTTTAACTTAACACTACTCTCTAATGCCCTGGTGAATCTTATGATGCGCCGGGGCTTTTCGCGTATACTTCCGCGCTTTGCTCGCCATTGTTTTTAACTCTCTATTTTTACCGGAGCCTGTTTCATGCTTACTTCTCTGCGCCTGAAGCCAAAGACGGAACGTCGTCTGAAGTCTGGCCACCTGTGGGTCTACAGTAATGAAGTCGACACGGCGCAGACCCCGCTGAAAAACATCACCGCTGGGGAGCAGGTAGTGATTGAGGCCGCGAGTGGAAAGCCACTTGGCGTTGCGGTGATGAATCCCGATCAATTAATTTGCGGTCGTCTTATCAGTCGTAGTCCTTCGCAGTTGCTGGATGCCTCGCTGATTGTTCACCGACTTCAGGTTGCGCTTAGCAGTCGTGAGCTCTGGTATCCACATCAGTGCTATCGCTGGGTATATGGTGACAGTGATGGCCTGCCGGGTCTGGTAATTGATCGTTTTGGCGATGTTGCTGTGATTCAGATCTCCAGCGTTGCGATGGAGATGCTGCGCGACGACATCATCGATGCGGTTCATAAAGTGGCGTCACCTGCGACGATTGTGCTGAAAAATGACGGTAAACTGCGTGCGGTCGAAGGCCTCGACGAGTACGTTGATATTGTTCATGGTCAGTTGGAAGACGATTGCGCTCCGTTAATCGAGAATGACACACGCTTTATGGCGCCGGTCATTCATGGTCAGAAAACCGGGTGGTTTTATGATCACCGTGAAAACCGCGCGCAGCTCAATCGCCTGGTGAAGGGTAAGCGTGTGCTGGATGTCTTCAGTTATGTCGGTGGCTGGGGCGTTCAGGCGGCTAACCATGGTGCAAGTGAAGTACATTGTGTTGATGCTTCTGCACAGGCGCTGGATTGGGTTGAAGAGAATGCGGCACTTAATGGTGTCGAAGATAAATTGCACTGCTGGGAAGGGGATGCTTTCGCTGCCCTGAAACAACTACGCGATAACGGTGAGCGGTTTGATATCGTTGTTGTCGATCCACCTGCGTTTATCCCACGTCGTAAAGATGTTAAAGCGGGTGAGCAGGCGTATAAGCGCATCAATCAGATTGCGATGAGACTTCTTAACAAAGACGGCATGATCGTTGCGGGCTCATGCTCTATGCATCTGGCCGATGACCGCTTGCCGGATATTCTGCGGGTTCTGGGGCGTGAGCTTGATCGTGAAGTATTGATTCAGCATGTGGGCTCTCAAGGGGCAGACCACCCAGTGCTGCCAGCTATTCCTGAGACACGCTATCTCAAAGCGGTGTTTGCTCGCGTATTGCCAACGCGCTGAGCCTGATCAGCCACTCGCTGGGATCTTAAGGCCCAGCTGATCATTGATCTGCTTCAGGGTAATCAGCAGTTCCAGCATTTGTTGGCGGCATGCTGACTGACCTTCCAGATAAGACACTGCCGTTTGCCAACCTGCAATGCAGGCGGTGTCTGCACTGGTCTGAGCAATTACCTCTGCCAGAAGCGCCAAGTCCTTTTCCTGTTTGCGCGCTGTCAGCAGTGGCTGAAGGCCGCTTGTCCCATCTTCTGAAATCAGTACCTGACGAATTCCACGGAGTATCGCTTCCACGTCGGCCTGTGTCCCTCCACTGAATGGACTGCTGCCGATGTCTGTCAGGTAGTTCTGCAGCAGGTCTTGTTCAATAATCCGGTTCACGGTCAGCAAGCTGGCCTGTAATGTTTCTGTAGGGGTCGCTGTAGAGAGCAGTTGCGCATAATACCCCTGAGCTTCCGGGGACGGTGTCCAGCGCATCTGCAGTCGTTGCAGGTCAGCAATCAGGATGCCGACCAATGTCGTCAGGTAGTCTCCGCGGCGCTCGTGATGAGCGACCGGGCTGCTGTCACCTTCTTCGGGTTTCGCAGCATTCATATCGAAATCAGACGCCGGGCGCTGACCATTATCTCCCCAGAGGACGAACTCAATTGCGTGGTAGCCCACACTCACGTAGGTCACATCGGAAAACTGATGTTGTGCCAGCAGAGATTCTCTGTCGATAACCAGAGTCGTGTCATTAACGATACCAGTGAAGGGGTAACCCTCGAGGTAATCGATATAGCCGGGTTCGACGGGCCAACTGTTTATCTGTTCTGCCAGATGTCTTCGTGTCAGTTTGGCGGCAAACCACTCGCTGGGTTCGCGTACCGGTATGTCAGAAGCAGCAAGCGACGACAGGTATGCGGAGTAACTGGCACGCCAGTGGTTCCGGGCTTCTGCAAGGCGTTCTGGTGTTGCGTTCTTACGCAGTGCTTCAGCACTCGACTGAAGTGCCTGTGCAGCCTCTACTGACTTTGAAAGCTGGGCATAGGCAATATTAATCAATCGCTCGGGGTAGGCTTCATCAACAGCCAGGCTTTCCGGCTCAGGCAGGCCCGATACCTCGGTGCTCATGGGCTTGTTGTGCTCTCCGTCAGTGCAGGCGGAGAGTAGTAGCATTGATCCCAGTAGTGCGGAGGCCAGGCGCTTCATCGATTCAGTCTTCTTAATCTACCCGCAGGCTGATGACTGGCCAGCCATTGGCTTCCGCTTCTGCCTGAAGTGTTGGGTCGGGGTCGACGGCGACCGGATGATCGACCAGACGCAGAAGCGGCAGATCGTTGTGCGAGTCACTGTAAAAATAGCTGCCTTCCATGTCGTGGCTATGCTCTTCCATCCAGCTTTTAAGGCGAGTCACTTTGCCATCCTGAAAGCTCGGGATGCCGACGGTCTTACCGGTGTAGCGGCCATCAATGACTTCTGGATGCGGCGCAATAATGTGTGTAATGCCCAGTCGCTCGGCAATCGGGTAGGTTACAAACCCGTTGGTGGCTGTAATGATTAACAGGGTATCCCCGCGCTCTTCGTGATGGCGGATCAGGTCTCTTGCTTTCTGACTGACCAGAGGCTCAATACGATCGTTGAGGAAGATGTCGCGCTCCGCATGCATATGGTCAGCGTCGTATTCCGTCAAAGGGCGCATGGCAAATTCCAGATATTCGTGGATATCCAGACTGCCCGCTTTGTATTGTTCATAGAAATGATCGTTGCGGCGCTGGTGGACTTCCGGGTCGACCAGACCACGGTCAACGAGGAATTGCCCCCAGGCATGGTCGCTGTCGCCAGAGAGAAGGGTATGGTCGAGATCGAAAATTGCTAATGCCACGGTAACTGGCCCTGTATTGGCAGATGAATCAGAAACAGATCGCTATTCTAGCGGGAACAAGCCATACTTTCCTTATTATGTTTTACGCACCCGACGTGCGCCCTTGATCTTTGCGATAAAATCGGCAAGGTTGAGTGAATAGATAGAGTTGGATGGCATTGTGATAGACGAGCATGGGTATCGTCCGAACGTCGGCATCATCATCTGCAATGCAATGGGGCAGGTGCTGTGGGCCCGTCGGATTGGTCAGAATGCCTGGCAATTCCCACAGGGGGGAATAAAACGCGGAGAGTCGCCGGAGAAAGCACTGTATCGTGAGCTTCAGGAAGAAGTGGGTCTTTTACCCGAGCACGTACAGATCATCGGTTCGACCCGCGGTTGGCTGCGCTACCGCCTGCCAAAGCGGATGGTCAGACGCGACAAGCGCCCTGTGTGTGTTGGGCAGAAGCAAAAATGGTACTTGCTGAAGTTGTTGGCAGAGGAATCAGAGATTAACCTCTCAGCGACGGGCAACCCCGAATTTGATGGGTGGAACTGGGTGAGTTATTGGTTCCCTCTTGGTGAAGTCGTTGCCTTTAAGCGCGATGTCTACCGTCGCGCACTGGCGGAACTGGCACCGCGTATTGCAAGGTTGCAACGTAAGTCCGGCTGAGTCCGGAGATAATAACAACGAACGAGATAAACTGAGCCTAATAGCGAGGCCAGAACAGAAAACATGCTCGATATACTGAGACGTATCGTACAGGAGGTCAGCTCAGTCACCGAACTGAGTGAGGCCCTCAAGGTAGTGGTTGCCCGTATCCGCGAGGCGATGCAGACCGAGGTATGCTCAGTATATCTGTATGAGCCCGATGACAAACGCTACGTGCTGATGGCGACCGAAGGTCTGCGTCAGGACGCTGTGGGTAAAGTCAGCCTTGCCGGATCACAGGGCCTTGTCGGCCTGGTCGGTACCCGCGAAGAACCCCTGAATATCGATAATGCTCCTGAGCATCCCCGTTTTCAGTACCTGTCTGAGACCGGGGAAGATCCTTTTATGTCCTTCCTTGGCGTACCGATTATCCACCACAAACGCCTGTTGGGCGTGATGGTGGTACAGCAGCGCGACAGCCGTCAGTTTGATGCTGGTGAAGAGGCGTTTCTGGTCACTATGTCGGCGCAGCTGGCGGGCGTGATTGCTCATGCCGAAGCGACCGGCAATATCCTTCATATTCCACAGACAGCCACCGAACCGAAAAAGAGTACCCGCTTCACCGGTGCTCCGGGTGCGCCCGGCGTCGGTCTTGGTACGGGTGTGGTTATTTCACCCGCGGCAGACCTATCGGGAGTGGTTGATCGTGAACCCGAGTCGGTCGAGATCGAACTGGAGCGCTTTGATCTTGCGCTGGAAGCCGCGCGAGAAGAGATACGCTCGTTAGGTGGCAAGCTTAAAGGCGAACTGCGCCCCGAAGAAATGGCTCTGTTCGACGTGTATCTGAACATGTTGGACGACAACGCTCTGGGTGCTGAGGTCAAAGTTGCGATCAACAAGGGCAACTGGGCTCAGGGGGCACTGCGTCAGGTAGTCATGGAGTACGTCGGTCACTTCCAGATGATGGAAGATGCTTACCTGCGCGAACGAGCTACCGATATTCTCGACCTTGGTACACGTATTCTTGCGCATTTACAGGGCAACGAAGCGACCTCGCGCCCGGACGATTACCCTCATGATACTATTCTGGTCAGCGAAGAACTGACGCCCGCCATGTTGGGTGAAGTGCCGACTGAAAAGTTGCGCGCTATGGTGTCGGTGAAAGGCTCTTCCAACTCTCACGTGGCGATTCTGGCGCGTGCTATGGGTATCCCGACTGTGATGGGTGCCGTAGACTTGCCGCATGCTCAACTTGATGGCAAAGACCTGATCGTTGATGGCTACCGTGGCCTTCTGTTCTCGAATCCAAATGATGAATTGCGTGAGCAGTACTATGCCATCTACGAAGAAGAGCAGGCGCTTGCCGAAGATCTTGAGGGCCTGCTGCATCAACCGGCCGAAACTCTCGATGGACATCGCATTCCCCTTTGGGTGAATACTGGCCTGATTACAGATGCGTTGCGCAGTCGTGATCGGGGTGCCGAAGGGGTGGGCCTGTACCGTACCGAAGTGCCGTTCATGATGAAGGATCGCTTCCCGTCGGAGAGTGAGCAGCAGGAGATTTACCGGGAGCAGCTCGAGACGTTCAGTCCAGACCCGGTGACTATGCGTACGCTGGATATTGGTGGGGATAAGGCGCTCACGTACTTCCCTATCAATGAGGCAAACCCGTTTCTCGGCTGGCGCGGTATTCGCGTTACCCTCGATCATCCTGAAATTTTCCTGGTGCAGGTACGCGCCATGATGAAGGCCAGTGAAGGCCTCAATAATCTTCGTATCATGCTGCCGATGATCAGCAACGTTGCTGAAGTGGATACGGCATTGCACCTCATTTACCGTGCGCATGTAGAAACACTCGAAGAAGGTTTTAAGGTCGAGATGCCTGAAGTTGGCGTTATGGTGGAAGTTCCTGCGGCTGTTTATCAGATCAAGGATCTGGCTCAGCGCGTCGACTTCCTGTCGGTCGGCAGTAATGACCTGACGCAGTATCTGCTTGCCGTTGACCGCAACAACCCTCGTGTTGCTGATCTCTATCAGGCGTTTCATCCTGGGGTTCTGCAGGCACTGAAACGCATTGTTGATGATGCAAAATCGGAAGGTAAGCCGGTCAGTGTCTGTGGTGAGCTGGCGGGTAACCCCATGGGTGCCGTCCTGCTTATGGCAATGGGTTATGACTGCCTGTCGATGAACGCGACGAACTTGCCGAAAGTGAAGTCGGTCCTGCGTGGCATCAGCCGTGAATGGGCAGAGAAACTACTCGAAGAAGTCATCACCATGGAGAGTGGTGAAGTCATCGCATCAACCTTGCAGCTGATGCTGGAGAAGGCTGGTTTCGGACGTATTATCGGCCCGAATGTCGGCCTGAATTAAAACCTTCTCAGGGGATTAACCCTGCCAGCGGCGAACCCGTCCGGTGTCAAGGTGAACGAACCCGCTGTCTGGATAGTAACCAACGCCACCGCTTCTTAATTCCAGCGCCGCACGATGCAGTTCTTTATGAGATACGCCAGGGATGCGCAGGTCGATTGCGCGACCCTGCATATGCAGACTTTTCTTCGCGACGCCTGAAGAACCGTTACGCAAAGCGGCATTGGTTTTCGGCGAGCGGTAACCCGAAATGATGTACATCGGCTTGTTGGGTGAGAGGCGGGTCTGTAGTTCGTACAGATCCTGATACAGATTTCTGTCCATTGCCATTACATCGTTGGCGCGAAAATCACGTACCAGCATATCGATCATTTCAATTTCACTGTCGATAAACTGCCCTTGAGACCAGAAGGTACTTTTGACCGTTTCACCCGTGTGAATGTTGTACAGACTCAAAGTACGATCAGGGCCCGAATCAATAATCGATTCTGAGGCGGCGTAAGCATTAGTACTGAGGCCTGTCATACCTGCAGCAGAAACAGCGGCAAACTGTTGCAGAAAACGGCGACGGTCCAGCATGTTCTGACTCCTGTTACATTGGGATTACAGTGAGAAGTCAGTATGCCAAAAGTCCAACGGAAAAAATCAGACGTAGTTCATCAGTAAGTTCGTCACGACAGGTGTGTCATGTCCGTATTTCGTAAATACGCGCCAGCGTGTAAGTAGTTGTTACAGGCTGGCGTGGGTGGCGGTACCGCCAATGAGGTCGCGCTGATAGACATCATCGCGTATCTGAAGGCTGCCATTGTCATCGACCCAGGTAGTCCAGTACATCAGATGTACGGGTACAGGATCTTTGATGCGGATACGGCTGGTACGGTTGTGATCAATCGCTTCGTCGATACGTCCGCGATGCCAGCCATCCTGTGACTGAAGCAGTTTTTCAGCCAACAGTCGGGGCTTCTCTACCCGGACACAGCCTGAGCTGAGAGCACGTTGATCTTTCGCGAACAGCTCCGGGCTAGAAGTATCGTGCAGATAGATGCTCTGATCATTCGGGAACAGAAACTTCACCGTGCCCAGTGCGTTCAGTTTTCCCGGACGCTGTACAAAGGTATAAGGAAGATTGCGAGCGCTATAATTCTTCCAGTTAATCTCATCCGCTGACACATGCACGGCTGAGCCGTTTCGCCACTGTAATACGTCAAAGCCTTTTTGCTTCAGGTAGTCAGGGTTACGCTTAAGCTTGGGAAGCAGGTAGGAACTGGCGATGCGTGGAGGCACCGTCCAGGTCGGGGCGATTTCAATAATGCGCATCAGGTCTGTCATGACGGGCGTACGCCGGTCGAGTCGGCCAATGATCACCTTCATCTCCAGCTCGGGAGATCCGCCATTCATCAGGCGCATCGAGTAATCCGCCATATTGACCATGATGTGACGATGGCCAAGGTCGTTTGGTAACTGGCGCCAACGCTTCATGTTCAGAGCGATGCGCTGAGCTGTCTGGTAGGGCGGAATGTTCAGGCGATCAATGGTTTCTTTATTGAGCTTGCCCGTGCTTTCTAACTTGTGTCGCTGCTGGAAGCTACTAATGGCGGCCCGCATTGGTCCATCGAACAGATACTCTGGCTTGCTCAGATCGGGATTTTTCTCCCGCGCTGGGGCGCGTAAAGTCTTTTCGCTCTTATCCCCGAGGAACCAGGCCAGAGTGCCTTTGGGCAGATCGCCATACTGGTCGAGCAGCCAACGCAGATACGGGACCTCGACATGGCGGTCGCCAGCATTCAGGGTCAGCTCGTGAGAAATAGGGCGCCATCCGCCGCTTCGGTCGATATCACGATAGCGTTTCAGCTCGGCGCGAAGGCGTCGGTAGCCGTCGTGCTGGGGGGCCATGCCAGCCAGTAGTTCATCCAGTTTATTCTGGCGTACGGACTCATGCAGCAGGGTGATGATCTGTTCTTCTGTGATCCGGTCCTCGCCAGACAGAACGACCTTACGCATGGTTGGATGGTCATTCTCGTCAGCGTTGGGGATCAGTTCGTTATTGAGAGCCTGCTCTGCGTATGTCACGAAGGCATCGGTGAGCAGTACCTCCATGGCGGTGGCCTGCTCCGGCAGATTAGTAAGCTTGCGCATCTCGCGTTCAAGCGTATCCAATGAATAACCGTAATTGCGCCAGTCATCGACGGAAGTTTCTCGCAGAAGCTCGATGAGTTCATGTGCTTCCGGGCGCAGTTGGTAACTGTCCAGCCAGATAGGTTGGTAGTTACGTTTCAGGTAAAAGGGTTCCATGTTGCGGATGTGCCGGAGCCTGACTTCACCGGCGACCTTGCGGGCACCCTCAATCAGCCAATGCTCCATGTGTTCCTGCGCAACACTGGGTGGCATAAAAGGTCGTGTATGGAGGCTCGCTGCCAGCGCCGCAAACAGCAGCAACGCGCATACCCCGCCAACAATCAGAGGCACGCGGTGTGTGTGGCTGTTCGGTGTTCTGCGATTTATACACGTCATAGCTTTAGTATGGACGTGCTTTTCGAACTCGCTCTCACTCTTGCGTATTCGTTTGTAACAAACGGGGACAGACTACCTGTCTTTAATGGCTAATCTGTAGCTTCTCTCGCCGACGTTTTCGCCTTGCTCATTCCAGGTGATTTCCTGTAATTGGACATCGTTTCCTGAAGCGAGAATGCCGGTACTGCAACGGGTACCGTATCCTGGTGCGATGATAAACTGAGCCGAAAGAAGCCGCTCCCAGAGGATGGGGACGCCAGTCGCAGGCAGAACTTCGTCGGGCCAGGGATCACGACGGTTCAGCAGCGTTGCGAATCCGCTGTCAGCCTGAGCGAGTTGCTCTTTTGCTAACTCGGCCTTTGGCCACGGGCTATCAAGTTGGGCGTTACTCAGGCTGTAGCGGCCGGCTTGTAGTCGCCTCAGCTGGCGGTCAGGATGGTTGCTCAGATACCAGAGTTCTGTGGTTGTACCGGCGAGCAGATTGAACGGCGCATAGTCGTCGCAGTTAATTCTCTGCAGCCAGTCTTCTACTGGCAGGTCTGATTCAACAAAGTCTGTGACCAGCTCACCGCGTGATCTGGGATTCTGAGGGCCTGCTCCCGGGGCGCGAACATTGGTCAGTGCGGCCCAGCGACCAGTGTCTCTGAATCCAAGCCAGGTACCGCCCTGCTCCAGATCTTTGCCAGCGTACAGCCCGGGAATATTTTCCCATGGGTGCATCGGCGCCGCAGGGCGTTGATAAAATTCATCGCGGTTTGCGCTCAGGCGCAGCCACTGAGATTGACCGGGTTGCCAGTCGAAAACGATTAAGCACATAGCGGCAGTGTACACCAAGCACGAATGCTTCATAATGCCGCGACCATGAAGAAGAACCGATCTGTATGACCTTTTTACTCTATTTATTGGTGGGGGCATTTGCTGGCGTGCTTGCCGGACTGTTTGGAATCGGCGGGGGCATGGTGATTGTTCCTGTACTGATTTTCAGTTTCGCAGCACAGGGCGTTTCCGCCGAGGTGCTTACCCATATGGCCGTGGCTACCTCTCTCGCCACTATCGTATTTACTTCACTGAGTTCCGTGCGTGAGCATCACCGCAATGGCGCGATCGACTGGTCATTGGTGCGCAGTATGGCCGCCGGGATTGTTATTGGTACGGCGGCGGGTGTGGTCCTTATCAGTGAAGTTCCTGGTCCGGTATTGCAGAACATCATTGGTGTCTTTGCGCTGCTGTTGGCGTTGAAAATGTTCACCGGCTGGGAGCCGCCAGGCAAGGGAGATCGACCTTCTGCTCTTGGCTTGATGAGTGCGGGTAGTATTGTTGGCTTCGGTTCTTCATGGTTCGGTATCGGCGGTGGGACGTTTACTGTCCCTTATTTGTCATGGATGCGCTTCAGTATGCGTCAGGCAGTAGCGACGTCTGCTGCATGTGGGATTCCGATCGCTCTGACCGGAGCAGTCACCAATATCATTGCCGGGCAAGGGAATGATCTTCTGCCAGAGTGGTCTACCGGATTCGTATACTGGCCTGCTGTTCTGGGGATTGCTTTGACCAGCGTACCCTGTGCTCAGGTGGGTGCGCGCCTGGCGCACAAGCTTGATGCGGCGCTGCTGAAAAAGTTGTTTGCTGTGTTACTCTGCGTTGTCGGAATCCGCTTTATTTTCTTTTAACTGTTTTACTGTCAGGGAAGTACCATGCTGACCTATCCGGATATTAATCCTGTCGCGTTTGAACTCGGCTTTATAAAAGTGCATTGGTACGGCCTGATGTACCTCGCAGCGTTTGCTTCGGCCTATCTGCTGGCGACATGGCGTGCGAAGCAGCCTGGCAGTGGTTGGACCACGCAGCAGGTCTCTGACCTGATTTTCTACGGCGCGATGGGGGTCGTGATTGGCGGCCGCATGGGCTACGTCCTGTTTTATAACTTCCCGCAGTTTCTCGAAGATCCATTGTGGCTGTTCCGTGTCTGGGAGGGGGGCATGTCCTTTCATGGCGGTTTGCTTGGCGTTCTGACTGCCATTCTGATCTTCTGCAAAATTCACAAGAAGAGTTTCTTTGACGTCGGTGATTTCGGTGCGCCATTTGTCCCACTGGGTTTGATGTTCGGGCGCATCGGCAACTTTATCGGCGGTGAATTATGGGGCCGCGTCGCTGACCCTGAGCATGTGCCCTGGGCGATGGTTTTTCCGCGCGCGGATGAGTTTGCGCGTCATCCTTCGCAGCTTTATCAGGCGGGTTTGGAAGGCTTTCTCCTGTTTGTTATTCTCTGGTTTTATTCGTCTCGCCCTCGTCCGCAGAAAGCGGTCAGTGCGATGTTCCTGATTGGTTATGGGGTTTTCCGTACCATCGCTGAATTCTTCCGTGAGCCGGATGCACACATCGGCTTCGATATGTTTGGCTGGATGACCCGCGGGCAGATGTTGAGCCTGCCAATGATCGTATTTGGTCTGATTCTATTGATCTGGGCCTACCGTAACGGCACAAATAGCGGAGCTAAAAAAGCATGAAACAATACCTCGATCTGATGCGTCATGTACGCGAACACGGTGTATTTAAAGAAGACCGCACCGGAACGGGTACCTACAGTTGTTTCGGCTACCAGATGCGCTTTGATCTGAGCGAAGGCTTCCCGCTCGTTACCACCAAAAAGCTGCACCTGCGCTCAATCATTCATGAGCTGCTCTGGTTTCTGAGTGGTGATACCAATATCAGCTACCTGAAAGAAAACGGCGTATCCATCTGGGATGAGTGGGCAGACGAAGAGGGAAACCTCGGGCCTGTGTACGGGTCACAGTGGCGTAGCTGGCCAACAGCTGACGGCCGCCATGTTGATCAGATATCTCAGATTGTCGAGCAGATTAAGAATAACCCTGATTCCCGCCGCCTGATTGTCAGTGCCTGGAATGTGGGCGAAATCGAAAATATGGCTCTGCCACCGTGCCATGCTTTCTTCCAGTTCTACGTCGCTGACGGCAAGCTTTCCTGCCAGCTTTATCAGCGCAGCGCAGATATTTTCCTGGGTGTTCCATTCAATATCGCCAGCTACGCTTTGCTGCTGCATATGATGGCTCAGCAATGCGACCTTGAAGTGGGGGATTTCGTCTGGACGGGCGGTGACGTTCATCTTTACGCCAACCACCTTGAGCAGACTGATCTGCAGTTGAGTCGTGAGCCGCTGGCGTTACCTAAGCTGGTGATTGCACGTAAGCCTGAAAGCATTTTCGACTATAAGTTCGAAGATTTTGTGATTGAAGGTTATGAGTCGCACCCGCACATTAAGGCGCCGGTCGCTGTCTGATCGGTTGTTTTTTGGGGTGCCTGTTTTCCGGCGTTATTTTCCGTCTGAGAACTGACGCCTGACTTTTGTGTGTCTCCCGGGCTAATATCGGGAGGCCTTCTACACTCTCTGTATACGTCACAGGGAGGTTCTGTAGTGTCTTTCATTAAACCCGTTAAGTTTGAAACACCCATCGTTTTCTGGCATTCCATCGATGAAGCTGAGCCAGCTTTGCCGAGAGCCGTCCGCGTTTGCCTCTGTGAGGATGGCAAATCACTCGCCGAAAGCTGGATGGAATCAGAAGGCGTGATTGTGCTTCATGCCTCGACATACAGTGAGAGGCTGGCGCAGATTCTCGATTACACCACACAGGCTTTGCCCGAGGCGCCTCTGGTGGTGATGCTGAACTTCCCGGACATGCGTATGGAGCGGCTACTGGAGCTAGGCGCGCAGGAGGTAGTGACCAATTCCGCTGAGCTGATTCCTGCTATCCGTACCGCTGCGACAAGAAAAGCCCGGGAATGCGCGTTGCGTTCGAACCGCTATCTGGACCCTCTTACTGGGCTGCCTAACCGCTACTTGTTTCAGGATCGCCTTGAACACTCACTGGAAGCCCATAAACGAAGCAAGCAACCGATGGGGTTGGTGATCCTGGATCTTGATCATTTTCACCGGCTGAGTGAATCATTCGGCCACTCTGCGGGAGATGCGGTGCTGATTGAACTGACGGAGCGACTGCGCTCTGTCACCCGGAAATCCGACACCCTGGCCCGGATTGGCGGCAACACATTTGCGTTGATTGCCGAAAACCTCCGACAGACGCGTAACCTGATTCAGGTCTGCGAAAAAATCAGCGCCCAATTGGATGCGCCGGTGACCTTTCAGGGAGAAAAAATAAAACTCTCGGGCAGCATTGGCGCAGCACTGGCTGGCGAAGCGGACCACGATGCTGGCAATCTGATTCTGCATGCCGAGCAGGTATTGTCGGGTGCCAAACAGATCGGTCAGAACAGCTATGTTATCTACAGCGCCCACTCTGCCGAGGACCGGATTCGCGGAGGTCTGGAGATGGCGATCTATCATGCGTTGGATAACCGCCAGATATCCATGGAATACCAGCCACAAATGAGTATGGATGGGCAGCGTCTCTATGGCGTCGAGGCGCTGATGCGCTGGAATCACCCCGTGTTTGGTCATGTGCCGCCGGAGCAGTTTATTCCGGTGCTGGAAACGACCGGCCTGATCGAAAAGTTCGGAATGTGGGCTATCGAAAGTGCCTGCCAACAGTTTCGCCAGTGGCTGGACGACGGACTTATGCCCGAAGATGCCAGAGTGTCGGTGAACCTGACGTCGCGACAATTCTTCCAGCCAGATCTCGCGGATCAGGTGCTTGGTATTCTTGATGAGGTAGGTCTTGCGGGTAAGCACCTTACGCTCGAAATTACAGAAGCCATGATCATGGAAGGAAACGACCGCACGGCAGACACGCTTGCGCGTCTACGGTTTGAAAATATCGCCATTGCGATCGATGACTTTGGCACTGGATATTCATCGTTCGCCAGTCTGCGTACGCTGCCCGTTGATTACCTGAAAATTGACCGTGACTTTGTTAAGTCTGTGGGGATAAATAATGACGATGATGCGATTGCGGGCTCAATCATTCATCTTGCTCACAGCCTGAAACTTAAGGTGATCGCAGAAGGGGTCGAGCAGGCATCGACGCAATCACGACTGGCGGGGCTGGGATGCGACGAATGTCAGGGGTATCTGTTTTCGAAACCAATTGCTGCTGATCGCATGCCGGAATTTGTGGCCCGGTGCGCCTGACAATGCTGACCTGCATCGCTATCATAGGCGCTGATTTTTTAGCGACGGGATTTCTCTGTGAAGCTCTCCATGATAGTGGCGGTTGCCGAAAATGGTGTCATCGGACGCAATAACGCATTGCCCTGGTATCTGCCGAATGACCTGAAGTACTTCAAGCAAACCACGATGGGTAAGCCTGTCATCATGGGGAGGAAAACTTACGAGAGCATCGGTAAGCCGCTTCCCGGTCGTACCAATATCGTGATTACCCGACAGGCCGACTACCAGCCCGAAGGTGTTAAGGTCGTGAACAGCGTCGAAGCCGCAAGAGAACTGGCGGAGAGCGTTTGCCTGATTGATGGCCAGGAAGAAGCCATGATTATGGGGGGCGCAGAAATCTACACCTTGGCACTGCCTCATACCGACCGCCTGTATCTGACCGAGGTTCATGCAGACGTTGAGGGGGATGCTTTCTTTCCTGAGTACGACAAAAGCCTGTGGCAGGAAGTTGCTCGCGAAGATTTCGCCGCCGAAGGCCCTAATCCATACAACTACAGCTTTGTTGTTTACGAGGCAAAGGCCTGACAGAGACCGGGCTCGCCCAGACTCTGACGCTCTTTGATCGCTTCCAGAGTCGCTGACAGTTCTGTGCGCCAGTCGGGTGGATAAATACCTAAATCGGGTAGCTTCTGCGATACCAGGGCAGAATTGTGTGGTCTCATTGCGCCCGAACCCGGCGGGTTAATCGTTTCTGGTAACAGACGGCAGCGACGGTCGATTAACCCTAACTCGTTGGCCTGACGTAGCATCTCACCTGCAAAAATATAAGTGCTCGCAGTTGGCGTACCGGCGAAATGGTATCGCCCTCTGGCAATACGCCCCTGTTCAGCCAGACTGGCAATTTCTACCATGGTTTCGGCTAACGAGACAGCGGGTGTCGGAGAAACATAGGCGTCGCTTGCCACATTGATCTTGAGGGACTTCTGAGCACTGTTCAACATGTAACAAAGTGGATTTTTACCATACTGACTGAACAGCCAACCCGTACGGATGACGACGGCTCTATCGCAGCTTTCCATTACTGACTGCTCTCCGGCCAGTTTACTTCGCCCATATTCTGATAAAGGGCAGGGTAAGGCACTTTCAGAGTAGGCATCAGCCATCCAGCCAGAGAAAACGTAGTCTGAAGACAGAGGAATCAACCAGGCGCCATTGTCGTTACACCATCGGGCCAGTGTTGAGGGTGCCCTCGCATTGACTTTCCAGGCGAGTTCTCCCTGTTGCTCTGCTTTATTCATGTGGGTATAGGCAGCGCAGTTGAAGATCACTCTGGGTCTGCTGGCCTCGAGTACACGAGTCAGTAGTTTGTCGTTAGTGATGTCTAATGCGCTATGACTGAGCGCGATGATGCGGCGCCGCGATTGTTTGAGTTGTTGCTGCAAGCACTGGCCTACCTGGCCTCCCGCACCTGTGATCATCCATGTCATACCATTCTCCTTCGGTATTTGATGCGTATTGGTCTCGTCACACTACCAGACCATGAATCTACTGACAGTGACCATCGGAGACATCAGAAGCATTCTGAGAATTGCTGATATTGTCACTCTTTCCTGACTTGGAGAGGTGTGCCTATCTGGCCCTGACAATTATTTATAGTCGTGTACGTTCGTTCTTCACACACTTCCGTAAACTATCTGATTAATTCCTCTTAAAATTTGATGTCGTCAGCATTTTCGTAAAATTTCTGAAGACCATCCAGCGGGAGCCCCTTGTGTCTGAGAAAACCTACGTCTGGGATATATTTATCCGTATTTTCCACTGGGGGCTGACTGTTTGTCTGGCGGGTGCCTGGCTGACTGTCGAGCAGGGCTGGATGGATTGGCACCAGGCCTTTGGACTGACGGCTCTGGGATTGATCATTTTCCGGGTACTGTGGGGCGTGGCTGGGCCTGCGTATGCCAGATTTAGTCACTTTATCCGTTCTCCGAAATCGACTCTGGTGTATGCCCGGGATTTGCTCAGCGGAAGAGAGTTGCATTATCTCAGCCATAACCCCCTGGGTGCGTTGGCGGTGCTTGGTTTGTTAGGTCTTGTCGGATTTCAGGTTGTCTCGGGATTATTCGCTACGGATGATGTTTTGTTCGAGGGGCCCTTATTCCCGATGGTGAGTTATGACACCAGTCTGCTTCTTACTGAACTCCACGAAATTTCCTTTAATGTGCTTCTGGGCATCGTTGGCCTGCATATTCTGGCAGTACTGTTTCATCAGTTCGCGAAAAATGAAAGCTTGCTGCAGGGGATGGTGACAGGCAATAAAAAACCGGGCCGGTATGCTGACGGGCCGGTGAATAAAAAAGCCCGGGCGCCTGTGTGGACCGGGCTTTGTTCTGTGGCGTTGGCCGCCGGAGCGGTGGCGCTTTTAATCAGTCTTTGAAGTCATCGTGGCAGCCTTTACAGGTGCGGGCAGTGGCTACGAATGCTGATTTGATCGCTTTCATATCGTCGCCTTTTGCGGCGACCGCTAAGGCGGCTGCTTTTTCGCTGAAGGCATCACCAGCTGCGGTGAAGTCTTCCCATTCGTCTTCAATCACAGGCAAGGCTGATGTGGCACTGGCGTAGGTGCCAGGGCGGAAACCTTCCCATGGCATCTGACTTAATGCCGCGAGCAGATCTGCGCGGCGCGCGAAGTCTTCGCTGTCGAATTCAGCTTTACCTTTGACCATGTCACCCATAGCGCCGAAATGCCATTTAACGGCTTTAAAAATACCCTTTCGGTATTCCACAGCCTCAAAAGGTTTAATGTCGGCGGCAGCGTGGCCGGCGACACCCGCAAGTACGAGGGTCGCGGCAACTTTAAAAAGTGGCTTCATCAGAGTTCTCCATCTCGGTAGTCGGTTGTTAGAACTCAGTGTATATGAACCATCCTGCGACGGACTGAGCACTTACTTTCCTTTACCCATGTCCCGGCCGGGTGAGACTCTCTGACGTTTCATGACGTTATCAGAGCTCGCGTTTGGCCTGAGTCATGTCGCTCCAGTGGGTGATGGCTTCTTTTACATCCGCCTGGTTGAAGTCTGCGCCCACGGCCTCGCAGATCTCTGGCGTCAGTGCGCGCTTGCCTTTGCGTACTCCGGCCATTTTTACCAGCGCGTGGCCATATAGCTTACCTTTCACCATTAAGCGGTGTTCGAAGTAGATGTACTTTTCGTCCCAGGTCAGCAGCTTGGTGTGAATTTCGTAGCTGCTGAACAGGTTAAGCTCACGGATAAAGGTAATTTCCAGCGATGCCACTACCAGGTTGATGCGCTTCTCAAAGAGGTGTTTGAACCAACCGTTGTCACGGAAAAGGGTCCAGCGGGCACCTTCGAGAACATTCAGGTACTTGGCGTTATTCATGTGAAGGTTGTAGTCGATCTGGTGTGGCCAGACGCGCTGGCGAACGACCGAGGTTCCCTGCGCAGGAATGATTGCAGGCTCATTGCGTTTGATAATCGACTTGATGATCTGACCGAGCATGGAGATACAGCCTCATGAGTGATTCATTAGAGGCAGGCATATTACACCAGACGGTTGCCGGTGCATTGGCAAGGATGACGTTGATTGTCTTGAGTTCGGCCTGCCAGCAGGCAGGCCATCTGAATAGCCGGGTATATCAGGCGGAGGTCAGTGGGCGGTTTCGTACCCACAGTGTAAACAGGGTCGCTGTGGCGAACATCAGCAGGCTGTACACCGATGGTGCAACAGCCATTTCGGGGCTGGCCAGAATACCGGTGACGACCATGAGAGCCAGCGTACCGTTCTGGAGGCCAACTTCGAGGCAGATCGTTCGGGCCTGGTCCTCGTGGTGAAGCAGGGCATTGCCCAGCAGGTAGCCAAGACCCATAGTAATCAGGTTCAGCAGCAGAGTGGCCGGGCCAGATGCGACTACAAAGTCGATAAGCTGAGGGCCCAGATTAATACAGATGGAGATGATAACGAGAGCCAGTACGGCGACCGAAAAGCGCGATACCCAGGGTTCCATCTTTACAGCAAAGTTGCTGGCAAAGCGGCGGATCAGCATGCCGACAATTACAGGAATAACCGTCACAACCATCAGCGTAATCCAGGTCTTGGCCAGTGGCAGCTCAAACGTCTGGTCGGCATCGCCATACTGGTGAATCGCCCAGGCGCCGAGAATCGGGATAGTAAATGGTGTGATAAAACCGATGACGGCGGTCAGCGATACTGACAAACCGACGTCGCCACGGGCAAGAAGCGTATAGAGGTTTGAGGTGGTGCCTCCTGGGCAGAGTGCGAGTATAAAGAGGCCGATCGCCAAGGGGCCGGTCAGGCCCGTCAATTCAATGATGCCGATAGCGATTAAAGGCAGCAATACCATCTGGCAGACAGCACCAATCACGAACGCTTTTGGCTGGGCAATCACTCGGCCAAAATCAGCTGGAGTCAGCCCCATGCCGACGCCTGCCATGATCAGAATCAGGGATATAGGAAGAGCAACCTGGGTGAGAATCTCGAACATGGGAGTTCCTGAATAAGTTGTTATTTAGCGACGAAAACTATCGCAGCAAAGGGGGGATAGCAAGGTGGAATGACTCGTGAGTTGATTATAGGTACCATGCGATTATTCGACACAATAACAGGGTTTTAAGATGGATCTGGCAGCTTTCGCAGTATCATTTCTCGGCTTTGCCATTATGTATGCGGGCATCATTATGGCCCGTAAGGTAGACAGTAAAGGGTCGGCTTCGGTATTCCGTATTGGCGGTATCTTTATCGGCTTTATGATGGTGCCGATGCTGCATACGGCGCTGGGTTCACCGGTGACGTCCGCAGAAATCTCAGGTAAGTATCTGTTGGGGATGGTCATTGCTGGCTTTATCGTCGATTTCTTCTTCGTACGGCGTCGCGGTTAAAAGTGAAGCGCCGCGATTGAGAGTGGAGCGTGGTAGCAGAAGGCTCTTTACTTAGTCCAGGCTTGACCTGTTGGGCTTTCCGCGCCATTGTTTTGTTCTTCTCACGAATCAGATTCTAATAACAACAATGAAAATACAGTATGCAATTGGCGCGCTCGTGGGCGCGGCTGCTCTTTGCTCAGCGAATGTCTCGGCCAGTCAGTATCTGGGCGTAGGTGCAGAATATGGTGAGCTCAATGAGCAGTACTCAGGCGCTGACTATCCCATTCTGAACTTTGAAACCCGCTTTGGTATGGACTTCAGTGATCGCTTTTCGCTGGAAGTCGAAGGTGCCGTTTTGGGTAAAGACGACCGGGAGTTTGAAGGAGGCTGTCTGGATCAGACGGCAGTTGACCGCATTACTAACGATGTTTCTGTTGGTTGTGCTTATCTCGATAGTGTCAGTCGTCAGGCGGTGACCGTGAATTTTGTTCTGTCGCAGCCTTTTGCGAATTTTGACCTCTTCGCCGGTTTGGGTGTTGGTGCTGTTCGTACCAGTTATACTTTTACAGTCGATAGCGTCGGTGTCAGTTCGACGGAAGCCTTTCAGGAATTTGCGGCAGCAGATATTCAGCAGATACAGAATTACCTGGATTTTTTCCTTGGTGAAGGCGCTATTGATCTGCAGCTCCCGGACGATGTGTCAGAAACCTCCATTGATCTGATGTACTCGCTGGAAGGCGGCATCCTGATTGATGATACGCACCGGTTGTCGGTTACCTGGAATCCGGAATACGGCAGCGAAGAAGTCGGCAAATATGAGTATGTTGGCTTTTCTTATTCATGGCTGTTCCGTTTCGACGATTTTTAAACCGACGAAACGTTTAAGCGAATCAAGCTCTGACACCCGGGTGTCAGAGCGTTTTAAAGAAGACCTTAGAGTTTCTCTGGAAGTTATATAACTTCTGCTTTTCCTGCGGTAATTCACTGACCTGCCCGGCTTTAAAACCGTGCTCAACAAACCAGTGCGCTGTTCGCGTCGTCAGAACAAAAAGGCGGTTGTAATGACGTCTTTTGGCTTCCTGTTCAATCTGCTCAAGCAGCCTTTGACCACGATTACTACCGCGATAGTCTCCATGAACAGCAACGCAGGCCAGCTCGGCTTCGTCGTCTGAGTAGGGATAAAGCGCTGCGCAGGCCGTAATTAAACCGTCGCGCTCGATGACATAAAAACGGTGAATTTCGGTTTCCAGTAATTCACGCGAACGCCGTACCAGAATGCCGTCGTCTTCTAATGGTTTCAGCAAATCAAGAATGCCTGCCACGTCATCGATGTTAGCAGCGCGCAACTGGTCATATGCATCCTGACTGATCAGGGTGCCGCTACCTTCACGGGTAAACAGCTCTTGCAGTAATGCACCGTCAGTCTGATAACTCAACATATGCACGCGCGGCACGCCCTGACGTACACACCGCAGTGCCATATCGGCCTGCCAGCGTGGGCTTCCCGACAAGGAGCTGAGAATATCTTCAAGCTCACGGCAGGTTAAATCTTCCAGCGCAGTGCCATCTTCACCGGTTAAACCGTCGTTTTCACCAAACGCGATCAGTTTATCGGCGCGTAATGCAACGGCAGCGTGACGCGCAACATCTTCGACGCTGAGGTTGAACATCTCACCCGAGGGCGAGTAACCGGAGCAGGATAAGAGCACGACATTTTGTTGATCTAACAGATGACTCACCGCCTGATGTTCAATACGACGGACTTCCCCCGTGTGCTGATAATCGACACCATTGATGACGCCGAGGGGCTTAGCCGTGACGAAATTACCACTGACGACGCGGATACGCGCACCATGCATCGGAGAGCCAGGAATACCGATCGACAGCCGGGATTCAATGTCTGCCTTAACCATCCCCACGGCCGCTTTTACCGCGCGCAGGGCCTCACCGTCGGTAATGCGCAGGTCGTTATGGAACTGGCTGGTAATATCCAGACGCTCCAGAACGGCATCAATCTGTGGTCGAGCACCATGTACCAACACGAGTCGCACGCCAAGGCTGTTCAGCAGGGCAATGTCCTGAACCAAGGTATCAAAATTAGGATGCAGCAAAGCGTCGCCATCAAACATGATGACAAAGGTCTTGCCTCTGTGCGCATTGATGTACGGTGACGACTGGCGAAACCACTGTACGTATTCGGTGTTGTCGGTCAAAACGGGACTTCCTGTTCTGCGTTAGTTGGTCCAAAGGGGCAGCAACGTTCGGCAGTGGGTACGGTGTAGTGATACTGAATAAAGGATTCGGGCGTCTACGCCATGGATGGCGCGGCCGAGCCTACATGGATGTATTTACGGCGTCCCGTAGAGTTATTCGGTATCACTTCTTCTCATGATTTAATCACGGGCGGGAGTGAGACAAAAGCGCTCGATCAGATTGCGCAGAATATTCACGCACGGCTCTATCTGATCCAGTGCCATAAATTCATCGACCTGATGCGCCTGATCAATACTGCCCGGGCCTAGCACCACGGTTTCCATGCCCAGGTTCTGCAGAAACGGCGCCTCAGTGGCGTAGTTAACGGCCACGCTGGTGTATCCGGTGAGGCGTTCGGCTTCTTTAATTAGCGCGCTGTTTTCGCTTTCTGCAAAGGGTTCGACGCCAGGGAATAATTGCTCGAATGACATTTCTACATTGTTCTGCGCGGCAATCGGATTCATGCGTCGACGAATTTCTTCGCGCAGGTCGTCATTACTCATGCCCGGCAGAGCGCGTAAATCGAAAGCCAGTTCGCAGCTGCCGCAAATACGGTTTGGGTTGTCGCCACCGTGAATACAGCCAAGGTTGAGTGTCGGTGTTTGCACGGCAAAGTGCGCATCGCGATAATTCTCGGCCAGCTCAGCGCGCAGGTTTTTAAGTTCGCCCATAACTTCATGCACGGCGTCCATGGCATTAATGCCCAGCGCCGGATTGGAAGAATGTCCGGCCCGGCCTGTTACCCGGATGCTATCCATAATGATGCCTTTGTGCATGCGCACCGGTCGCAGGCTTGAGGGCTCGCCTATGACGGCATAACGACCACCGGGGCCCGTACTCTGACTCAGCGCGCGGGCGCCGCTCATTGAGCATTCTTCATCGGCGGTCGCGAGTATCATCAGCGGCTGGTGGAATGTTTTATCGCGAACCTGTTCTAACGCTTCCAGCGCAAGGGCAAAGAAGCCTTTCATATCGCAGGTGCCCAACCCGTAGAGTTTGCCGTCGCGCTCGGTCAGGGTGAATGGGTCTGATGTCCACTTTTCCGGGTTGCAGGGCACAGTATCGGTATGGCCACTCAGTACCAGGCCGCCCGGCCCGCGGCCGTAGGTGGCCAGCAGGTTGAATTTCCCCGGATGGCCTTCAATCGGCATAATAGAAACTTCGAAACCGAGATCCCGGCACCAACCTGCCAGCAGGTTAATCACACCTTCATTACTTTGATCGTATTCGGGTAATACAGAGCTGATACTGTTCTCAGCGATCAGGGCCGAGAGCTTTTCGAGCGTGGAGGGCAGCGGCATGATGGCCTTATCCTTGATGATCTTAAACTGCAAAATACAGCGACATAAAACAATAGCGCGATGGCAAAAGAAATTGAACTGAAACTCAGGCTCCAGCCTGAAGATATCCCGGCGCTGGTCAGCTGGCTTGATAACGAAGCGACAGCAACGGGCCAGAAAACTCTGAATAACGATTATTTCGATACGCCTGAGCTGGCGCTGTCTGCCGCGCATTCAGCATTAAGAATACGCTCGACGAACTCGGGATTTGAACAGACTTTCAAGGCCCGCAGTCAGTCCAGCAGTGGTGTTCAGGTTCGTCACGAATGGAATTGGCCTTTGCCTGAAAGGCAGCTTGATCCATCGTTGCTGGCGTTACCAGAGGTACAGGCGTGCTGGCCAGAATCGGCAGCGAGGGATCGTCTTACGACGGTGTTCAGTACTGACTTTGAACGTCGCAGCTGGCTATACACAGCTGCGGATGGCTCGGAGATTGAAGTGGTAATCGATCAGGGCAGTATTCTTGCCAACGGTCAGTCGGAACCTCTGTGTGAGTTGGAGCTTGAGTTGGTTTCAGGTGATGCCGCTGCAATGTGGCCTTTATCAGAAGCGCTGCATGACGTGGCGCCCATGTGGTTGAGTGATATTTCCAAAGCCGAGCGTGGCTACCGCCTGGCTGGAGTCGGGTCTGCATCGTTTCACGGCGCAACAATTGATGCAGAGGGCGCCGGTTTGCCTGAGCAGGCGTTTGATCTGCAGCGGGCGCTTGAGTATTACCTTTGGAGTGATGGCGACTTACAGGCCATCTGGCAGTCAGGCTACCCCATTGCGCGGCTTATGAGCAAAGAGAGTGTACTTTGGCAATTGCTCGACAAGAGTCTCTCTATGAAGTCAGAGCATCTGCTGAAGGATAAAGCAGCAGCGAAGGCATTAACGTGTGCGGTTCAGCAAGTGGCTGGAATGTGCACTGAGTCGCAGCTAGGCCGAGAAAGTATCCGTGATCGCTGGGACGAGGCTCGCAGCCAGGTAGGTGATGTGATTGAATGCAGTGAGACATCTTCGTTATCAGCTTCTTTGAAACAGTTACTAAAGGATTAATGCATGCAGGCGACGCCAGACCGGGTACTCAATCTGTCGACACTGGTGAGTGATCTACACCGCGATGGCCTGCTCACCGAAGATGATCACCAATTGGCCCTGACGATTCGCAGAGGGGCGGATGACGCTACTCTGCATCCTCTGACCCTGATCGCCCGCCAGCGTTACAAAGACGCCCGCGTAGACGGCAAAGTGCTGACTGAGCACGCATTGATTGAATGGTTGGGTGAGCGTGAGTCGATGGATGTGATCAATATTGATCCACTTGAGATTAACGTATCTGCGGTAACTGAGGTGATGTCATACGCCTTTTCAGAGCGGCACAAAATCCTCGCGGTGAAAGTCAGTACTGATGAGGTGGTGGTGGCCTGTACCGATCCGGATTCATCAAGCTGGGTCGGTGACCTGGAACACGTGACCCGTCGCAATGTGAAACGGGTGTTAGCTTCGCCATCTGATATCAGTCGCTACCGGGTTGAGTTTTATCAGTTAGCAAATTCGGTCTCTAAGGCGCGCAAAGATCATTCTGGTATCAGCTCGGTGCAGAACCTGGAGTCGATGCTGGAGCTGGGCAAAGCGAAAGCGCCTGACGCCAACGATGAACATATCGTCAATATCGTGGACTGGTTGCTGCAGTACGCCTTTGACCAGCGCGCCAGTGATATTCACCTTGAACCGCGTCGCGAAACAACGCACGTGCGTTTCCGTATTGATGGTGTTCTTCATAATGTCTACGAGTTACCAGCCGCAGTAGGTATGGCCGTGATTGCGCGGGTTAAGTCACTGGGGCGTATGAATATTGCTGAGAAGCGTAAACCTCAGGACAGCCGCCTGAAGACTAAAACGCCCGAGGGTGATGAAGTCGAGCTGCGTCTGTCGACCTTGCCCACTGCTTTCGGCGAAAAAATGGTGATGCGTGTCTTTGACCCACAGGTGCTGATGCGCAGTTTCTCTGAAATGGGATTCTCGCGTGAAGATCGCCGTCGCTGGTCTGAAATGACTGACAATAATCACGGCATTATCTTCGTTACCGGGCCGACAGGCTCAGGTAAAACGACCACCTTGTATTCGACACTGCGCCAGCTGGCGACCAGTGAAGTGAATGTATCGACCATTGAAGACCCGATTGAAATGGTTGAGCCCGCGTTTAACCAGATGCAGGTCAACCCAACGATTGACCTGACCTTTGCGTCAGGGGTTCGCGCTCTGCTGCGTCAGGACCCGGACATTATTATGGTGGGTGAGGTGCGCGACCTTGAGACGGCCGAGATCGCTGTGCAGGCTGCGCTTACCGGACACCTTGTTCTGTCGACACTTCACACCAATGATGCGCCTTCGGCCTTTACCCGCTTACAGGAACTGGGACTGCCTGCTTACCTGATTCGCTCCAGTGTGATCGGTGTTATGGCCCAGCGTCTGGTGCGTACTTTGTGCCCACACTGCAAAGAGAAGCAGCCTGTCGACGAAAAGGTCTGGAAACAGCTGACTGCCCCTTGGCTGATGAAAACGCCAGAACACATCTATACTGCAAAAGGCTGTCTGGAATGCCGCGGGACAGGTTACCTCGGGCGAATGGGGATTTACGAAGTGATGCCCTTGTCTGAGTCGCTGGAGCCGCATATTAATGAAACAACGGATTACCAGAAGCTACGCCAGGCAGCGATGAAAGAAGGGATGCACAGTCTGCGCCTGAGTGGTGCTCATAAGGTCGCCGCAGGTATGACAACCATTGCAGAGGTCATGCGGGTCGCCCCAGCGAGCAGAGCGCTGTCTCAGTAGGTGACAGCCGTAAAGGCAGTAAAATAGTCACATTGAATAATCCGGCCTGAGCGTCCAGAATGCCGGCCTGAAATTAACGAGAATATGGCAGTTATTTGTGAGTAGTTCCCTTCCACCCATCATTGACGTCGAAGCCTCTGGATTTGGCCGGGGGAGTTTCCCCATCGAAATCGGCTTTGCTCTCGAAGACCGGGAAGTGCACAGCTATCTCATCAAGCCTGTCAGCCACTGGACGCACTGGTCAGAAGAGGCCGAAGCGATCCACGGCATCAGCCGCGACAAACTTGAGCAGGAAGGTCTGAGCATTCGTGATGTCGCCCTGCTGCTCAATGAGCACCTGTTCAATAAAACTCTCTACTCTGATGCATGGAGCTTTGACAGCTCATGGATTGGCCGCCTGTTCGAAGAAGCTGAGCTGGTCCAACGCTTTCGCATCGAAACCATCAACAAGCTACTGACCATGGAAGAAATGGAGCGCTGGGCAGACAC
This sequence comes from Thalassolituus sp. UBA675, assembly GCF_002297765.1. Lineage (NCBI taxonomy): Bacteria > Pseudomonadati > Pseudomonadota > Gammaproteobacteria > Oceanospirillales > Oceanospirillaceae > Thalassolituus > Thalassolituus sp. UBA675. Next base: position 40,603 of record NZ_DBNJ01000032.1, read on the forward strand.
TAAAAGCACACTCTGGAATGAGTTAGATGTCGACCGGCACCGTGCTGCCAATGATGTGAAAGTCCTTCAGGAAACCTTCAAGCGGGTAACGGGCAACTAAGGTGGGCCTGAGAGTCGAGTGCCTTTACGGCGTGGAAATAAGCCCGGTTCTTGAGGAACTTGCCGACCTGCGGATTCGGATATTCCGCGATTTTCCATACCTCTACGACGGCTCGGAAGATTACGAGCGTGCTTACCTCGCCACCTACACCAAGTGCCCTGACAGTATTGTGGTGCTTTGCTGGGAAGGCGACCATCTGGTTGGAGCATCGACCGGTCTACCCTTAGCGGCGGAAGTCGATGAGTTCAGAGCTCCGTTCCTGAAAGCGGGAATCAATGACAAGGCGTTATTCTACTGTGCTGAGTCTGTACTCCTGCCTGAGTATCGGGGTAAGGGAGTGTATCGACAGTTTTTTGATGCTCGGGAGAAGCATGCACGTGCCCTTGGGTTATCCGCCTGTGTCTTTTGCTCCGTGGTACGGCCCGATGATCATCCTTTACGCCCAGAGAACTACCAGTCACTTGATCCGATCTGGAAGCATATGGGCTATCAGCCTATGGCGGGTATTCGCACGTCTTTTGCCTGGAAAGACGTCGATGCATCGGGCGAGTCGACCAAACCTATGCAGTTCTATCTGAAAAACCTCTTCTGAAATCTGTGTTGCTCTTTAGTACGAGTTGGTGCAAATTGGTGCAATGCAGCTACATCGAGCTTTCTTCTAAAGCGCCATCCGTACTTTGTCTGACTTTCTGTTTGTGAGTTAGATGCTCTTATCTCGATAAACCCGTTAAAAATCATAATGTTATAGATTCCCCTGTCTTGCCTGACGAATCTGGCACAAGTGTCGCTACGAATCTTGTATACAAGTATGAATTCAATGGCGGTTGGCATGACAGAAGTAACGACAGGAATTGGCTGGAATCTGAACGATTGGGCCCGGGCATATAGGAATGGCGCTGATGTAGGTGAGCTTTTACTGGCCACCCGGAAAGCGATTGCTGCAGACGAGCTGGATACGAATGGATTGCCCCGCAATGGTAGCGCCTGGATTGCGCTAGCCAGCGAGGAACAGCTTACTAAACAAATAAGTTACCTCGAAAACCTGAAAGCTGCAGCGGACGATGAGGGCAGAAACCTTCCCCTTTTCGGTGTGCCGTTTGCCGTGAAAGATAATATTGATGCTGCGGACTTTCTCACCACGGCGGCGTGCCCTGAATATGCCTACGAGCCGGATGATGATGCTTTTGTTGTTCAGCTTCTGCGTAAGGCAGGTGCCATCGTTATGGGGAAAACCAATCTCGATCAGTTCGCAACCGGACTGGTTGGTACTCGCTCGCCATACGGTGCAGTGAACAACGTGTTTAATCCTGAGTATATTTCTGGCGGCTCAAGTTCTGGTTCTGCGACTGCGGTTGCAAAGGGCCAGGTGGCCTTTTCGCTCGGTACCGATACCGCTGGCTCTGGCCGGGTGCCTGCGGGCTTTAATCATATCGTCGGTTTAAAGGCGACTGTAGGCGCTATCAGTGCTTCGGGCGTTGTTCCAGCATGCCGAAGTCTTGATTGCGTTTCTGTCTTTGCGCTCAATAGCCGCGATGCCGAGCGCATTTATGAAATTGCTGCGCAATTCGATCCAGCAGATGGCTACGCCCGCTCACGTACTATGGTGCGTAATGAACGTATCCAGACATTGGGTATCCCTGCAGATGCACCATGGTTTGGAGATGACATACAAAAAGCGGCGTATGAAAAAGCCTGTGAGCAGGCTGTTGATGCAGGCTTCGATTTAAAAACAATCGACTTTACGCCCTTGTTTGAGCTGGCCAGCCTTTTATATCAGGGCCCATGGGTGGCCGAACGCTATGCGGCTGTCGGCGAGTTTCTGAAACGGGATTTACCGGGTATTAATCCGGTCGTAAAAAACATCATTGCTGGTGGCGTTAACGGTACGGCAGTGGATGCATTCAAAGCAGAGTATCGCCGCAAAGATCTGGTGCGCCAGATACAGAGTATTTTTAAAACAGTGGATGCGTTATTTGTTCCCACTGCTCCTCGATTTCCGACGATGGCAGACGTTGATGCCGCCCCGGTTGAGGTCAACAGTCAGTTAGGCACTTACACAAACTTCGTCAATCTGGCCGACTTATGTGCCTTGTCGTTGCCTGCGCATATGCGTACCGATGGTTTACCGTTTGGAGTTACTGTTATTGCACCTGGATGGCACGAGCTGGCTCTGACCAACTTTGCTGGCCAGTGGCAGTCACACCTTTGCTTAGCCGAAGCGCCTGTGATGCTGGGCAAAAAAGAAGATACTTCTGTAGTCGTTGCCGTTGTGGGTGCCCATCTGACCGGGATGCCTCTGAACCATCAGCTGACTAGTCGTCACGCGACCTTGTTGGAACAGACACTCACCGCCAACAAGTATCAGCTCTATGCTCTCGCAAATACAGTGCCTCCGAAGCCAGGTCTGGTGCGCCTTAACGAAGAGGATCTGAAGAGCGGCGAGGTTACAGGGAATCAATTAATCGTCGAGCTGTGGCGTTTAGATCAGGCGGCCTTTGGTTCTTTCGTTGAAGAAATTCCGCAGCCGCTTGGTATTGGAACTCTTGAGCTGGAAGACGGCCGTCTGGTGAAAGGCTTTATCTGCGAACCAGAGGCGGTGGCGAGCGCAACGGACATTAGTCATCTCGGCGGCTGGCGGGCCTATATCTCATCACTGAACGCATAAGGTCATGTTGTGAACCTTGCCGAGAAAGTATATCGACAGCTGAAAGAAGATATCTTCGACTTCAGAATGCTACCCGGAGATCGCTTCAGTGAAAGTGAAGTTGCAGAGCGTATGCAGGCCTCCCGGACACCTGTCAGGGAAGCGCTGTATCGCCTGGAGCGCGATGGGTATGTGCAGGTGTACTTCCGTAATGGTTGGCAGGTCAGGCCTTTTGACTTTCGGTATTTCGAAGAGCTCTACGATGTCCGCATTCTGCTGGAGTGTGAAGTGGTTCGCCGCCTGTGTATGGAATCAGACCGGGCGGAACGCTTAGCGGGACTGGTCACCATCTGGTGCTGCAAGCCCTCACAGAGGCAGGTTGATCCTGTTGATGTAGCGTTTCTGGATGAGGAATTTCACTTCGGACTATTGGAGTGTGGCCAGAACAAGCAAATGGAAGCCATTCATAAAGGCGTATGTGAGCGTCTGAGGATCGTAAGGCGCCTCGACTTTTATGAGCCTAGGCGTATACAGGCAACATACGATGAGCACAGTAGTATTCTCAGTGCGATTCTTTCGGCAGACAGCTCTCGTGCAACGCGAGATCTTACTAAACACATCGAGGTCAGTCGCAATACTGTTCGCGAAATAACAGTTCACAGAATTCAGGAAGCGCGACAACGATACTCCACCGACTTATCAAGGAAATAGATACGCACGCTTTCAAGGCAAAAAAAACAACTCGCTGAGCACTATTGGTGCGAATTATCTCCTCAAGACCGGAAATGCTCCTCTGGGGGGCACTCTTTGCCAGAAATTGCCGAAAAATAAGGCATGAAAACTGGTACGGCGATTGCTCTAACTAGATCGGTTTTATAGTTGCCCGCTCTTACACACCCCCAAGAGAAGAGTCGAGGCCGGACATAATCCTGACCATAAAAAGGAAATAATTATGAAAAAAGTAAGTCTCAAAACTCTGATGAAAGCGTCACAGATTGTTGGTATGACAGCGATGGCTGCAGGCGTAAGCATTGCGAATGCAGCAGATGACACCATTAAAGTCGGTGTCCTGCACTCTCTGTCGGGTACTATGGCAATTTCAGAAACTACTCTGAAAGACACTGTTCTTATGATGATCGAAGAACAGAATAAGAAGGGCGGCCTGCTAGGTAAAAAGCTTGAGCCAGTGGTTGTCGACCCAGCATCTAACTGGCCTCTGTTTGCAGAAAAAACCCGTGAACTTCTGGAAAAAGAAGACGTTGATGTGATCTTCGGTTGCTGGACTTCAGTATCCCGTAAATCGGTTCTGCCAGTTGTGGAAGAGCTGAATGGTCTGCTGTTCTACCCGGTTCAGTATGAAGGTGAAGAATCTTCTTACAACGTATTCTATACCGGTGCTGCGCCAAACCAGCAGGCGATTCCTGCGGTTGATTACCTGATCAACGATCTCGGCGTTGAGCGTTTTGTACTTGCAGGTACTGACTATGTATACCCTCGTACGACTAACAAGATTCTTGAGTCTTACCTGAAGTCTAAAGGTGTTGCTGAAAAAGACATTATGGTGAACTACACGCCGTTTGGTCACAGCGACTGGCAGACTATCGTATCGGATATTAAGAAATTCGGTGCCGCTGGTAAGAAAACGGCCGTTGTTTCTACCATTAACGGTGACGCGAACGTTCCTTTCTACAAAGAACTGGCTAACCAGGGCGTAGCGTCTGAAGAAATTCCAGTTGTTGCCTTCTCAGTAGGTGAAGAAGAGCTGTCAGGTTTTGATACTGAGCCACTGGTTGGTCACCTGGCTGCATGGAACTACTTCCAGAGTGCAGAAAGCGAAGCTAACGATGAGTTTATCGCAGCATGGCATAACTACATCGGCGATGAAGACCGTGTAACTAACGACCCAATGGAAGCGACTTACATCGGTTTCAGCATGTGGGCAGAAGCGGTTGAAAAAGCAGGCTCTGCAGAAGTGGATAAAGTACGCTCTGCGATGTACGGCATCGAAGTACCTAACCTGACTGGCGGTACGGCCGTAATGAACGAAAACCATCACCTGTCTAAGCCGGTACTGATTGGCGAGATTCAGGAAGATGGCCAGTTCGAAATCGTTTGGGCTACTGACGAAGAAGTGAAAGGTGATGCATGGACGGATTATCTGCCAGAAAGTGCAAACCTGATCTCAGACTGGACTGCACCTATTAACTGCGGAAACTACAACACCTCAACGAAAACCTGTGGTGGTTCGGCGGTTGCAGGCGAGTAATTCGCTGGCAGCGGAATAGAGTGCGGTAAAACGCGCTCTATCGCAGTTCGTAACAAGGACAGGCAGGGAAATTCTTTCCTGCTTCTCTCAAAATTCCCGGTGATAATTATGTTTTCTGTATTGATACGGACGGCCGTGCTGTTCGCATTTGTTTTGTATACTGTGGTGGTGGCAGGGGCTGAAGCATCACCTATGAAGCCCAACACAGCGTTGCATGCGATAGCTCAAGAATTAATCGATGCAGGGTATCGAGAAAAACAGGCATTAACAGAACGCCTGACGACCATCGATGACCCAAAAACTCTCGAATTTATGCAGGTTATGGTCGAAGGCGACCTGTATTACCGTAAAGACGATCGGGTCGTCGTTATTAATGACGATGATTCGGTGACGACATTTTTCAGTGGTGAAGAGGTCACTCTGGAAAGTAAACGCGATATCAAAAAAATCAGCGTAAATAATAAGCTACGTGTGTTGCTGAGAAACGGCATCGCACGCTTGCAGATTTTCTCAGATGATCCGGACATGCGCTTGCAGGCAGCGGTCAACTTACTGAAGTCTGCGGAAGATCTTGATCAGGCGACGCTTGATGAAGCGTTAGATAACGAAGAAAAAACAGACGTTCGTGACGTTCTTCTTCTGGTGAAGGGCATACGCCTGCTGGAAGCAGAGACCGAAAAAGAACGCATCGCAGGCGTGAAGCTTCTTTCAGGGTCACTTTACCCGGATGTTCGCGGTGCGTTGGCCAACTATCGCCGTGCTGCTGAAGCAGATTCCAGAACCGAGGAAATTCAGGCGGCAGACGAAGCACTCAAGAAAATCGAAAGCCTGCTGTCACTGAACAGCGTTGCTGAAAATCTCTATTTTGGCCTGGCTCTCGGTGCTGTGCTGCTCCTTGCGGCCATTGGTCTGGCGATTACATTTGGTGTGATGGGCGTGATCAATATGGCTCATGGCGAAATGATCATGCTGGGCGCCTACACAACCTACGTTGTTCAACAGTTGATGCCAGACCATATTGGCATGTCACTGGCCGTTGCTGTGCCTGCAGCATTTCTGGTGAGCGGTCTGGTGGGCGTCGCTATTGAGCGTGGTGTTATCCGCCATCTCTATGGCCGCCCATTGGAAACTCTGCTCGCCACCTTCGGTATCAGTCTGGTGCTGCAGCAGGCGGTACGCTCAATCTTCAGCCCGTTAAACCGTGAAGTAGCTACGCCCGACTGGATGGCGGGTACTTTCATGATTAATCCGGCGCTTGAACTGACCTTTAACCGTTTATACATCATTATTTTCAGCCTCCTGGTGCTCGCGTTGTTGGCATTAATACTTAAGCGAACCCTGTTCGGATTGCAGATGCGTGCAGTAACCATGAATCGTCCGATGGCGAGCTCTATGGGGATTCGCACTGGCTGGGTTGATGCACTGACGTTTGGCCTGGGCTCAGGTATCGCCGGTATTGCAGGTGTTGCCCTGTCACAGTTGACTAACGTTGGGCCAAACATGGGTCAGGCGTACATTATCGACTCATTTATGGTTGTCGTGTTCGGTGGTGTAGGCAACCTGTGGGGCACTTTGGTCGGTGCTATGTCTCTGGGTGTTGTGAATAAACTGCTGGAGCCGTGGGCCGGTGCCGTCGTCGCAAAAATTCTCGTACTGATATTTATTATTCTGTTTATCCAGAAGCGTCCTCGTGGGTTGTTTGCCCTCAAGGGTCGTGCTGCGGATATGGGTTAAGGAGCGCATAATGAAACAGGAAATTAAAGGCGGTCCACTTACCCGGTTGATTATGAACGATGTCGCTGGCCGTCGCATGATGATGATCATTCTTGCGATTGCCATCATCGTACCTTTCTGCAACCTGGTATTCCCGGAAGGATCGGCCCTGCACGTATCTACCTACACAATGACTCTGTTAGGTAAGTATCTTTGCTACGCACTACTCGCAGTATCCGTTGATTTAATCTGGGGATATTGCGGAATTTTAAGCCTGGGTCACGGGGCATTTTTTGCGCTTGGCGGTTATGCGATGGGCATGTATCTGATGCGTCAGATCGGCGACCGTGGTGTCTATGCTAATCCTGATCTGCCAGATTTTATGGTGTTCCTGAACTGGACAGAGCTGCCATGGTACTGGTTCGGTTTTGATCAGTTCTGGTTTGCTATGGTGATGGTTCTCGCCGTACCGGGTATTCTGGCGTTCGTCTTTGGTGCATTGGCATTCCGTTCGCGGGTTACCGGGGTCTACCTTTCCATTATTACCCAGGCGCTGACGTATGCCCTGATGTTGGCGTTCTTCCGTAACGATATGGGCTTCGGTGGTAATAACGGCCTGACTGACTTTAAGGATATTTTAGGCTTTGATCTACAGGCTGATTCGACGCGTGCCGCGCTTTTCTTTGCCTCAGGTATTGCTTTGATTCTCGGTTATTTAATCAGCCGCTTTATCGTGACCTCTAAGCTCGGACGAGTTCTGGTCGCAATCAGAGACAGTGAGTCACGGGCGCGATTCTTAGGTTATCGCGTTGAATGGTACAAGCTGTTTGTGTTTGTCGTCTCAGCGATGCTGGCAGGCGTAGCGGGTGCCTTATATGTTCCTCAGGTTGGCATTATCAATCCGGGTGAGTTTGCTCCGATTAATTCAATCGAGATGATTATCTGGGTAGCCGTCGGTGGTCGTGGAACCTTGTTTGGCGCCGTCATCGGGGCCGTACTGGTGAACTACGCCAAGACCTATTTTACCGGTGCTTTTGCCGAACTGTGGCTGTTTATGCTGGGTGGTTTGTTTGTATTGACGACTCTGTATCTGCCAAAAGGTGTCGTTGGTTTGTGGGCACAAATGAAAGACAAATTTATGTCTTCTGGCGGTGGTGGTAACAGTGGAATCACTACAGGTTCGAGCTCTGGAAAAAGTAGCGATCAGAAGACCAGCAAAGAAGCGGAGGGTAATGCATGAGCCTCGCAAAAACGAAACATATCGAGCAGCCGACCGTTCTGTATATGGATGGTGTGAGCGTCAGTTTTGATGGCTTCAAGGCTTTAAACTCCCTGTCGCTCTTTATCGAACCAGGAGAAATGCGCGCAATTATCGGCCCGAACGGTGCCGGTAAAACTACCATGATGGATGTCATCACAGGCAAGACCCGCCCCGACGAAGGGACGATTCTGTTTAATGATGAGCTCGACCTGACGCGTTACGATGAAGCGCAGGTAGCGAATATGGGCGTTGGTCGTAAGTTTCAGAAACCAAGCGTGATTGAGAGCCTGACAGTATTCGAAAACCTCGAAATGTCGTTAAAAGGTGGTCGCTCAGTCTGGCAGGCGCTGACCCATAAACTGACGGGCGCAAAGCAGGATAAAATCGACGAAATTCTATCCATGATTGACCTGAAAGATCGCCTCTACGAAGACGCGGGTAGCTTGTCGCATGGCCAGAAACAGTGGCTTGAAATCGGCATGTTGTTAGGTCAGGAGCCTGAACTGCTCTTGATTGATGAACCTGCTGCCGGAATGACCGACGAAGAAACGATGAAAACGGCTGAGCTGTTTAAAGAGCTTTCAAAGAAACACTCTTTAATGGTGGTCGAGCACGACATGGACTTTATTGAAGCCCTGGATTGTCGTGTGACGGTACTGCACGAGGGCTCGGTACTCGCCGAAGGCAGTCTGGCGAATGTGAAGAATAACCAGCAGGTTATCGAAGTGTATCTGGGGCGCTGATATGTTGAATGTAACGGATTTAAATGTTTCTTACGGTGCTAGTCAGGCGCTTTACAACGTCAGCCTTAACGCAGACGTGGGCAAAGTGACCTGTGTTCTGGGACGTAATGGTGTTGGTAAAACCACCCTGATGAAATCACTGGCCGGGCACCTTGCACCGGGGTCGGGTGATATCACCTGGGACGGAAAAAGCATTATAAAACTCGCGCCCTATGACCGCGCGAAACAGGGGATTGCGTTTGTACCCCAGGGTCGGGACATCTTTCCGCAGCTGACGGTAGAAGAAAATCTTCAGACCGCGTTTTCAGCGGTGCCGCGCTCCCAGCGTTTTATCGACCCGGAAGTCTTTTCGCTTTTTCCTGTGTTGCAGCAGATGCTCAAACGTCGTGGTGGTGACCTCTCGGGTGGTCAGCAACAGCAGCTAGCGATTGCTCGAGCACTGTTATTACGCCCGAAAATGTTGATTCTTGATGAACCAACCGAGGGTATTCAGCCATCGATTATTAAAGACATTGGTCGCGTCATTAAACTGCTTCGTGATCGCGGTGATATGGCGATTGTTCTTGTTGAACAGTACCTCGATTTTGCCAAAGAACTCGCTGATGAATTTATTATTCTTGAGCGGGGGAGAGTAGTGAGTCAGGGGACGGGTGAAGAGCTTGAACACTCCGAGGAAGCGAAGGAGCTTCTGGCTATTTAACAGTAGCCGCTAGTTTATGTGGCCGCCGATTCTGTAGCCGCTAGCGCGGTCTGACTTTTTTGGCTGTCGCCAGGGTTTTATTGCCCTGTTTGGGGATTGCATCCCCGGGCGGGCAGCCCCTCCCCTGCTTCGCACTTTCTGGGCCTTAGTTCTGATATTTACTGGCTTTTCCGGCAACCGGCTCCGGCGGGCACCCATGCCCGTATGGAGCCTCGTTCGGCATCCTGCCTCTCGTTGCCTTCAAAGCTGGCGTAAATTTCAGCGGCCCCAGAGGCGCAGAATTTTACCCTCAATATCGTATTTCAAAATCTGATTGGCCCTACCGTAAAAGTGTGTGGTGGATATTGCTCACCAGGCTGTGTTGCAGTTAAACCTATCTAATTAAGAAAGATACTTTCGCGGGCTGGTAATTGCGCCTCTGGGGCCGCCGAGCAGAATGATGAGAAGCCCGCATGGCCCCGGCATGGATGCCGGGCAAGGGGCTGGCAGCAGGGATGCTGCATTGGCCCGTTGCGAGGGTTCTCAAGTTCTGTGAAGGAAACACGGCCCAGAAAGCGCGAAGCAGGGGAGGGGCTGCCCGCCCGGGGATGCAATCCCCAAACAGGGCATTAAAGCCCTGGCGGCAGCCAAAAAAGCCAGCCCGCGCTAGCGGCAACTCAACTGGCCATCAGACCTTAGCGGCAGCTAAAGAAGTTACCCCGCGCCAGCGGCTACTACCACAGCGGCCCGCAGAATCAGCGGCCAAAAACAAAAAAGCGGCCATCAGGCCGCTTAATCAAAGCATCAGAAGATCACTCTGCTTCTAACTTAGCAACACGCTCTTCAAGCTCCGCCAGTCGTGCACTGGTACGACGCAGAACTTCTGCCTGCACGTCGAATTCTTCCCGGGTCACCAGGTTGGCGTTAGTGATCAGGCTCTGCAGTTGAGACTGAAGTGCCAGCTTCAGGTCAGATGACAGGCTGGCAAACGGGCTCTTTTCCAGCATTTCTTCGAGCCGGCTCTTAATCGCATCGGGTTTCATAATTTACCTCCGGAAGGGTTTTGGCGCAGTGTACCAGAAAGGGCAAAGGGGATAATTTCAAATGCTGCACCCAAACAGTGCAAACCGTCAGAAGGGTGTGCAATAAATGGGTGCTGGTTTTGGCTGCGTGCCCTCTTTTGGTTGCGTCAATGACTGTAAAAGTCCGCATACTTTTACTAAGTTATTGATTTAAAAGGGTGTATCAAAAGTTGGCACACACCCTGCTATAACCGAGTGACAGAAAGATATCGGTGCGAATTGCCCATATCGACCAAATTGAAAGATCAACAGCTAAAAAAACCGTAATAGGAAAAAGAACGATGAAAAAACTGACTAAAGCAATCGCTCTCGCTGGTGTAATGACTACAGGTCTGACTGGTGCTCAACTGGCTCAAGCTGAAGTAGATGTGTCTGCATCTGCGGCAGTTGCGAGCATGTACCTGTGGCGTGGCCAGGACCTGGGTAACGGTGATGCTGCCGTATCTGGTGACATTACGCTTTCATCTGGTGGTGCTTACGCTGGTATGTGGACTTCTAGCGGTGATAGCGCAGCTGGAAACGAATACGACCTGTATGTAGGTTACGGTGGTGAAATGGAAGGTTTCTCCTACGACGTATCTGTTGTGACTTACGTTTACCCAAGCGCGGGTAACTTCTCTTACGTAGACACTACCGATGAAGATGGTAACGGCATTGCAGATGTTCTGGAGTCTGAGCAAGACACTAGCGGAAACACTTTTGATCTGTCTGAGCTGATCGTATCTCTTGGTTACGAAGGTGCGTCTTTCTCTTACTACTACCCAGTATCAAGCAACCCTAACGACTATAGCTACCTGACGCTGGGTTACGGCATGGGTGCTTTCAGTGCAATGGCTGGTATCACTATGGTTGAAGATGATGCAGGCGAAGACGCTGGCTACACTCACCTGGACCTGAGCTACGCATACAACGACAACCTGTCTTTCACTGCGAGCAAGGTTGTTGCTGAAGACGAAGAAGACTCTTACGACGACGATCTGAAGTTTGTTGTTTCTTACAGCCTGCCTATCGACATGTAAAAAGCATACAATAGCCCGTGCCCCCGCACGGGCTATCTGTAACCTTATCTAAAAATTGAAAGGGGTTTTCTATGAAACTCATTACTGCTGTTGTTAAGCCGTTTAAGCTTGACGATGTTCGTGAATCACTGTCTGAGATCGGTGTTCAGGGCATCACAGTGACTGAAGTAAAAGGCTTCGGTCGCCAGAAAGGCCACACTGAACTGTACCGTGGCGCTGAATACGTGGTGGACTTCCTGCCTAAAGTAAAAATTGAAGTAGCGGTTGCTGAAGATCTGACTGAAAAAGTTATCGAAGCAATCACCAAAGCTGCGAACACCGGCAAGATCGGCGACGGTAAAATTTTCGTCACCAGCCTCGAGCAGGTTATTCGTATCCGTACTGGCGAAACTGGCGCAGACGCGCTGTAAGACGTCCGACCACTACATAACAGAGCCTGATGCGGGGGGCTTATAATGGAATCGAATCTTAATCATATTTTTGAACTTCAGTTCGCCATGGACACCTTTTATTTCCTGGTGTGTGGCGCGCTGGTAATGTGGATGGCGGCAGGTTTCGCCATGCTGGAAGCGGGTCTGGTCCGCTCTAAAAATACCACTGAAATTCTGACCAAAAACGTTGCCCTGTTCTCGATCTCGTGCACCATGTACCTGATCTGTGGTTACGAACTGATGTACGGCGGCGGTTACTTCCTGTCTGGTGTGACTACTGTTGCTGGCATGGACGACGCTGCAATCGCAGGTGTTCTGGCGGCTTCTAACGAATCTGGTTTCGGTGACATGGGCGAGTACGCTGGTGCATCTGACTTCTTCTTCCAGGTTGTCTTCGTAGCGACTGCAATGTCTATCGTTTCTGGTGCGGTTGCTGAGCGTATGAAGCTGTGGGCTTTCCTGGCATTCGCTGTTGTAATGACTGGTTTCATCTATCCTATGGAAGGCTCATGGACCTGGAATGGTGACTCTGTATTCGGTCTGTACGAACTGAGCTACTCTGACTATGCAGGTTCAGGCATCGTTCACATGGCGGGTGCTGCTGCCGCTCTGGCTGGTGTTCTTCTGCTGGGCGCTCGTAAGGGCAAATATGGTCCTAACGGTGAAGTTCGCGCTATTCCTGGTGCAAACCTGCCGCTGGCGACTCTGGGTATGTTCATCCTGTGGATGGGTTGGTTCGGCTTCAACGGTGGTTCTACTCTGAAACTGGGTGGTATCGCAGTTGCAAACGAAGTTGCTAACGTATTCCTGAACACTAACGCTGCTGCATCAGGCGGTCTGATTGCTGCCCTGATTACTGGTTACATCCTGTTCCGTAAGGCTGACCTGACTATGGCTCTGAACGGTGCTCTGGCTGGTCTGGTTGCGATCACTGCTGAGCCTGCTGATCCATCACCTTTCCTGGCAACTCTGATCGGTGCTGCGGGTGGTGTTCTGGTAGTTCTGTCTATCCTGACCCTCGACAAGCTGAAGATCGACGATCCAGTAGGTGCGATCTCTGTACACGGTGTTGTTGGTGTATGGGGTATCTTCGCAGTACTGCTGTCTGACGCTGATGCTACCTTCATGGGACAGCTGGTTGGTACTCTGACTATCTTCATCTGGGTATTCGTAACTTCTCTGATCGTTTGGGGCGTACTCAAGGCCATCATGGGTCTGCGCGTCAGCGAAGAGCAGGAATACGAAGGTGTTGATATTGCTGAGTGTGGTATGGAAGCGTACCCAGAGTTCACTTCTAAGTAAGTTGAACCTCAGCTGGCAAGGATGCCAAAACGAAGAACCGGCCAACTGGCCGGTTTTTTTATGTCTGTTATTTTTAGCACAGGGTTGATCAGCGAGTATTTAAAGGCGATCAATTAACGACAGAAGAATGCTTAAACGGAGCGGTTGGAATCAACCTGTAAACCACTGTGGGAGTGAATCAGCCGAAGGCTATTTAGCGAATACCGTAGCCGCAAAAACCATCGCCATTAGCCAGGCAAGCTGGCTGAATAGCTCCCACAAACGAACTCTGGATCTCAGGGAGCGAATCAATCTGAGTTCGCTCTCTGGCTAGTAAAAATGCCGAGTTTGGCTGATGAAAATATTCAGGCAAAAAAAAGCAGCCGGTTGGCTGCTTTCTCTATTGCGGACTGATCAGTCGAAGTAATAAGCTTCGAGGTCTTTTTCCAGACGCTTCCGCTCTAAGTGTGCCTCAATGGCCCGGCGGGAGATTAATTTCTTAGAAGCGTGCGCCTCTTTGTTAACAACAACATTACCGTTTTCGTCGAACGATACGGTTTCTTCAGAAGTATAATCTTTAGCGGTTTCCATAGTGTTTTTCCCTCTGGGATTCACAAGTCCGGTTGCGATTCTGCTTATTTTTGTTTACAGACAGATTACAGGAACTGACTGATAAGCCAACCGGTTTATTCAGCCAAACTCACTAACTGGGCGTTATTGTCCTAATTCCACTGTTGGGTAGTTTATTACTGAGTGTCGGTTTGAATAGTTCTGTTTCAGGCGGGCCTTAATGATCCCCTTCAGATCGCAAAGACCGGATGCTTTGTTTGATCGCATTAAGATGGTTGGCAAAGTCGGGGCCACGACGTTGCGTGACGGCAACCGCCAACATATCAATCACCATGAGGTGAGCAATACGGGAAGTCATCGGCGTAAATTGGTCGGTGTCTTCTTCGATATTAATATGAATCGGCAGGTCTGCGGCGTTACTGACCGGAGTATTCTGAGGAGCCAGACTAACGACTACGGCGCCATGTTTCTGCGCCAGTTTAATCGAATGCATAAGATCCAGAGTGCGGCCGCTCTGCGAAATAGCAACGACAACGTCTTTATCCCCGAGAGTGACGGCTGACATAGACTGCATATGAGGGTCACTGTATGCTGCGGTGGCGACTTGCAAGCGGAAAAATTTATGCTGGGCGTCGGTAGCAACGGCTCCTGATGCGCCAAATCCGTAGAACTCCACCCGCATCGCACTGCTCATGGCCTGGGCTGCGTCTGCAACCTGAGTGGGCAGTAGCTGAGATTTGACCTGATACAGCCTCTGGATCGTTGTGTCGGCAATCTTGGTGCAGATATCGTCAATGCTGTCGTCTTCGGCAATCGCGAACTGCCCAAGGTTATTGGCCACCGCGGTTTCCTGAGCAATACGTACCTTGAACTCCTGGAAACCGTTACAACCAATTGCACGACAGAAGCGCACGATGGTTGGTTCGCTGACCTGGGCTTCCTGAGCCAAGTCGACAATGCGCATATGCATCACTTGCTCTGGTTCGGCGAGAACAAAGTCTGCGACTTTGATTTCTGATTTGCGCAGAGACGACCGGGCGCTGGCGATTTCTTTCAGAATGGGCTGATTTTTCACGTACGTTCCAGAGCTCAGGTGTCAGAGTCTGATTATACGAAATTCACTCTCCTTAGCCATGGGACTTATGACGACGTATAAGCCCACAGTAAGTGTTCAGGGCGCGTGAAACATTCTGGTAGACTTGGTGCCCATGGATATATCGCTTCTTATTGATCAGCTGAATGACGGTCAGCGCAACGCTGTATGCGCTAATTCTCCACATCAGCTTGTACTCGCAGGTGCCGGTTCGGGTAAGACCCGTGTACTGGTGCACCGTATCGCCTGGTTATTGAAGGTAGAGAACGTCTCGCCTTTCTCTGTCATGGCGGTCACCTTCACCAATAAAGCCGCTCGTGAGATGCGTACCCGCATCGAGCAGGTACTTAATGAGCCATCGAATGGCTTGTGGGTAGGGACCTTTCATGGTCTGGCGCACCGTCTGCTGAAACAGCATTGGCGTGAAGCGAAACTGCCGCAGTATTTTCAGATACTCGACAGCGATGATCAGGTGCGTCTGATCAAACGCCTGATGAAAGAACACAATATCGACGACAGCCGCTATCCGCCGAAGCAGATACAGTGGTACATCAATGGCCAGAAAGACGAAGGTCGTCGTGCTGCGCATGTAATTCCCTCTGCCGATCCGTTTACGCGTCAGTTGCATGAGTTCTACTACATCTACGAAGAACACTGTCAGCGCAACGGGCTGGTCGACTTTGGTGAAATCCTTCTGCGAGCCCACGAACTCTGGTTAGAAAACCCGGAGCTGCTGGCGCATTACCAAAGCCGCTTCCGTAATATTCTGGTCGACGAATTCCAGGATACCAACAACATCCAGTACGCATGGATTCGCTTGCTTGCGGGCAATACCGTCTCTGTCATGGTCGTCGGCGATGATGACCAGTCGATTTACGGCTGGCGCGGTGCCAATGTCGGTAATATCCGCGCATTTCAGGAAGACTTTCCCGGCGCTGAAATGATCAAGCTCGAGCAGAACTACCGTTCGACGGCAAACATTCTGGCCGCGGCGAATGCGGTGATCTCGAACAACAGTGGACGCCTCGGTAAAGAGCTGCGTACGGATGATGAAGACGGCGAGCAGATCTCGCTCTATGCCGCATTCAATGAACAGGATGAAGCACGTTACATTGCTGATCTGGTCGATGAATGGGCACGAGCAGGTCGGGCCCGTACGGATATGGCCGTGCTGTATCGCTCGAATGCACAGTCGCGCACGCTGGAAGAAGCATTTCTGCGTTCAGGTATTCCTTACCGTATTTATGGCGGCCAGCGCTTCTATGAACGTCTGGAAATTAAAAATGCCCTCGCTTATCTGCGCCTACTGTTAACCCGTGAAGATGACGGCGCCGTGGAACGTGTGATTAATGTTCCTGCACGTTCTATTGGCGAAAAAACCGTTGAATCATTGCGCGCCATTGCTCGTGATGAAGGCTGCTCTCTCTGGCAGGCGCTGCATAAAGCTCTGGAGCATAACAGTCTTCCTAAACGTGCCTCTGGGGCCGTTCAGGGGTTTATTGATCTGATTGAAGAGCTCGCGGTTGGTGCAGAAGATCTGCCCCTCCACGAGCTGGTCGATAATGTTATCCAGCAGTCTGGGTTGATTGACCACCACAGAAAAGAAAAGGGTGAGAAGGGGCAGGCCCGGATCGATAACCTCGAAGAGCTGGTGACCGCTGCGCGCCAGTTTGAACCCGATTTTATTGACGATGAAGAGGAAGACGAATCTGCGTTAGCGCGCTTCCTCGACAGCGCTGCACTCGAAGCCGGTGAAGGTCAGGCGGATGAATACGATGACGCAGTGCAACTGATGACCCTTCACTCGGCCAAGGGTCTGGAATTTCCGCAGGTCGTTCTGGCGGGCGTCGAAGAAGGTCTCTTCCCTCACAAAATGTCCATGGACGAAGCGGAAGGCCTCGAAGAAGAGCGTCGTCTTGCTTATGTTGGCATTACCCGCGCGATGGAAAAGCTCATTATTACCTACGCCGAAAGTCGCCGCCTGCATGGCCAGGAAAACTTCAGCACACCGTCACGTTTTATTCGCGAGATACCTTCTGAGCTGGTGTCTGAAGTACGCTTGAAAAATAGCGTCAGTCGCCCGTTGTCGGCACGAACCTCTAAGCCGTCCTCGTTCGGACAGCCCGACTTTGTTCAGGAGCAATACCCCTACAGCCTTGGGCAGCGGGTCTTTCATGAAATGTTTGGTGAAGGCACGGTGATGCAGTTTGAAGGGCAGGGTGCGGGATTACGGGTTCAGGTGAATTTTGATGATGCTGGCAGCAAGTGGTTAGTAGCCAGTTTTGCAAAACTAGAAGCGTGTTAAACGCGCACAAAATAATAAAGGCAGGAGATCCCAATGAAACGACTGTTAGTGATGGTGGCGGCAGCACTCGTGCTGAGCGCATGTAATAAGGACTGTGAACCTCAGGCAGGAGCCTCGGGCGCCGAGCCAGCAAAAACGTTCAAATGGAAACTGGTGACCTCCTGGCCTAAGAACTTTCCGGGTCTGGGTACAGCACCAGAACGTTTTGCCGAGCAGGTCGAGCAACTGTCGGGTGGCCGTTTAACCATTAAAGTGTATGGCGCTGGTGAACTCGTGCCTGCGTTGCAGGTGTTTGATGCTGTATCGCAGGGCACTGCGGAAATGGGTCATAGTGGCGCTTACTACTGGAAGGGCAAAGCGTCTGCTGCGCAATTTTTCACCTCTGTTCCGTTTGGTTTAACTGCACAGGAAATGAACGGCTGGATTCAATACGGTGGCGGTCAGGCCCTGTGGGAAGAAGTCTATGCGCCGTTTAACCTGCTGCCATTACCGGGCGGTAATACCGGTGTGCAGATGGGCGGCTGGTTTAACAAAGAAATCAACAGCGTGGATGATCTGAAAGGCCTGAAAATGCGAATTCCGGGCTTAGGCGGAGAAGTACTGGCACGCGCTGGTGGTACGCCAGTGACTCTTCCAGGCGGTGAAATCTTCACCTCCCTGCAGACGGGCACCATCGACGCAACCGAGTGGGTTGGCCCATACAATGATCTGGCCTTTGGACTTTATAAGGTGGCTGAGCATTACTACTACCCGGGCTGGCACGAGCCTGGTTCCATGATGGAATTCACCATCAATAAAGATGCTTTTGCTGAATTGCCAGCTGACCTTCAGGCCATCGTCCGTATCACCGCCAAAGCGATTAACGAAGACATGCTCGCGGAATACACTACCCGTAATCAGGCGGCATTGATCGAACTGAAAGAAAAACACGGTGTAGACGTGCGTGAATTCCCGGCGGATGTGCTCGACAAACTTCAGACATTATCTGATGAAGTCGTTGCTGAGGTTGCAGGCGCTGACCCACTTTCTCAGAAAGTATACGACTCCTACAAAGCCTACCGTGATCAAGTGAAGGCTTACCATGCAGTGAGCGAGCAGGCGTATATTAACGCCAGAGATTGATTGCTCGTAACTTTGTCATCTCTTATCAAATAAACCCGGAATAGTCCGGGTTTATTTTTATCGTGCTGGTGAAGAAGTCCGTGCGAATGGTGAGCCCGCAGATGTGATTAATGCTATTAATCAGGAGTTGGGTGAAAAGTCTGAACTGCTGACTAGGAATTTGCTTGAATCCCGAGGATTTACTCAGTTGGATGGTGGTAAGTACAATACCGTCAATGGATTTGATCATGTATTTATTACAGAAATCGACGGCGTTGAGCATGTCATGATTGTTGATACCAAACAGCTTAAGAACGGTTCTGCTGCTCTTGCGAATACGAATAATGGTGTGCAGATGTCCCGTCAGTGGGTCGATAACGTCCTGGAAAATCTCGATTATGACGGAGATATGGCACAGGCTAATTTGTTACTGAAGAGCAAGATCGATTCTGCTAAAACCAATGGAACTTTACTCAAAGGTGTCGCAGGCTTGGATAAGAAGACTGGTGAATTTTCTGTTGTTAAGCTCGATGAGATTTTTTAATAATGAATTTGTCAAATAACGTTATTGTCAAGATGAATCTGGCAGTACAGGATTTATCAAGATATGTTGACGGATATGCTGATTCAACGATCTCGTATATGGGAGAAAATGGCGGAGCAAGACTGGTACATTTCGGTAATGTGTATCGAGGGTGCTCTCTGCATGCACTGCTCTTGAAAAAGGATAGCCATCTCGCACGGGTTTATGCTTTTAGACATTGTTACTTGAATACCGCAGCATTCCATTTTCACCCCGAGCAGCGTCCTGGTTATGCCAGTGAGGTATTCTGGGCGCTGCTGAGTGGACATCATGAAATCCTTCATTGGATCACTCAATATTTTGCCAATGAATTGGTGCTTGTCAGTAAGGGCATCTCGAAGTGTTTTATCCCGGGGACCTATCAACATCTGTACATGGTGTTGCATTACGCACTTCTTAAAGATTGGGAGCGTGTCGCTCAGGAGGCTGAGGCGGCCATTGAGCATGGAAAGTTCGAATATGCGTCTATGGGGATTGATTACGAGTTCTATCTGGCGCTGGCCTCTCAAGACCCAGAGAGAATGGAAAGTGCCTTAAAAGAGCTATGCAAGAATAAGCACCTTAAGAAACGAAATGGTGAACTGACATTTTCAGCCATAAAAGACGTCATCTATGGCTGGGGTTTCATTTATACCAAGCTTGCTCATCTGAATGGTTTTGAGATCGACCCCGAGTGCGACTACGTTCCGATGGAGCTTATCAGGCTTGGGTCACTTCCTGCGGAAGCACACACTCATGACTTTAAGTGCATGGATGACTTTGATATTTGGAAGCCGATTAATCGTGACACAGCCATGTACATCGCTAATGTCGATCAGTTGTCGCCCGCCAAACCCGGCGAGCCACCGCTGACGATTCATCAACAAGCAGAGCGAATTCGCCTATACACGCGTACAGAGAATAACTCTGATGAAGCTAAACATGCCCGCAAGCTCCATGAAGCTCAGTACGCACTGACCAAAAGTATGCTATCGAGCCGGGGGTGGGAATGGGTACCTTTCCCGGAAATCAAAGATGCGCGGGGTTTTGATTTGTTAATGACATCTCAGGATGAAGACGGCCAGACGATGACGTTAATCATCGGGCTTAATGAGATCGATGATGGTGGTGTGCAGCTGTATTTTAATAAAAAGAAAGCCATGCAGTTTTCGCCTGAGTGGTATCAGCCGATTCTTGCTGCGCTTCCTGATGATTGCCAGGCTAAGAAGTTACTGACGTCAGAGACTCTTATCACTACCGCCGTTGCAGGGCTGGACAAGGTTGATCAGGAATTCAAACTTATCAAAGTTAAGAATGAGTTGAACTTGTAGAGAAGCTAAGCCTGAAATTCGATAGCGATGCGGCTTGGGTTAGCCGGCTGATGGCCCTTGCCTTGTGATGATCTTTGATCCTGTGCTAACGTCTGTGTGTACATTTTCGATTTGTATGTATAGAAGAGAAGCTCAGGATGGACACCCGTATACAGTTCCGAGTTGATGAAGAGACAAAACGTCTGGCCCAGTTAATGGCCGAAAGTCAGGGGCGTACGCTAAGTGATGCTTGCAGGGAGCTCACTGAGCAGCTGGCTGAACAGCAACGCAAGGTAATGACTCACGACCAGTGGCTGACAGAGCAGGTTAATGCTGCCTTCAGTAAGCTAGAAAGTGATCAGGCTGAGTTTGTCAGCCATGATGAGGCACGTCTGGAAATGGAAGTCCGGAAGAACCGAATCAGGAATATAGGCTAATTAAAATAAGGGATAGATATGATCGTTTGGGAAAAAAACTCACTGGACGATCGTGAGCGCATTTTTGAATATCTCTATGCGTTTAATCCATTAGCCGCAGATAAGACGGATGCGATAATTGAGTCGAAGGTCGAAAACCTGATGCAGCAACCATTGATGGGAGTGGAAAAGGAAGGGTTACCGGGCAGATTCTTGATCATCCCAGAGGTATCAATGATTGTTTTGTATTTCCTGAAAGAGAACACCATCCACGTTCTTCGTGTCTTACATCAGAAACAAAAATTCCCCGACCACAATTGATTCATAATGCAGTGCTGCAAACGCAAGCGCCTAGTCAGCATTTTTGGGGGGCTATGTAGGCGCGGAGCTTCTCCCCGCTTGGCGGTTAACGCCAGTTGATCGCGAATAGCCTCCGGCTGATTCGCTCCCACAGATACTTATTAGCTGATTTACTCCCACAGATAACTTAAGGCTGATTTGCTCCCTCAGAGACTTATTAGCTGACTTGCTCCAAGAGGAGCACTCTTACCGCGGTACTCTTATCTGGGTACTTCTCTGATTCGTCCCGTCCCATCAATTGCCACGTACACAAACACTGCATCCACAACCTTGCGCTCGGCGGATTCTGTCGGGTTGCGGGTCCAGGCTTCAACGGCGATGCGGATGGATGAGGTGCCAATCTCTAACAGGCGGGTGTAGATGCATACTTCGGCGCCAAGACGGATTGGCGACATAAACACAACGGATTCCATCGCGACGTTGGCGATGCGCCCCTGGGCGATCCGGCTGGCGTCTGACTCTGCGGCATGGTCCATCTGAGCAACGACCCAGCCACCGCTGATATCACCGTGGATATTGCAGTCGGCACGGGTTGGCAGCAGCTTTAAGGTCAGGCTGCCTTCAGGTGACGGTTGGTTGTCTTCGGTCTTTTCCATGCGGACATCGGCTTTTATTATTCTGTTGGTTGCAAATTGTACCGCATGGCGTGCCAATGTATAGGGTGCGGGGCCTCTTTCGTCTAACCGTATATCTGATCGGGTAACCATGTTGCCAGTTCAGGGAACACGGCCAGTAATCCCAGAACAGCCACCTGAATAACAATAAACGGAATAACGCCTTTGTAGAGCGTCCGGGTGGGCAGCTCGGGCGGCGCGACGCCGCGTAAATAGAAGAGCGCGAAACCAAACGGTGGCGTGAGGAATGACGTCTGCAGGTTGATGGCGATCATAATGCCAAGCCATACCGGGTCAATGCCCATGACGAGTAATACCGGGGCGACAATCGGCACGACTACGAAGGTAATTTCGATAAAGTCGAGAATAAAGCCCAGCAGAAAGATCACCAGCATCACCAGCAACATGGCAGAGAAAACACCGCCGGGCAGATCATTAAATACTTCATGGACCAGCTCTTCGCCGCCAAAGCCACGGAACACCAGCGAGAACAGAGCTGCGCCAATAAAGATCAGGAAGATCATGCTGGTGACCTGCAGGGTTGCATCCATGACTTCGCGCAGGCGCTGCAGGCTGAACTGACCGTATGCGATGGCCAGAACGAGTGAGCCAAAAGCACCGATCCCTGCAGCTTCTGTTGGCGTCGCTTTACCGGTCAAAATGGAGCCGAGAACAGCGACAATCAGCAGCAGTGGAGGCAGAAGGCCTTTGAGTAATTCGAATATAAAGGCTGGCGCCAGGGGCTCGCGGTCCTGAACCGCTGGAGCAGCTTCGGGCTTAAATATGGCCACAATGCTGGTGTAAATAAAATAGCCGAGTACCAGTATTAATCCGGGGATAAGAGCACCCACAAACAGGTCGGCAACGGAGACAGTTTCTGGCGAAAATATGCCCATCTTGAGCTGCGCCTGCTGATAGGCACTGGATAACACATCGCCGAGAATAATGAGCGCAGTCGATGGTGGAATGATCTGACCGAGTGTCCCTGTGGCACATATAGTGCCGCTCGCCAGTGATGGGCTATAACCATTGCGCAGCATCGCGGGTAATGAGATCAGCCCCATGGTGACCACGGTTGCGCCGACGATACCTGTGCTGGCCGCCAGCAGCATGCCGACAATGATCACGGAGAAACCCAGACCACCCCGTACCGGGCCAAATAACAGGCCTAAATTGCGGAGCAACTGCTCCGCGATCTTCGACTTCTCCAGCATTACCCCCATAAAAACGAATAGGGGCACAGCGACGAGTATCTGGTTAGACAGAATACCGAACATGCGGTTCGGCATGGCATTAAGAAAGGCCGGGTCAAAGGTGCCGGTTAATAAACCAATACCCGCGAAGAGCAGTGAAGTCCCTGCCAGCGTGAAGGCCACCGGGAAACCACACATAAGGACCAGACAGACAACGGCAAACAGCACAAGAGGCATAAACTCAGCCATGGTGATTTGCCTCGCTGCTGTCGTTGGTATTTATGTCGGAATCAGTGTTCAGCCCAGTAAAAGTGCGCAGTAGTTCAGCGATGGCTTGCAGAATCAGGGTGACAGGTAAGACCACAATTAAGGTTTTCAGAAGATATATAAAAGGCAGGCCTGCGGCCTCCTGAGAGCGTTCGCGGATCGCCCAGGCATTGCCGACGTATTCCCAACTCGCCCAAAGTAGAAACAGACTGGTCGGCAATACCAGAAGAAGAATGCCAAGTCGTTCAACCCATCGACGGCGCTCTTCTGTCCAGCCCCGGTAAAATACGTCAACGCGTACATGTCCGCCTTGTTGCCAGGTGTAGGCGGCGCCCAGCATGAACAAAGATGCGTGCAGGTACATCACGCCTTCCTGCAGGGCAATGGATGGCATATCAAACAGGTAGCGCAGAACAACAACAGAACAGGTAGCCAGCACCATAAAGAGTGACAACCAGCGGGTTACCCGGCCGGTGGCCGATGTAAAACGATCAATCAGGCGTATTAACTGTGACATCCCTTATGACATCCCTTGTGATATCGCTGTGGAGCAGGGTAATGGAACCCGGATAGTAGACGGGGCGGGAGTATATCAGGGTCGGCGGCCCCTCAGTAGCGAGAACTCAGTAGCGAGAACTCTGTGGGGGCTGGGCGCAGCAGTGTCGAGGTCGGGTGTAATATAACTGTCATGTGGGTGTAACAAATTGCCGCTTTGTCACATTTCTGTAATATACCATCCTGATAATGGCCAGCATCCGAAATCAAGTGACTCAGGCATACAACATGCCACACAACATGAAGGACACTCTCATGAAAAAAGTACTTCTGACTGGTGCCGCTCTGCTGGCAACCATGACTGGCTCAAACGCTTACGCTGAGCGTGATTACATCAGCATCGTAGGCTCTTCTACTGTTTACCCGTTCTCTACTGTTGTTGCTGAGCGCTTCGGTAAGTCCTCAAGCTTCCCTACACCAAAAGTTGAGTCTACCGGTTCAGGCGGTGGTATGAAGCTGTTCTGTCAGGGCGTTGGCGCGAACACGCCTGATATCACTAACGCTTCTCGTGCGATTAAGCAGTCTGAAATCGATCTGTGTGCAGAAAACGGCGTTAAAGACATCGTTGAAGTGATGGTCGGTTACGACGGTATTGTACTGGCCGGCAGCAACGAAGCACCACAGTACGAACTGACTCGTAAAGACATCTTCCTGGCTCTGGCGAAAGTCGTTCCAGCGCAAGACGGTTCTGAAACTCTGATCGACAACCCATACAAGACCTGGAAAGACGTTAACCCAACACTTCCAGCGAAGAAAATTGAAGTGCTTGGCCCGCCACCAACGTCTGGTACCCGCGACGCGTTTGTTGAACTCGCTATGGAAGGCGGTTGTAAGAAATTCCCGTTCATCAAAGAGATGAAGAAAACAGATAAGAGCAAGTACAAAGCTCTGTGTCACGGTATCCGTGAGGACGGTGCGTACGTAGAAGCAGGTGAGAACGACAACCTGATCGTTCAGAAACTGGTAGCAAACCCAGACGCGCTTGGCATCTTCGGTTACAGCTTCCTGGAGCAGAACGCTGACAAAGTACACGGTTCTATCGTTGAAGGTCAGGCGCCAGAGTTCGACGCAATCTCTGACGGTTCTTACCCAGTAAGCCGTTCACTGTACTTCTATGTTAAGAAAGCACACGTTGGCGTGATTCCTGGCATTGAAGAGTACCTGGCTGAGTTCGTATCTGACAAAGCAATGGGCGAATATGGCTACCTCGCAGACAAGGGCATGATCCCAATGACTGAAGAGGAATATGAAAAAGTGGTTGATACTGTCGAGAATCTGAAGACAATCTCCGCTAAATAAGACAGACAGTTGTCTGTTGAAAGCCGGGCGTGCGAATGCACTCCCGGTTTTTGTGCATTCAAAACACTTACTGACAGAAGTAACCCATGAACTACAGTACCTTGCTAATCGCGTTGTTGATCGCGCTGGGGGCAGCATACTTTCTCGGACGTAATCGCGCCCGGTCTCTTGCTGGCCAGGGAGAGAGTATGCACTCACTTCCAACCCATTACGGCGCACTGACTGCGCTCTGGACTACTCTGCCGCCGCTCCTCATTTTGATAATGTGGGTCATGCTGGAACCTCGCATCGTTGATGCGCTGCTGACGATGCAACTTCCTGAAGCCATCCGTACGGCCAGTGAAGCAGAAGTACGTCTGGCGCTCTCAAAGGTTCACAATATCGCCAGCGACCCATCGATGATGGGGCAGAGTGAACTCGGCTCTGTTGCCGCGCATCTGGTCGACCTTGAACAGCGCGCTGCGATTCTTAAGGGCGGCGTTATTCTGTCATTGATTCTTCTTGGCGTTGCCGTGACCTGGCGACGTATTCAACCAGATCTTCGCGCCCGTGGTGAAGTTGAACGCATCGTTCGTGTGATGCTGTTCGCCAGCTCCGCCATTGCTGTACTGACTACGCTGGGTATTCTCGTCAGTGTTCTGTTTGAAGCGGTGCTCTTTTTCCAGAAAGTTTCACCCATTGAGTTCCTGTTTGGCACAACGTGGTCACCCCAGGTGGCATTACGTGCGGATCAGTCAGGTTCGTCTGGTAGCTTCGGGGCAGTACCGCTGTTTGCAGGTACGCTGCTGATCTCTGCCATCGCCATGTTTATTGCGGTTCCGGTCGGCCTTATGGCGGCCATTTACCTTTCTGAATATGCAACTTCACGTGTACGTCAGTTAGCGAAGCCGGCGCTCGAAGTTCTGGCGGGTATCCCGACCGTTGTCTATGGCTTCTTTGCTGCTCTGACTGTCGCGCCGTTTATTCGTGGAGTCGGTGAGTCGGTGGGGCTGGATGTCTCGTCCGAGAGTGCTCTGGCGGCTGGTCTGGTCATGGGCATTATGATCATTCCTTTCGTGTCATCGCTGTCAGATGACGTGATCAACGCCGTACCTCAGTCACTGCGTGACGGTAGCTATGGCCTCGGTGCGACCCGCAGCGAAACAGTACGTCAGGTCGTTATACCGGCTGCTCTGCCAGGTATTGTCGGTGCTGTGATGCTGGCCGTTTCGCGTGCGATTGGTGAAACCATGATTGTTGCGATGGCCGCGGGCCTGGCGGCAAACCTGACTGCGAATCCGCTCGACAGTGTCACCACCGTGACGGTGCAGATCGTGACCCTGCTGGTCGGTGACCAGGAGTTTGATTCGCCGAAAACACTTGCTGCCTTCGCGCTGGGCCTCGTGCTCTTTATTGTGACGTTGGTGCTGAACTTTGTAGCTATTAAGATCGTACAGAAGTACCGGGAACAATATGACTGATTCAACCATGACAACGCGTCAGAAAGTCGAAGCCAGTATGCGTCGCCGCCGTGCGGCTGAAACTCGCTTCCGCCTGTACGGCATGGCCTCTGTATTATTTGGTCTGCTGTGTCTGGTAGTCCTGTTTGGCGATATTTTTTCAAAAGGCACATCGGCCTTCTCGCAGACAGTACTGACTACCACTATCGAGATCGATGGGGATTACCTGGATATCACCCCGGATTCATCCGAGAGTGACATCATGAGTGCGAACTACGACGGCCTGATTAAGCGTCATTTTAAAAATGACGTTCAGCCAAAAGGTCGTTCAGAAGCACGTAGCCTGTTCAGCCTGATTTCTTCTGGTGCCGGCTGGCAGATTCAGAGTCAGGTTCTTGAAGACCCTTCTATTATCGGTAAAACCGTGACGGTGGACCTGCTCGTCGATGACGATGTCGACCAATGGTTTAAGCACGAGTACGGTAATGACAGCGGTAGCGTCCGCCTGAGTGAAAAACAGCTCGAGTGGATTACCGGCTGGATCGAAAGTGATGCGCTTAAAACTCAGTTTAATACCACGTTCTTCGTGAACGGGGATTCCCGTGAGCCTGAGCTGGCGGGTATTCGTGGTGCAATTACCGGTACCCTGCTGACTCTGCTCGTGACCTTCCTGCTGTCTTTTCCGATCGGTGTGGCCGCAGCGATTTATCTGGAAGAGTTCGCCCCTAAAAATCGCCTGACAGAGATTGTTGAAATCAACATTAATAACCTCGCGGCGGTGCCATCGATCACCTTCGGCCTGCTAGGCCTGGCCATCTTTATTAATATCTTTGGTGTGTCACGTTCAACGCCGTTGGTAGGTGGTCTCGTTCTGACACTGATGACACTGCCGACGATTATTATTTCTGGTCGTGCAGCCATTAAAGCGGTACCTCCTTCTATTCGTGAAGCGGCGCTTGGTCTGGGGGCATCCAAGATGCAGACCGTGTTCCATCATGTACTGCCGCTGGCCATGCCGGGCATGCTGACCGGTACCATTATCGGTATGGCGCAAGCACTGGGTGAAACGGCGCCTCTGCTGATGATCGGTATGATTGCCTTTGTCGTGGATGTTCCTGGCTTCATCAATGACCCATCCACCGTATTGCCAGTGCAGATTTTCCTGTGGTCAGACAGTCCTGAGCGCGCTTTCACAGAACGTACATCGGGCGCCATTATGGTTCTGCTGGGCTTCCTGATCATTATGAACACTGCCGCCGTTATGCTTCGTCGTCGTCTTGAGCGTCGCTGGTAACAGGCCTGAAACAGAAATTATCGGATAACGTTATGAGTATTATTGAAAATCACGAAACGGTCGGCTCTCCTCTCAGCGAAGGTGCGAAACTTCGCGCTCGCGACGTCTGTGTGTTTTACGGTGAGAAGCAGGCCATTTACAACGTCAGTCTGGATATTCGCCAGAATGAAGTGATCGCCTTAATCGGCCCTTCAGGTTGTGGTAAATCAACCTTTCTGCGCTGCCTCAACCGCATGAATGACACCATCGACATCTGTAATGTCACGGGTGAAATCCTGCTGGATGGCGATAACATCTACGATCCACGCGTCGATGTGGTGCCACTCCGCGCGACGGTAGGCATGGTTTTCCAGAAGCCTAACCCTTTCCCTAAGTCGATTTACGACAACATCGCTTATGGCCCGCGTATTCATGGTCTCGCATCGTCACGTGTTGAACTGGACGAAATCGTTGAAAAAAGTCTGCAGCGTGCGGGCCTCTGGAATGAAGTGAAAGATCGTCTGCATGCACCGGGCACCGGTCTTTCTGGCGGTCAGCAGCAGCGTCTTTGCATTGCGCGTACCATTGCGGTTGATCCTGAAGTGATTCTGATGGATGAGCCGTGTTCTGCACTGGACCCGATTGCAACTGCTAAAATTGAAGAACTGATCGACGAGCTGCGTGAGAACTATACGATCGCGATCGTTACTCACTCGATGCAGCAGGCTGCCCGTGTGTCACAGCGCACTGCGTACTTCCACCTGGGCCAGTTGATCGAAGTGAATGCAACAGATAAGGTATTTACAACGCCTGAGCATCAGTTGACTGAAGCCTATATCACCGGCCGCTTTGGCTAAGGAGCAGTACGATGGAAATGAATTTTAACCAGCATATTTCTGGTCAGTTTAATGCCGATCTGGAAGCGATCCGTAACCACATGATGAGCATGGGCGGACTGGTCGAGCGCCAGGTAAACCATGCGGTTCAGGCGATCTGTTCAGGTGATACTCAATTAGCCGATGATGTTATCCGCCGTGAAGATGACGTTGATAAAGCAGAAGTCGCAATTGATAACGAGTGCACTCAGATTCTGGTTCGTCGTCAACCAGCCGCGTCAGACCTGCGTATGGTTCTGGCTGTGTCACGTGTGGTTCGCGACCTTGAGCGTATCGGTGATGAGGCAAGTAAAATTGCAATTCACACGCTGGAAGTAAAAGACTCGAAGAACCCACAATTCTGCCAGCAAGCCATCCGTTACATGGGTGAAGAAGTGGTGAAAATGATTTCTGGCGCTCTGGATGCCTTCGCCCGTCACGACGTTGAAGGTGCGATTGAGGTGGTGCGTACCGATAAGCTGGTCGACAAGCAATACGCTTCTGCGTTGCGTGAGCTGATCACCTACATGATGGAAGACCCACGCTCTATTGGCCAGGCGATCAATATCCTCTGGATTCTTCGTGCTATTGAGCGTATCGGTGACCATGCACGCAACATCTCTGAACAGGTTATCTACCTTGTGAGTGGCACAGACGTTCGTCACAGCTCTCTCACAGAAATGGAAGAAACCGCTCAGAAAGAAGATTGATCTGATCCCCCGCTTTTTGCGCCTCAACCTCCCCTGAGGCGCGAACTTTCCCTTTGCTTTCCTGAAACTGGCCTATACTAAGCAGCGCAATATCTTGTTTGCTCCTGCATGGCTTTCTCTGAATATGACAGTTTGATTTCACAAATATGACTGATTTGTCATATTGCTGTAATAAAAGTGCCATAGAGTAGACATCATCCTGTAACACAGTGCGTTGCAGTAACTATTAAGCAAGACCATCTTGCACATAACTAACTCTGGATGAGAAGCATGAAAAAAACAGCACTCTTTATCGCTATCGCTTGCGCGGCAGGTTTTGCTCAGGCAGATGAAAAAGATGATCTGATTATAAAAGTCGGCGGCGGCCTGATGGCTCAGGAAAAAGAAATTAAATTCCAGACGGGAGGACGCTTGCAGTGGGACTACAATCTGGCGAAAAAGAATGGTGAAACAGACGAGTCTGACATCCATGTTCGTCGTGCTCGTATATACGTGAAAAGTACAGTGGGTGACTGGAGTCTCAAGTCGCAGTTCAATATTGATCAGGCGTCAGAAACCGATGACGGTGCACGGGAAGATTCCGGTGGTACTGTGGAAGACCTATACATCACTTACGAAGGTTTTGGTAAGCCAGCTAAGATTTCTGTCGGTCATCAACGGGTTGAGTTCAGCCTGGAAGACTACACCTCTTCCAATGATAATACTTTCCTTGAGCGTAGCGCCGTGACCGAGGCATACTCTGTTGGTCGTCTTGCTGGCATCCAGGTGAAAGGCGATATTGATGGTCTGCATTATGGCGTAGGCTTGTTTGAAGATGGTGAAGATAAAACGGAAGCCAGCGAAATGTTTCTGGCCGCTCGTGTGGCTTACGCTGCCGATATTGATGGCGGACTGGTCCACGTTGGCCTTGGTAGTCACAACCAGGGTGAAGACACCTTAACTGCGGGCTTGGAACTTGCTGGCGTTTTTGGTCCACTACATGCGCAAGCTGAATATATGCAGCGTAGTATCGATGATGCAGACGATCTTGCGGGCTCCTACGTTCAGGTCGGTTACGTATTGACCGGCGAGACCCGTCCATACAAAGCTGGTAAGTTTAAGCGTATCAAGCCTGCCAGTAGCAAGGGCGCCTACGAGGTTGTGGTCCGTGCTACTCAGGGGGATGGTAACTACTCAGATACTGAGCTTGGGGCTACCGAGGCCTCTGAAATCGGTATTGGTCTGAATTACTATGCAAACAACAACGTTCGTCTGGGGATGTCGTACTCTGTGGCTGAAGGTGATGCTACCTCTGATGAAGGGCAGGAATTCCGTGCGCGTGCTCAGTTCGTATTCTGATTCTGTTTAACTAATCTCGTAAGACGTGAGGGCGCCTCCGGTTGTTTCGGTGGCGCCTTTTTTCTTTTATGATAATTGCTAAATAAGGGCGCCGGGAGCCTGGCATGTATAAAAGAAAGTTGTTCCTCTTCGGTTTTATTTCAGCAGCTGTTCTTTTCGTTGCGCTAAGTGGTGTTGCCGTTTCTGCATACATAACCAAGGAAAATCTTCGTCAGAGTGCCACTGCACAATCCTTGCTTTCTGAACATCAGATGCTGTCGAGTATCTCCTACCGCTTGTTTAAACAACTCACCGATGAACTGATCTTTGGACGCAATGCCAACCAGGCCGAAGTACGCAATAAACAGGCTCTCATTGAGCAGTCATTAATGGTCATCCGGGACCTTGAAGTGCGTCAGAGAAATGAGCTTGGTCCCGACATTACTCAGGGAAGTGTTGAAGATACTGACGAATTGCAATTTTTAATCGCTGAAATTATTGACGAGTTCAATGCGGTTATTGCCATGAACGATACAACTCCGCTCAGTCAGCAGGAGCGTGTCCAGCGCTTGCTGGAGTTCACTATTGATAATAAATTCCGCGAAGCAATTAATGCGGCTGTATCACGCCAGAGTAAAGTAGTTTCTGCGACGAATGCTCGTATCGAAGCGTTAAACTCAGCTATCGTATGGTTCAGTATCATTCTTTGCGTACTGGTTGGCCCCTTTATTGTCTTCGGGTGTGTGTGGCTGTTTAATCAGCTTTATCAGCCCCTGACTGTGATAGGGAGTGGTACTCAGGTCATTGCGTCCGGGAACTATAACTTCCGTTTACCAGAAAACCTTGATCAGGAGTTTCACTCACTCGTTCAGTCTCTCAATCAGCTAGCAGGCCAGATGGCTGAGCATGAGAAGCAGGCAGAAACGATGCGTGATCAGCTTCAGTATGAGGTAGACCAGCGTACATCAGAACTGACCGAGGCTAATAGACAGCTCACTCTGATTGATACCAGACGTAAGCAGTTTATTGCGGATATATCGCATGAACTCAGAACACCGTTGACCATTATTCGTGGAGAGGCGCAGGTAACCTTGCGTCAGAATCATGCGGATACCAGAGACTACAGAGCTGCATTACAGACAGTACTTGATCAGGTTGTTGGCCTGAGCGTCCTGGTCGATGATCTGCTACTGCTGGCTCGTGCTGAAATTAACCAATTACGGTTATTTCCTGATGATCTCCAGGTCGTTGATATTCTTGAACACCAAGTGGAGCAGTGGCAGAGAAAAATGCCATTGCGATCTTTCCGATTAAATACCGCAGACGCTGAGAAATCACGCATTGTTATACGCGCTGACGAGCAGAGGCTACGTCAGGTTATGACCATCCTGATAGATAATGCGACTCGTTATTCTGATCCGGATGACCCTGTCGAAATATCACTCAAAGCGACAGAGGATCAGGTAATGATTAGTGTCCGCGACCATGGCGATGGAATCTCACCTGCCGACTTACAGTATATTTTTGAGCGCTTCGTACGCTTTAAGCCACGGACAGATGGCGCCGGTCTGGGTTTATCAATTGCTCGCACCCTGGTAGAAGCGCATGAGGGTGAAATCTATGCAGAATCAGAACAGGGGCAAGGATCAGTGTTTACCGTCGTTCTACCAAGGCAGGCCGCAGAATGAAGATTCTGATTGCGGATGATGAACTGCCATTGCTCAGCTTTCTGCAGCGAGGACTGGAGTCTGAAGGGTATGACGTCATATCGGAAAGTGACGTTCACAACCTGATCGTGACCATAAGCAGTGAGCGTCCTGTCGTAGCAGTTCTGGATCGTATGTTCGGTGATGTGGACAGCCTGGTATTGATACAGAGTATTAAGCGACTGCCTTCGCCGCCTATGGTGCTGTTGCTGACGGCGATGGACGACGTCAGTGACCGGGTGGATGGACTGCGTCAGGGCGCCGATGATTACCTCTGTAAACCGTTCGACTTCGAAGAATTGTTAGCGCGTATCCAGGCGATGACACGACGCGCAGTGCCCTCAAATCAACACATTGAAGAAACGCTTCAGTGTGGGCCGTTAATACTCTATCGCGATGAACGTATTGTCCGGCATGCAGGGGTCGAACTATCGTTAACCCGGCTGGAGTATGACCTGTTGGAGTTCTTTGTTGAGAATAGGGGCAAAGTACTGAGCCGCGAGAGAATTCTTCAGCGGGTATGGCAATCAGAGAAAGATCCGATGACTAATATTGTGGATGTATACATCAGCAGGGTTCGCCATAAGCTCGCTTTTACTGATGCGCTGATTATTGAAACACTGCGCGGAAATGGTTACCGGCTGACGACTGCCAGCCGGTAGTATCCATCGCTGCTAGGGTGCTGCTTAGGGTTCTTTGTTAACCCGTGTGTCTGGTCAGTGTATTTCAGACAGTAGCTGTGGGTTCAGTACAAGATTGCGTACACCGTGAGCGTGATCTTCATTGAATTCATTTTCTTCACACCAGTCGGCCACTGTTTCAATATCAACGACAGCGACTTCCGGGCGCACGCTCCAGCTCACCTGCAACGGGGAGCCTTTTTCATTGTATGACGGGCCTGTTGTTGATCCTGCGTACTGGACCGGTGTACCCGTATCGGATGGAATATTTGGCGCCTGGTAATAGCCGTTTACCTGTTCAACGTTTGCCATCTCACCAAAGTCGAGGGCGTCATCGTCATTGGCCAGAACAATCACCTGGGCTTCGACGCGCAGTTGAGGGTTCATGATGTTGTCTGACAGACAGGCGCCAAGTGTCGGGCCTGGTTGAATCTGAGCGGTGGTATGTACGAAGTGCACCTCGATGGTATCCCCCGGAACCAGGTTTCTGCCTTTTGCTGCACAGACTTCTCCTTTAAACGGTTTAAGCTGTTTTTTAGTCAGTTTGCCGTCGTACAGATAACCTGTATCAGCGCCCTGACCATTACCATTTCCGGCATAAGTCGTGAACTCTCCGCCTTTGTGTTCGGCACCAACGTGGAAGTGAATATTGCAAAGATTCATTTGAGTATGTGCAGGGGCTGGCTGGAACATGTTGCTGTTCTCGCCCGAAACCTGATCGATATCGCGTGGCGATTGAGGTCCAAAACCCTGACCCTGGGTGTTTTCCGCAAGGCGTTCGCGCTGTTCAGCGATCACCTTATCAGACACAGTTTCGGATGAAGAATAATTACCCGCCAATACGGCAGCAGGCATCAGTAAAGAACTTGCGACAACGGCGTACTTAATTATGGACATTTTTGTTCCTCCTAGGTGAAGCCACTACGATACGGAGGAACACTGAAAAGAACCTGACTCCTTTATTAATAAAAGATTAACGTCCTGAATTCTGACGATCCGGATGTGCGAGAAGAGCATTCAGGCGTTGTTTTCTCTTCGAAAAGACGGGATCACAAAAGAAAAGGTACTACCTTGCCCCAGCGCCGATTCAATTTTAAGCTCGGCATCGTGATGTTCCAGTGCGTGTTTAACAATCGACAGCCCGAGGCCTGAGCCCCCAACGGTAGACTCCCGCGACTCATCCACACGATAGAAACGCTCGGTTACCCGAGACAGGTGTTCCGGTGGAATACCTGGCCCCTGGTCTGTCACGGCAACCTCGATACCGCGATCACTTGGGGCAATGTCGATATCCACTTGTTTTCCATCACCATATTTAATCGCGTTAGTGACAAGGTTGGTCAGAGCAGAATGCATCTCTTCTTTGAAGCCATCGACAATCAGGCTGCGCTCGGTGTTAATTCTGACTTCAGCATCGCCTGAGTAGCCTTTCATTTCTCCGGCAACCTGATGGCACAGCGCTGTCAGGTCAAAGGACACACCATCCCGCTCCCTGCTCGCACTTTCCAGTTTGGATAGCTGAATAAGGTCGTTTACCAGATTTGTCATACGGTTCGCCTGGCTATCCATTTGTGCCAGTGCTTTAGACAGTGGAGCTGGCGTATCCATATCAGAGAGCATTTCCAGATAACCATTAATGACGGTTAGTGGTGTGCGCAATTCATGGGAGACATCGGCAATAAAGTCCTGGCGCATGGTTTCTACGCGTTTGCGTTCAGTGACATCTCTGACGAGCATGATTTTCTGATCGATACCAAATTCAGTGATCTGAACCTGCAGACTGACATTTCTGAGATCGAACTGCAGAGGCTCGCTGAAGTCGCTGCTGCGGAAATAGCGGACAAATTGAGGGGTGCGGATAAGATGAGTTATGTGCTGACCATTATCATCTTTACGCAGGTACAGCATACGCGTTGCTGCGCTGTTGAATGTCGTAATGTGGCCGGCGCTGTCGAGTACAACGACACCATCTTTCAGTGCTTCAATCCCCTGATTATAGCGTTGCAGCATTTTCGCCTGATTCAGCAGGCGATCTTTAAGTGTCTTTTCTCGTCGGATGATGCGGTCGGCAGAGTAACCTATCAATCCGCTGTCCTGTGGGGCCGGGCCCTGGCGATAACTCCATTTAAAAATAGTGGCCGCGTGGCGGATACTGATGATCTGTGAAACGACCAATCCGATCAGTAAGCCATACAGGGAATATCCGACTGACCAGCCGGCAGCGAAACCTGCAAGCACTATAATGCCAACCCGAAACAGCTCTCGCTGCAGTGCATCCTGATACAAACCTGCGTTACCTCACCTTACTGATCGGGAGAAAAACGATACCCACTTCCCCTGACTGTTTGAATCAGACGTTCGTGGTTATCGATAGAAATCGCTTTGCGTAAACGCCGGATATGAACATCAACGGTGCGTTCATCGATGTAGACGTTGCCGCCCCAGACCTTGTCGAGCAGTTGTTCGCGGGAAAACACCCGGTTCGGGTGGCGCATAAAGAATTCGAGTAGCTTGTATTCTTTCGGGCCGAGCGATACCAGTTCACCCTTGATACGGCATTGCTGCTCATCTGGGTGGCACGTCATATCGAGAACGGTCAGCGCTTCAGACGATGTGGTTTGGCTGCGACGGAGAACCGCCTTAATACGCGCATTCAGCTCTCTGGGTGAAAACGGCTTAGTAATATAGTCGTCAGCACCGCACTCCAGCCCTTTGATTTTGTCATCTTCTTCGGC
Source organism: Thalassolituus sp. UBA675 (assembly GCF_002297765.1). Lineage (NCBI taxonomy): Bacteria > Pseudomonadati > Pseudomonadota > Gammaproteobacteria > Oceanospirillales > Oceanospirillaceae > Thalassolituus > Thalassolituus sp. UBA675. Next base: position 76,202 of record NZ_DBNJ01000032.1, read on the forward strand.
GCGCGCCGTAAGCAGAATGACAGGGATGTCTTTTGTGCGTTCTTCGCGCTTCAGCCGGGCTGTCAGCTCCGGTCCGCTCATCATCGGCATCATCCAATCCAGTACTACAAGATCCGGTTGTTCGTTGATGATCATCTGGAGGGCTATCTGGCCATTGGCAGCTTTCCGGGTTTTGTATCCCGCAAGCTCAAGACCGGTACAGATCATTTCGCAGATGGCTGGTTCATCGTCGGCAACGAGGATAAATCCGGCGTTCATGTCGGCACCTAGTGTATTCATTTCAGGGGGATGTATTGTGACATTTTTATTACGATTTTGGACCGTTTTTCGTGCTGCTTAGCCTGTCCCTGAGTGGGTGTTGTTAACTTATTGAAAAATAGTAAATTCTTTTCGAAAAATGGTTGACGACCCCCGGGCTGATCAGTAATATTCCCGCCCACTTAGCCGGTATAGCTCAGTTGGTAGAGCAACTGACTTGTAATCAGTAGGTCCCGAGTTCGACTCTTGGTGCCGGCACCATACAAAAAAGCCCGTACGGATGTACGGGCTTTTTTCTTTTCCAGCATTCTGTTTTCCGGATTGTTCGGCTCTCAGAAAAAAACCTTCACTTCGACCTGATAGCCCTCGCTGTTATCTGTCTCACTCAGACTGTAGCGCCATTCACCGGCTTGTGGTTCACCTTTGTACAGATCGTACGCGGTCGAAAGAATTCGCATAGCCTGTTCTGACTCGTTGTAGCTTTGCTGTTCTTCTCCCTGCAGGTACCAGTAGGTTGCAGCTTCGTCCTGAGCAGAAAGCATGTGCTCTTCGGGATCGTAGGCGTAGGTCACTGACATAGGTGAAAGAAGTGCAAAGCAGGTGGCGCACGGGCGCAACCAGCGCTGCTGGCGCAGTACGCGCTTGAGTAACCCTTCATCAATAGCGCCCAGAGCGATCAGTGCTTCACCGAGTTTGGCTCCTGCGTGTTCTTTCTGGTATTGAAGTGCATCATCCAACTGCTTACGAGTAATTGCGCGTCGGTTCAGAAGAAGCTGCCCGAGGCGTAGCTTAAGTGATGGTGATGGCATACTGTTCTTCCGGTGTGATCTTTGTACAGATACAGGATGGCACAGCATCGGGTAAGCACCACAACAGTGAGTATGCTGATGGTTGCCTTTTGTACTGTCGTTGATGGAAATTTGACGAGCTTTAAGTGATATATGTGTCACTATATGGCCGGTGTTCCAGAGGCGGAATTAATGAGTGGAAAAATGCTGTTACTAAGCTGACTTCAGGGTTACTGAACGCATAACGTGTTATCCAAGAGTATCGGTCGTGAGAGTGCTTGAAGTAACTAGCTTGGGGTAACTGAAAATGGGGGGATGCCATTACGATGGGCCGGGAGCTAAATGGGCGGCCAGGACATCCTGTCCTCACCGCCACAGCACCCTATACCTTCCTGGTATATCGTCCTTGAGCGAGATCCTCTCTACCGTCCTGGTTGGCCTCCTGGCCACAATAATCCTTCGCTTCCTGTATCGTCCTTGCGCATCCTGCCCGGCGATCCTGCCGAATCCTGCGTCCTGCTTGCTGATCCCATCAGCGCCTTGCGTCCTGCGGAATTAAAGATAGCAAAACTGTGAGTTCATGTTACGTGACTATTGCGACAGACTATGTCGTCGAATGCCAGTGGTTTTTGAAAAATCTTTTTAAAACAATGAGTTAGGTTTTTCTGGGGAGGGAGGCGCGGAGGTTAAGGCAGTGTTATGCCTAAATCTCCCACCTGCTTGTGAGATATATCGCACAAATAGGTGGGCGAATAACTTACAGTGTTACTTTGACTCAGAAACGCTGAGTAACACTATTGTTCGATATTACTGATCTGTACGCTTTGTTGCACTTTTTGTTTTGTAACAATCTGTTCAAGTCAGGGCTTTCACCCCTTCTTTTTGGCTGCCCTATGCGCATTGTACAGATCAGAAAAACCTTGCGGGTCTGCCAACTCTCCATCTTCCCGTAACTCAGGATAGCTGAGATTATTTTCCCGACACAGGCGCGCAATCTTGGGTTGGCACCATTCGAACAACAGGCGGTCAAACCATTCATCTGGCAGGCGCTGTGAGTCATACATGCCGGCGGCCTGACGCTGGTAATGAGCTTCATTGAGAATGATGGCTGCGGCCACGGAAACATTGAACGATTGCACCATGCCGCGCATCGGAATAATCAGGTGCTCGTCGGCCATGTCAGAAGCCGCATCGCTGACGCCTTCCTTTTCAGTGCCCATGAGTAGGGCCGTCGGCTGGGTAAAGTCATAGTCGCGGTAGTCAATAGCGCGATCGGTAAGATGGGCTGCTACGACTTTTACGCCGTTGTCCTGTAACTCACGAATCCCGGTTTCGATATCGGCGTGAGTCTGAACTTCAATCCAGTCGGATGAGCCGGCGGTTGCCGCTGTTTTCAGGCGGTAACGATCACGTGGCCAAACGCAGTGAATCTTAGGAATACCGACGGCATCGCAGGTGCGCGCTATGGCTGCCAGATTATGAGGTTTATACACTTCGTCCGTAATGACGGTAAGGTCCGGCTGGCGCATCTCAAGGGTTTTACGGATGCGGTCGTAGCGTTCCGGGGTCATGTCCGGCACTCCTGGGTGGTCAACAAAGGGCGAGGATTGTATAAAAGGCTTTTCGTAGATGCACGAGGGAATCATGAGCGGTAATCCTTTCACCGGTATGCAGTATGTCTGGCGTGGTTTTCAGAACTTAAAAACCCCCGGGCTGCGTCGTTATGTTGCTTTTCCATTACTCCTGAACATCATTGTGATGGGTTTCGCCAGCGTCTGGGGCATCAGCCAGCTGGATGCCTGGATTGGTCAGTTGGTTGACCTGTTACCCGGATGGCTATCTTTTCTGTATTGGATACTGATGCCGCTGGTCGTCATCTTTCTGGTGTTGTCACTGGTGTACTTCTTCAGTGCCGTCCTGATGATTATTGCGGGGCCGCTGAATGGCCTGTTGGCTGAGCGTGTTGAAACTTTGCAGGGGCACTCGATTCCGGATGAATCCATTCCGGCAATGACGATCCGTACCCTCGGGCGGGAACTGACTAAAGTGGGGTACTACCTGCCGCGTTATCTCGGTATTTTTCTACTTGGCTGGATTCCCGGTATCGGGCAGCTTGTCGCTCCTCCCTTGTGGTTCTGGTTTGGCGGCTGGATGATGGCGATTCAGTACATGGATCTTTCGTTTGATAACCATGCTAAGCCGTTTGCAGAAGTTCGTGAGAGATTGGCTGAGGATTTATGGACGGTAATGGGGTTTGGCTTGCTGGTGGCGCTTCTGCTGACTGTGCCCGTGGTTAACCTGTTTATTATGCCTGCAGCCGTGATTGGAGCGACTCTGATGCGACTGGAACGTATGCCCTTTGGCAGCGATTCTGGCAAAAGCAGCTATGCTGAGTTAACAGAAGACGTTACTCCAAGGCTGACGCACGATGAAACTGAGGGTTCTGGTCGTTGATGACGCAGCGTTCGTCCGCGACCTGGTAAAAAAAGCAGTCAGGGATACCTATCCCGGCTGTGAGATTAATGAAGCGGTCGATGGTCGTAAGGCCGTGACTGTGATGAATCAACGTGAAATTAATCTCGTCCTGTGTGACTGGGAGATGCCTGAGATGTCGGGCATCGAGGTTCTCGAGTGGATGAGATCTGATGAGCGTTACAAGAAAACCCCTTTTATGATGATCACCAGTCGTGGTGATCGTGATCACGTCGTTAAGGCTGTGCAGTCTGGAGTTTCGGACTACATCGGCAAGCCTTTCACACGGGAAAATTTCGTCGCCAAGGTTTCTAAAGTTGTTGCCAAGCATCTTGGCGTGAAGCCGGGTGAGGGACCTGCGTTCAAGGGAATGCCCGGACAGCAATCAGCAGATGTTCTGATGGGTAAACCTGCTGGTGGCGATGCCTCTGGTGGTAAAGGTGCGGGCAAACCGGTAGCTCAGGATATGGGCGGTGCGAGCGTACTTATGGGAGGTTCCTCCTCTCCAGAAGCTGCCCCGGCTTCTAAGCCTAAGTCCAAGGCAAGGGGGGTAGCGAGTGTTCGTTTCGGTTCGGGTAGCTCTGCCAAGTTGGTACTGAAGGACATTAATCTGCAGGAAATGATCGGCGTATTCCGCAGAGATGGCGCCCTGCCTGCGCTGTTGGAACCTGCGGTTGCCGATATTGTTGATCAGGATTCAGGCGATGTGGCGCGTATCAATGGCTATGTCCGCATGATGCAGGCTCAGGAGCCGCACCCAGAAGCCGAGACAATTCAGATGCTTATCCGGTTTGTGGATGACGACGAAGATAAATTAGCCGTGCTTTCGCGTTTCATTGCGAAAGTCCGCTGATGCCGGAAGGTGAACAGGCGCTTCGAAGCAGGCGGTAAAGCAGCTTCCTTTCCCGTAGTCGCTGGTGACCAGCAGGTTGCCAGCGTGGCGTAGTAGCACATGTTTTACGATCGCGAGACCTAACCCCGTGCCTCCGGTGTTTTTACTGCGGCTTGGATCGGCGCGATAAAATCGCTCGGTCAGGCGCGGGAGGTGATGTTCTTCAATGCCGATACCCGAGTCTTTCACTTCCAGGCACAGACTCTCCCCGTCCCGATACCAGCGAATATGGATGGAACCCCCGGAGGGAGTGTATTTCACTGCATTAATGATAATGTTGGTGAACGCACTGCGTAACTCGTGCTCATAGCCGCTGAGGCTGTCGTCGCTTTCTATGTTCAGGCGTATGTCGTGTTGTCCTGCGGACACCGCGATAGCTTCTTCTGTGATCTGCTCCAGCAGTGTGAGGACATCAACACTCGTCCTGGGGTCGTGTGCCCCATTCTCAAGGCGCGACAAGGCGAGCAGGTCGCGCACTAATGAATCCATTCGTGAAGCCTGCTCCTGCATCTGTGTCAGCATGCGCCGGGCCCGCTCTGGGATAATATCTTCAAAGGTTTCAAGGTAACCCTGAATGACCGTAAGGGGCGTTCTCAGTTCATGGCTGACGTTACCGACGAAGTCTTTGCGCATTTGCTCGAGCTGCCGCAGACGGCTGACGTCATGAGCGACAATCAGGCGCTCGTTGCGGCCGAACGGCGTAATATTCAGAGACAGGCACATGTCTTTGGCAATCGGTGAGTTCAGCTCCAGTGGGGTATCGAACTCGCCCCTCGAGAAATAGGCCGTGAACTCAGGTGCACGTATCAGGTTGGTGATGGGCTGGTTGATATCGATCGGGTCACGCAGTCCCAGCATCTTTCCTGCAGAGCGGTTCCACCATTCAAGATTGCCATGGCGATCCACCATGATGATGCCTTCCTGCAGAGCGGAGGTGGAATCCTGAAGCCGATCAAACAGCGCCTGTAATTTATGGCGATAGCGTTGGCTACGCTTGGTTGGGCGCAAGCTGAGTTTGATGAGATCCTGCCAGATACCGCTGGTGGCCGGAGCTTCCTGAGATTCGTAACGGGTCAACCAGTGCTTCATGCGGATGGCCTGACGTAGATGCCAGAACAGAATCAGCAGACTGATTACTGCCAGAGGCAGGAACGGCCAGGGGCTCCACCAGAGCCCGCTCAGGCCAACGGCTAGCAGAAGCAGGAGCCGTTTAAGCTCCTGACGCCAGCCCGGCATGATCAGGACGCTTTGGTTGAAAAGCGGTAACCGGTACCGCGAACTGTCTGAATCAGCTGCTCATGCGACTGGCCCAGCGCCTTGCGAAGACGACGGATATGCACATCCACCGTGCGTTCTTCGACATAAACGTTGCCACCCCAGACCTGATCCAGAAGTTGAGAGCGCGAGTAAGCACGCTCCTGGTGTGTCATAAAAAATTGCAGTAGTCGGTACTCGGTAGGGCCCACATCAACCGCTTTGTCGTGGGCCATCACTCGGTGGCATACGGGGTCTAGAATCAGGCCATTAACTTCGATGGTTTCCTCGACGCCCGGTGGGGTTGCCCGGCGCAATACGGCCTTCAGACGAGCAACCAGTTCGCGTGGAGAGAATGGCTTGGTGATGTAGTCGTCAGCACCGCTCTCGAGGCCCTGAACTTTATTTTCTTCTTCACCCTTTGCTGTAAGCATGATAATCGGCAGCTCAGCTGTTGCTTCTTCGCGTTTCAGGCGACGAGCGAACTCAATGCCACTGACACCCGGCAGCATCCAGTCAAGCAGGATCATATCCGGGCGTAGGTCCACTACAAGAGAGTGAGCGTCCTGAACATTTTCGGCTTCGAGGCATTCGTAGCCAGCCATTTCAAGCGCTACAGCGATCATTTCACGGATGGGTGCTTCATCGTCAACGATGAGTACGCGTTTTCCAGCGTTAGTCATAGTCCGGTCACAGATTAGTTATCATTACCGTCGTATTACACAGGCGGGATGTTACAGGTATGTGACAAGGGGCTATTCACTCTTCGTAAATAGCCCCAGAGTCAGAAAAGATCCGGATACTAAGTTGCTCAGGAGGCACTCAGCAGGTAGTGGCCGACAATTCCGAGCCAGACAATGGCTCCGAACCAATGCGATTGACGGAATACCCGGAAGCAGTCTTCGCGATTGCGGCTCCGGGCGTTCCAGATCTGCCACCCCAGAAAGGTGGCGCCGATCACGAGACTGAGGTAGTAGACCCAGCCAAAGCCAAACTGCTGCCCTGCAAAAAACAGAAATGCGACACTCATGGCCTGGAGAAGCCCGATCATCTGTAAATCGAGCTCGCCAAACAGAATCGCAGTCGATTTTACGCCAATCTTCAGGTCGTCATCACGATCGACCATGGCATAGAAGGTGTCGTAAGCCACGGTCCAGCACAGGTTGGCCGCGTAAAAAAGCCAGAGGTAAGCGGGCAGAGTTTCCGACTCTGCGGCAAACGCCATAGGAATCGCCCAGGAAAATGCTGCCCCCAGAAAGAGCTGGGGTAAGTGCGTGTGACGCTTCATAAAGGGGTAGATGGCAGCGAGAGCGACGCCGCCGAAAGAAAGCCATACCGTCATGCTGTTGGTCAGAAGCACCAGACCGAACGATAGGGCGCAGAGAAGCGCAAAACCAACCAGTGCCGCCTTTGCTGACAGGGCCCCAGTGGCTAACGGACGGTCATTGGTACGCTTAACGTGACCGTCGACTTCGCGATCAGCATAATCATTGATCACGCAACCGGCAGAGCGCATCAGAAATACGCCGGCCGTAAAAATAATGAGATTACTGAGTGATGGCATTCCTTCGGCTGCCGTCCACAATGCCCAGAAGGTTGGCCATAGCAGCAGATAAGATCCAACCGGCTTATCCAAGCGGGTAATGGCAATCCAGGCACGCCACTGCGGCCAAAAAGAATCCAGTCGGGCTGTCAGCACAGGAACCTCAGTTTGTTCTCTTTGTTTGATCGAAATCGGTCAATAAGGGGCTGAATGCCTCAGTAACCATCAGCGAACTGCCTCCGAGGGTAAAGACAGATCGACGCGCCCATTCTAACCCGGCCGTATTGGCTTTGCAGCGAGAGACACGGACGAAAGTCCGACGCATATCCGGCTGGCTGAAGAGAAAGGAGCCTAGAGAGCGATTGCCCAGTTGGCGCAGTCTTGCCAGGCGGCCAGTCAGAGCCGCCGCCGGTACTGCCGTGCGCGCATGAACAACCGAAGTACCATCCAGTTTGAGCAGCACCTCGCGGAACCAGACACGCTGATTGGCGGATAAACCGAGTTCTTTCTGTTCCGCTGGCGTCGGGTAGCCAATGCCCTCCTGCTGACAGTCGACGCTGAAACGGCCGGGCGCAAGGCTGCTCAGGCGGGCGGTAAGGGAGCCACGCTCCAGTAACCAGGATCGCCAGAATGGTGGTAATGCCTGAGGAGCGACGTTGAGTCGGGTCGACCAGTCGGGGCGCGCAGGATGAATAATGACAGCGAGGTCAGAAGAGTGCTTCATGGCGCGGAGAATGCGCTAAATCGTGCGGTCAGGCAAGTCAGACCAGACTGTTGGTCAAAAAATGCCCGGAATTGACCGTTGCTTTTAGCGAGCTTGATAAGTACTTTTAGCGACCTTTAAAAACTCACCGAATCATAGGTTATTGGCATGAAGAAGTGGCAATGTGTTGTATGTGGCTGGATTTACGATGAAGCGGAAGGCGCGCCAGAAGAAGGCATCGCTCCGGGTACCCGTTGGGAAGATGTGCCTGACGATTTTATCTGCCCAGACTGTGGCGTAGGTAAAGAAGATTTTGAGATGGTAGAAATCTGATTATCCGGGCTACCGGTTCCCGGTAGCCCCCCCCTGCGTTTCTGCAGACCTTCCTTATCTGACAACTTAACGGACCCTTCTATGAGTAATTCATCTGCTCCTATCGTAATTATTGGCTCAGGCCTGGCCGGATATAACCTGGCAAAAGAACTTCGTAAACTTGCTGCTGATCAGCCTTTGCTGATGATCACTGGAGACGACGGCCGTAGCTACTCCAAGCCGATGCTGTCGACAGGTTACGGCAAGAATAAAACCGCAGATGAACTGGCGATGAACACTGCTGCGGGTATGGCCGAACAGCTGAACATGACGATCCGTACCAATACTGTGGTGACCGCGATCGATATCGATGCTCATACCATCAGCCTGGGTGATGAAACGGTTGAATACAGCAAGCTGGTTCTGGCCTGGGGTGCAGAAGCGGTGGGTCCACGTATCGAAGGTGGTGCTGAAGATCTGGTGTTCTCGATCAATGATCTCGAAGACTACGCCAAATTCCGTACCGCAGCCGAAGGTAAGAAGCGCGTTCTGATCATGGGCGCAGGTCTCATTGGTTGTGAGTTTGCCAATGATATGACTGCTGGTGGTTATGAGTGTGAAATCGTGGCTCCGTGTGATCAGGTGTTCCCGACTCTGCTGCCTGAATCAGCGGCCAACGCAGTACAGGCCGGTCTGGAAGGCATCGGTGTTAAATTCCACCTTGGCCCTCTGGTGAGCCGTATTGAACGTGATGGCGACGGTGTTGTCGCAACTCTGGACAACGGTGATGAAATTCGTGCCGATGTCGTGGTTTCAGCGATTGGTCTTCGTCCTCGCACTCAGCTGGCAGGCGATGCGGGTATCAAAGTGAACCACGGTATCGTTGCAGACCGTCACCTGAAAACCAGTGCTGATGATGTTTACACTCTGGGTGACTGTGCTGAAGTTGAAGGCCGCGTGCTGCTCTACGTACTGCCGTTGATGGCTTCTGCCCGTGCTCTGGCGAAGACACTGACCGGCACACCGACTGAAGTCAGCTACGGTGTTATGCCTGTCACTGTGAAGACGCCAGCGTGTCCTGTGGTAGTATCTCCGCCACCGGGTGGTGATGCGTCAGGTCGTTGGATGGTTGAACAGGAAGGCAATGACGTTCAGGCAGAATACCGCAATGAAGCAGGTGATCTGCTCGGATACGCTTTGACCGGAGCAAAAGTAGCGAATAAAGTAGCACTCAACAAAGAATTGCCGGCAATCATGCCCTGATTCTCTGTAACATCATTGGTCTTTAACAGATCAATACTGACAACAGAAACAAGGATATTACTATGCGTAAACCAGAACTGGCTGCGGCCATCGCTGAAAAAGCAGACCTGAGCAAAGAAAAAGCAGCAGAGGTTGTTACTGCTTTTACAGACCAGATTGCTAAGTCTCTGAGCGAAGGCGAATCTGTGACTCTGATCGGTTTCGGTACTTTTGAAGTACGTGACCGCGCTGAGCGCCAGGGTAAAAACCCACAGACTGGTGAGCCAATCACCATTGCAGCCGCTAAGGTTCCTGCATTTAAGCCAGGTAAAGCGCTGAAGGAATCCGTCCAATAAGCGGCGTTCCTGATGTTACCGCCGCCGCTGAACTGACCCGTGAGTGGGTCAGCCGGCTGGTGGTCGGTGAAGGGCTTTGCCCCTTCGCCAGTCCAGTGATGGACACCCTCCGGATTGAAGTTTCCCCAGCCTCTGATGATTACACGGCAACCGCTGAGTTTATGACTCTGCTGCAAGAGGTGGCTGATTCATTGCCCTCTGATCTACCCACCGCGTTGTTTGTTGTACCGAACCTGTATCGTGATTTTGATGAGTACTGGAACTGGACTCTGATCTGCGATGATCTGCTGGTGCAGATGGGGTATGAAGGGCTGCTGCAGCTGGCGACCTTCCATCCACAGTATGTGTTTGAGGGTGAAGACGCAGACGACATGAGTCACTTCACCAACCGCTCTCCGTTTCCGATGCTGCATATTATCCGTGAGCATGATATCGAAGAAGCCTTAACACAGATCAGATTCCCTGAGAGAATTCCCGAAAGAAACCGACACCATATGCGCCGTCTGGGGCATAATGGCCTGCTCAATATTATGCCGTCGCTAGCAGGTACCGCGGTATTTGCTAATGACGATGATCAAAGTACGCCCGACGACTAACGGGCGCTGACAGCTGAGGAGACTCCCTTGTTTAAATTCCGCATGTTGCTTTGGGTACTGTCCAAACTGATGAAAAAAGCAGCCAAAAAGAACCCTAAGTTCCGGGAGCAACTGGCAGGGCAGGACATGGCGTTTCAGTTACAGACCGACGATGGCAAAGCCGTCCGTCAGTTTGTTGTTAAAGATGAAAGCATTTCCAGTAAAGGTAAGGCTCACAGCAATCCTGCATTCACGATCAGCTTCAAAGATGCACACACCGGTCTGAAAGTGCTTACCTCGAAAGACCGTAATGCGTTTATGCGCGGCATTCAGGAAAAAGACATTAAGATCAGTGGCGACCTGTCCAAAGTGATGTGGTTTCAGGGCATCAGCAAATACCTGAAACCCTGATTCAGACCTAAAAATCGGGCCCTGTCATCAGGGCCAAATCGATCAGTGAGAAATAACCAGAATAAAAAGGAGGCTGTACCGTGACGCTGACAACCCGAATTCTTCTGGCCATGGCGCTCGCCATCGTACTCGGCACTATCACGTTCAACCTCCTGGCCATGCCAGACCTCAATGACAGCGTGCGCTATGTGCTGGATGATCTGCTGGCATCCGGTCTGTTTGCTTTGATCGGTAAAATCTTTGTCTCCAGCCTGAAAGTCCTCGTTGTACCGCTTGTGTTTGTTTCTCTGGTCTGCGGCGTTTGTCATCTGAGCGATCAGAGCAGCCTCGGACGAATGAGTCTGAAGACGGTGTTTCTGTACCTTGTGACGACCGCCATTGCGATTTCTGCGGCCATGACGCTGGCCAATATCGTGAATCCCGGCGTCGGAATCGATATGTCGGTGGAGGCGGAATTTAAGGCCCCTGAGGCGGTACCTCTTATCGATGTTCTGGCGAATATATTCCCAACGAATCCGTTCCTGGCAATGGCCGAGGGCAATATGCTGCAGGTGATCGTGTTCGCGATTCTGGTTGGTCTCGCTATTGGTCGCTCAGGTGTGCCGGGTGAGCGTATCGGTAAGCAATTCAGCGACTGGAACGAGATTCTGATGACGCTCGTCACCATGCTGATGAATCTTGCGCCTTACGGTGTGTTTGCTTTGCTGTTCAGCCTGTTTGCCTCCAAAGGGCTGGGGCCAGTGCAGGAACTGTTGGCCTACATGTTTACCGTGGTCGCGGTGCTGCTGGTGCACGGTATTGTTGTCTACTCCGCTATGCTCCGTATGTTCGCCGGGGTCTCTCCGGTAACCTTCCTCAAGAAAATGTGGCCGGTGCAGATTTTCGCCTTCAGTACGGCATCAAGCAGTGCCACCTTGCCGGTTACCATCAAGAACGCTGAGCAGAATCTCGGTGTCGGTACCCGTGCTGCATCTTTTGTGCTACCGCTGGGCGCCACCATTAATATGGACGGTACGGCCATTATGCAGGGCGTAGCGACTGTGTTTATTGCTCAGGCGTTTGGCCTTGATCTGAGCATGGGTGACTACCTGTTGGTGATTGCCACCGCCACTCTGGCCTCCATCGGCACCGCAGGTGTACCGGGTGTTGGGTTGATTACCCTGTCGATGGTTCTGCAGCAGGTCGGTTTACCGGTAGAAGGGATTGCATTAATTATCGGCGTCGACCGCCTGTTAGATATGTTGCGTACCGCAGTGAATGTGACTGGCGACACCATGGTCTCGGTTGTGATTGCTAAGACCGAAGGGGTTCTGAATCACGAGCGCTATAACGACCTGAGTCTCTCTGCGACGAATAGCAACGACGACAAATGAAGCGGCTTTCTCTCTATCGTTTTCTGACGTGTTTAGTTGCGACGTTCGTTGTTGTACTCGCTGCCTCGTTGACTTCGGCGGGTCTTGCCTATGCTGCTGATGGGAGTGCGCCTGAGCGTATTATTTCTGGTAGCGGTGTGTCCGGTATATCGACACAGGTCCGGCAGTTAGCCGAAGCGCAGTTGACTGAACTGAGCGACAGCGAGAAGCGTGACCGCTTACGTCAGCTTCTGCCCTGGTCGCCTGCAGCTCTGCAGACATCGTTTACTCAGCTACTCGAATCATTCACGGACGAAGAGGTCGCCGGCTTACTGGAGATCGTTGATGATTCTCTCATGGCGCGAGGACGTTTGATGGAAGACACTGCGCTTCAGGAACAGGGAACGCCAGAATACGAACGTTACATGCAAAGGCTAGCTACGTATCCTCCGGCCGTTTCCCGGGTGCAAAGGGTTGAACGTTTCGTATCGGCAACGCGGATGGCAGAATGGTTGATTCGCGTACAGGCATCCGTGTCAGATACTCTGGAGCTTGAGCTCTCTCAAGGATATGAAGCTGATACACGGGACGCTGTACTGAATTTTATGCTGTACGCGTATCGCCGGGTGAGTAATGCAGAAATAGATGCCCTGATCCGACTGTGGAATGACCCGGTAATGCAGCGTTGGCTGACCGAAGCCTTTGCTGCGTTACCAGATCCTGCCCCGCCTGAGCTTGCTGAGCCTGGTCTCATCCAGTGAAAGTCTGGCTTTCAGGTAATGGGCTGATTTAAGTAAAGCCTCAGTGATTCAGAATGCTGATAAGGTCAGCGAAGCTGTCCTGATTCTCAACCAGAGTATCTGCCACTTCAGCCGCGTCTTCAGCGGACAGCCCCAGACGAGCATATACCTGCTCTGGAATGACTTCTGACGGTCCGTCACCCACACCACGTTCACGCAGCAGACGCACGGCAACGAAGAGCAGGTTCGCATAGCCTGAATAGTCGCCATCGTAATCGGCGTTGTGCATCTGACGCAGCGAAGCAACCAGTTCACCGGGCATCTGCCACTGCATCATCAAGGCAGCGGCGCACTGCTCACGGCTCATGCCGAGTAAGTAGTTTTCAATGTAGAAACGGTTAATGTGCGGGTTTGCCTCAATGTGGCGGTTGATCAGCGAAAACTGGGGCGGAAACACCTGCGCCAGAATCAGAAATCCGAAGTTATGCAGCAGACCGCTCAGGTAGGCCATGCCCTGTGATGGGCGACCTGCTGGCTCTATTTTACGTACCAGTTCGCCGCACAGTGCTGCGGTCATCACTGCCTGCTTCCAGAATGGGGTGTAACCGTGCGGCCCTTCTTTAGGCACAGCCAGAGACCGGCCCAGCGCCAGCCCGAGTGCTAGGTTGATCACCAGATCAAAACCGAGCACGCGGATCACCGCTTCTTCAACACTTTTGATCTCGCCACGTGTGCCGTAGTACGGAGAGCGCGCCCAACTCAGTACCTGAGCCGACATGCCTGGATCAACCTCAATGGTCGTGGCCAGTGATTTGCTGTCGGCTTCCGGGTCGACCCTCAGTTCGATAATCTTGCGCGCGACTTCGGGTAGAGGCGGGAGGTCCAGGGTTTCTTCGAGGCGCTGTTTGATTCTGAGCGGCGTAAACTGACGGATGGCCGAATGGACATCATCAAGATCCTGATCGCTGCCCTGTCCCGGGCGGTCAGGACGCAAAGGCGTGCTGTAGTTGCCGACATGCGAGCTGGTCGTTAGCGCGCGGAATTCCGACATCGGAATCTTGAGCCAATTTTTGCCTTCTTCGCCAGAGTATACGAACAGCTCCTGCTCGCGCAGCAGCGCCTGATCAATCATGGTTTCCATTTCGGTGATCTGCGGTATCGCCGGAAACTGGTCAATTTTGTAGCGGGCCTTGAGCAGATCAAGCTCGTCCACAGACAGAGCGGTGAACTGCCTGCCAAAGGCATGTGACAATTGGGTGAGATCAAGCATCCGGTCGCCCGGTACCAGAACCTGCACCTGCCCCAGCTCATCTTTCAGGAACACATTATAAGCAACCTTGGAAGAGTAGGATGCGGGCGGATTACTTTGCATGATTTCAAACAACTCCTTGTCATCAGCGGCGGAGTAGGGGATTCGCCAGTCTTCAAGGATTTTCTGTACGACGGCTGGAATGGCTGACATGTTTTCGCCCCGGAATTCGTTCTTTCAGAAAATATAGTAGAGATCCTGAAAAATGTGGTTGATTGGGACTAAATTGGAGATATTTCTTTGTTCGGGGTCAGACGTTAGCGAAGCGTTCGGCGTCCCCAAGCCAACGTTTAATCAGGGGTTCAACGGTGGCTGGGTGTTGGTACCAGAGATCATTGGCCATTTCCTGTACCTGAGGCAGAAGGTCGGCATCGCGTTGCAGGTCGGCAATTCTGAGCATCTGCAGCCCGGTCTGGCGCGTGCCCAGTAATTCACCGGGGCCGCGGATCTCGAGATCCTGTTCGGCAATGTAAAAGCCATCCTGGCTATCGCGCATGACCTGCAGGCGTTGTTTGCTGGTCAATGACAGGGGTGATTTGTAGAGCAGGACGCAATGACTCTTTGCGCTGCCACGACCAACCCGCCCCCGCAGCTGATGCAGCTGGGCCAGGCCCAGGCGCTCTGGGTTTTCAATGATCATCAGGCTCGAATTTGGCACATCGACGCCGACTTCGATGACGGTGGTTGCGACGAGAAGATCCAGCTGATGATCTTTAAAGGCAGCCATGATGTCTGCTTTTTCAGCGGCCTTCATGCGTCCGTGAACCAGACCGACGCGCAGCCCCGGAAGCGCTTTCTGGAGTTCTTCAAAGGTATTCTCTGCTGCCTGACACTGCAGGGCTTCGCTTTCTTCGATCAGGGTGCAGACCCAATAGGCCTGCGCGCCCTGAGAGCAGGCTTCCTGTACGCGCTGAATGATTTCCGGGCGTCGCTGATCGCTGATGGCAACCGTGGTAATCGGGCTACGCCCCGGAGGCAGTTCGTCAATCACTGAGGTATCGAGATCGGCGTATGCACTCATGGCCAGAGTTCGTGGTATGGGCGTTGCCGTCATGATCAGCTGATGCGGAGCAAGCCCTGCGCGTTCACCTTTCTCCTTGAGTGACAGGCGTTGATGAACACCAAAGCGGTGTTGTTCATCGATGATGACCAGACCGAGCTTCGAAAAATGCACGTCCTCCTGAAATAACGCATGAGTCCCTACGACCAGTTGCGCTTCGCCACTGGCGATTTCATATAAGGATTGTTCCCGGGCTTTTCCTTTAACTTTGCCGGCAAGCCAGCCCATGCGAATGCCAAGCGGTTCAAACCAACCCGCCAGATTACGCAGGTGTTGCTCGGCAAGGATCTCGGTCGGTGCCATTAACGCAACCTGATAACCTTGTTGAAGCAGATCACAGGCAGCGAGCGCCGCAACTAAGGTTTTACCAGAACCAACATCGCCCTGGACCAGGCGCAGCATCGGATAGGGTTGCTTGAGATCTTCAGTGATTTCATCGGTGACGCGTTGCTGGGCACCGGTTGGTGTGAACGGCAGTTTCTCCAGTAGTGCGCTTCGCAACGTATGGTCACTCAGGATGGCGGGTGCTTTATCGGCCTGTACCTGAGCACGCAGTTTAAACAGAGATAACTGGTGCGCCAGCAGTTCTTCCAGAATTAAGCGCTTGTGTGCGGGGTGGCTGCCTGACTCCAGCTGTAACAGGTCCGTGTTTGCGGGCGGGTTATGAAGAAACAGGAGTGCTTCGCGCAGGCCCGGGAGGCGCCATTGCGCGCACCACTGTTCGGGGAGCAGATCAGGAAGAGCCACCTCATCCTGCTTCAACAGCTCAATCATCTGTTCGTGAAGCAGGCGCAGGCGCTGCTGAGTAATACCATCGGTGGCCGGATAAATAGGAGTAAGAGACGCTTCGAGCGGCGTATCCAGACCGTCTTCGATGCGTTGGTATTCAGGGTGGTATAGCTCGAGCCCGCTGGCTCCTCGACGGGGTTCTCCATAGCAGCGCAGCAGAGTGCCTTTGCTCATCTGATTTTTTTGCGCCGCATTAAAATGAAAAAAGCGCAGATTGATCAGTCCACTCTGATCCTGAAGCTTAACCAGCAGGCTGCGACGCTTGCCAAACACCACGCTCGAGCCCTTCACCTCTCCCTGAATAACCGCGGGCCGCATAGGCATCAGGCCAGCAATGGGGGTGATTTTACTCCGGTCTTCGTAGCGGAAAGGCAGGTGAAAGGCGAGGTCAGTGAGAGAGTGGATATTCAGTTTACCCAGCTGCTCTGCCAGTTTTGGCCCGACGCCTTTCAGATCCGTTAGCTTACCGGAGTTCGCCATCAGGTTACTTCTTAGACCAGCACAGCTGGGCGTTTTCAATCAGAAGGTCGATGGCATTGCCTCGAGGGAAACTGGCGCGCCAGGCAAGAGCCACCGTCCGAAACGGCGCCGGCTCACGGAACGGACGCGTGGCCAGCAGGTTTTCGTCCATATTTCCGAGAGCGGACTCAGGGAGCACAGTCACACCGAGGCCGGTGGCGACCATGTGTTTGAGTGTTTCCAGTGAGCTGCCTTCGAGGACGCTACCCACCCGGCTGTGCTGTTTGCGGTGCAATGCGGGGCAGTGTTCAAACACCTGATCGCGGAAGCAGTGACCTTCGCCCAACATGAGCAGGTCGAGGTCGATCAGTTGCTCAGGGTCGATATCTTTCTGCTTCGTCAGCTCATGTTCTTTGGGCATGACGACGACGAACTTCTCTTCGTACAGAGGTCGGGTCACGACGTCGGGTTCAGTAAAAGGCAGCGCAATCACGATGGCGTCCAACTCGCCTTCTCTAAGCTGCTTACGTAAGACACCGGTGTAGTTTTCTTCCAGGTAGAGCGGCATGCCCGGCGCGGCACTGTGTATCTGCGGAACCAGATGAGGAAACAGATAGGGCCCGATGGTGAAAATGGCGCCGAGGCGCAGTGGCGTCGACAGCTGATTTTTGCCCGAGCTGGCGATATCTTTAATGGCCCGGGACTCCTCTAAAACACGTTGAGCCTGGGCCACAATACGCTCACCTAACGGGGTAACGGTGACGGAATTTTTGCTGCGCTCAAAAATGGCGACCTCTAACTCGCTTTCCAGCTTTTTTATCGCTACGCTGAGCGTCGGTTGGCTGACGTAACATTTTTCAGCGGCTCGGCCAAAATGTCGTTCCTGTGCAACAGTGACGATATAGCGGAGTTCGGTCAGGGTCATGATTGTTACCTTGAATGAAGGTGGCTTATCTGATTTATTCTACCTATCCATTACGTCAGCGAAAGACCGTAATAAAATAAAACGTAAGGTACCGCCTAGATGCGGTACAAAATGCCTGAAATAGTGGAGGAAAGGCATGGCTTCTATTTTGGTTGTGGGCACCGGAGATATCGGCGGCCATCTGGCACAGGACCTCGCCCGGGAAGGGCATGACGTGACTGGCGTCCGCCGTTCGGACAAGCCCGTTGGGGAAGGGGTTCAGGTGATCAGTGCTGACGTGTCAGATGCCAGCACCCTGACCGACCTGCCAGACAACATTGATATTGTCGTATACAGCGTGGCAGCGCCGGTTTTTTCGAAAGAAGGCTATCACGCCTACTATGTGAAAGGCCTGAAGAATATTCTTAAGAAGCTGAAAGGGCAGACGCCTAAGCGTGTTTTCTTTGTTTCCAGCTCTTCGGTATATCACCAGATGGATGGTGAGTGGGTCGACGAAAACTCCGAAACTACGCCATCCAGCTTTGCCGGCAAAGAAATGCTGGCGGCCGAGAAAGTACTGCTCGATTCGGCATTCGGCGGCACTGTCGTACGCTTCACTGGTATTTACGGTCCGGGCCGTGAACGCATGATTCAGCAGGCGCGTCAGGGTGGTTACTGTGACCCTGAACCCGCTGTATGGACCAACCGCATTCACCGTGATGATTGTTTGGGAGTACTCAAATTTCTGATTAATCGCGCCCTGAACGGCGAATCACTCGATGACTGCTATCTCGCCACTGATAACGAGCCAGCCACTCTGTTCGATGTCCTCGAATGGATGAAGGATCGTATCGGTGAGGTCGACCCGGACAGCGACGTGGGTGAAGTATCACGCCGCGCTAACCGTCGTTGTTCTAACAAACGACTGCGTGAGCTGGGCTACGAGTTTAAATTCAGCAACTATCAGGAAGGTTATGATGTGATGCTGAATGAGATGGGGCTGGTCTGACAGCCCTCTGGCATTGCCGGATTAGTCCGGCAGTGTCTGCTACCAAAGCCCTGTAGCTTGAACCCTGCTGATATTCAGGCATTCTGATGACACCTGTCGCCGGAAATGCCTATGACCTCTGTTACTGAACGCCTTCTCTCCCGTATTGAACATGCAGGGAACCGCCTGCCTCATCCTACGCTGTTGTTTATCTGGCTGTGCGGACTGGTACTGCTGATTTCAGGGCTGGCATCTGCTCTCGGCTTATCAGCCGTACATCCTGTTAATGGTGAACAACTGACAGCGATGAACCTGCTCTCTGCCGAAGGGGCAGCGAAAATTCTCACTAAGACCGTATCGAATTTCACTGGGTTTGCCCCGGTAGGAACCGTACTGATTGCCATGTTGGGGCTGGGAGTTGCAGAGCGCAGTGGTCTTATTGCTGTTCTACTGTCTTCGATCGTTCGTGGTGCGAGAGGGGCCTTACTGACGTTTCTGGTGGTCTTCGCAGGCGTTATGTCGAGCCTTGCCGCTGACGCAGGCTATGTTGTTCTTATCCCTCTCGCTGCACTGGTATTTAAAAGTGCCGGTCGTCATCCCCTGGCCGGTATTGCAGCTGCCTTTGCGGGCGTCTCTGGTGGCTACAGTGCCAATCTGTTGCTCGGGCCATTTGATGCTGTATTAGCCGGTATCAGCACCGAAGCGGTGAGACTGGTTGAGCCGGGGGGCGAGGTAAATATTGCCGCCAATTACTGGTTTATGGTCGCTTCTGTTTTTCTGGTCAGTGCGTTGGCCACCCTGGTAACAGCACGCTGGGTCGAACCGCGACTGGTTTCAATAACGGTTGAAGATAACGACGAGGTAGCTGCAAAAGAGAATCCGCAAGAACAGGTTTTCACCGAAGAAAGTAAACACCATCCGGAAGAAATTAATCAGAGCCGCGGGCTGAAAGCCGTTGCGATTTTTACTCTGATATTTGCTCTTATCTGTGCCAGTGGGTTAGCGGGAGAGAATGCCTGGTTGCGTCAGGGTATGGCCATTATTTCTTCGCCCTTTATGAAAGGCATTGTGGTTGTTATCTCAATTTATGCACTTTTATGTGGGTATATTTATGGTCGCTTCAGCGGTACCTGGCGTCAGTCGCATAAGTTGGTTGACGCGATGGAGGCGAGCATGGCGACCATGGCCGGTTACCTTGTCTTGATGTTCTTTGCGGCACAGTTTGTTGCCTACTTCGCCTGGAGTAATCTGGGGATTATTTTCGCAATTCATGGTGCAGAACTGCTGACAGAATTGAACGCCCCAGCTCCCGTTATGCTGGTGGCTTTTATCCTTATCGCAGCGACCATTAATTTATTTGTCGGAAGTGGCGGCGCTAAATGGGCGCTGTTAGCACCGGTATTTATTCCTATGCTGATGCTTGTTGGCATTGCACCGGAAACCACTCAGGTGGCTTTCCGCATTGGTGACAGCAGTACAAATATAATTACACCACTTATGCCGTATTTTGGCGTGGTGTTAGCGTTCGCGCAGCAATACCGCAAAGATATCGGCATCGGTACCATCATGAGCATGATGCTGCCGTACAGTGTGGCATTTCTTATTGGTTGGACAGCACTTCTGGTGCTCTGGACCGGGATGGATTGGCCGCTTGGGGTAATCAACCCTCCGGCGGCCAATTAAGCAGGATTAACGTGCCAGTTCACGTACCAGGCGGAAGCCGGTAAATTCGTCAGCGGTGCCGTTGTGAGCAGTTACTGTGCTGTAACGACATTCGTTCAGAGGCGTCTGGCGAGAGCCACCGGCGGCGACCAGTTCGTTATCGCGGTATGCCCATTCCTGAACGTTACCGACATGCGATGCCAGACCAAAGGAGTTTTGCTTACCGTTGGTGGTTTTGTGCAGCTCAAGACCTTTCTCAATGGCTCCGTATTTCAGGAAGCAGTTACGCTCCGGAAATTCAGCCGCGCCGTCGGCGGTCGCTGCAGTTAACCATTCATCATACGTCGGCAGACGGTAGTAATGCCCGGTAACGGAACTCAGCCAGCCTGCGAAATTCTCTGCAAAATCCACTTTGATGTTGTGAATAGGCATAAAATTACGCGCGTATTTATCGGCATCACACAGCTGTGAAACAGTGCAGTAGTCGGCGACGTCATCGTAGGTAATTTCGTATTGGCTGATGGCGATCGGGCGTCCACCGTCCGGAGCAGGCACAACCACCATCGTCGGCCCCAGTGCGTCACGTGGCAGTGGATCTGCACAGGTGTAACGGCGACCTTTAGCACCGGTCCCTGGCTCGAGGTGTGAGCAGTAATCGACAACCAGTGGATCGAGCTGGCCTTGCGATGGCAGCAGTTCGCGGGCTTCGGTCAGCATGGTATCGGCGGCAAATGGGCTGACGGCTGCAAGTTTGTTAAAGCAGTTGGTCAGTGAGTTAGCAACGATATTACGCAGGTCAGCCGAGCGACCCGGGTCCAGCGACTCAAGTGCTTTCAGGTGGCTGGCGACGTCACCGGCGACATCAATCTGGTTCGGGCAGCGCAGGGATTTTTCGAGCGCAGCCACTTCTTGACGGATACGGATCTGGCGTGCTTCTTCGAGTTCTTTCTCTCGTTTTTCCTGTTCCAGGCGAAGCAGGTCGGCTTCTTTTTTCGCTGCGGCGAGACGTTCATTTTCTTGTCTCAGGCGATCGGCTTCCTGATTGGTCAGTACCTGATTGGTCAGCAGTTCGATCTGATCTGCGGGAGCTTCCCAGCGACTGGCGTACTGCAACAGACTCAGAACGTTTTCGAGATTATTGTCAGCGATGCGCTGCTTCGCTTCTTTTATGTAGGCTGCAATAACACGCTGACGAACACTTTCGTTCAGTTCATCGGTATTCAGCCCATCGATATTCGACACCAGATTTTCATAGTTCAGCAGTTCACGGCGCAGCTCCATATCCCACTTAGGGGTAAGGGCTGCAATCTGAACCAGCTGTTCGATTTTCTGTGTCTGGTTGGTGATGGCCGAATCTTCAAGTTTCTGCGCGAGTTCTTCTTCGAGCTGAACTTTTAACTGTTCCTGAGCGATCAGCTGTTCCTGATACTGTTGATAGTAAACACCGCCACCAACGACAAAAGCAGTCAGCGATGCCGCCAGAGCCCAGATAAGCATGCGGGCTTTACCGAAGAACTGTTTGTAAAACTCATCAACCGTTGCCGTACGCTGATCGCGCTTCAGTTCCAGTGCGCCTGACAGGGCGTTCCACTGGCGACGGGTCAGGCCTTTAATGCGCTTAGGCTTGAGCTTTTTAGTCAGCGCCTGATCTGCAGGGGTTTTGTTAAAAGGATGCTTGCCTGCATACAGTTCGTACGCCACACAGCCAAGGGCGTAGACGTCATCAGACTGCGCTGGCTCTGCGCCTTTGAGCATTTCGTAGCTGGCGTAAGCCGGAGTCAGCGCTCCGAGTGTGCCCGCATCAAAAATGGTTTTTTCTCCCGCACCGTGCGCTGCGCTGCCTTCGGATACCGCGCGGGCGATACCGAAGTCGAACACCTTCGAGCCCTTGTTCTTGGTGACGTAGATATTTCCGGGCTTGAAGTCGGAATGAATAATGTTGTGCGAGTGTGCGTAAATCAGTGCGTTAGAAATATCACGCAGTGCACTTTCGGCCTGCTCAGGCGGCAAGCCGTTTGGATGTTCCCGTAACAGTTCATCGAGTGGAGCGCCTTCGAGGAACTCCATGGTCATAAATACGGTGTCGCGGTCCCGGTCAAAATCGTAAACGGTTACGATGTTCGGGTGAGCCAGCGTCTGTGACTTGCGCGACTCCCGTTGCAGCGAAATAAAGGCATCCGGGTGTTGACGGAAATCGTCATTCAACAGTTTGACGGCTACATAAGGGTCTGAGTCACTGGCTTCAACTTTACGTCGGTCGAGTGCTTTATATACCGCACCCATACCGCCAGCACCGAGCATGGAAACCAGCTCGAAACGCCCTTTGATCACTTTGTTGTTAAGGGCTGATACGCGCGGCGTAGTACCACCAGTGGTGGTGCTACCAGTGCGACTGCTGGTCGGCGTCGACAGGGGAGTCTGCGAAGTCACCAGCGTGGCGTCCGGGTTTCGCTGAGATTTGTTCGGTGTTGAGCCGCCCGCTAATACAGTAGCGTCGTCGTTTTTAGCAGGACCTTCAGAAGCTTTGCCAGATGGCTTTCCGGTTGCTTTGCGGTCTGAATTGCTGGCGTTTCCAGTGGATTTT
The DNA here is from genome assembly GCF_002297765.1 of Thalassolituus sp. UBA675. NCBI lineage: Bacteria > Pseudomonadati > Pseudomonadota > Gammaproteobacteria > Oceanospirillales > Oceanospirillaceae > Thalassolituus > Thalassolituus sp. UBA675. The sequence goes on from NZ_DBNJ01000032.1 coordinate 98,855, forward strand.
CCACCGGTGACAAGACGTGTCTTGTCGTCCCTGTTATCGGTCATATTGAGCCTGTCGTATCGATACCCTTGACGTATTTCGTCCTTTTCGAGCCCTGGTTCCTCGTTGGCCCGACCTTCCGTTTGCTTGAACTCAGAAAGTGGCGCCGATATTATAGGACTTGCTCGCGCGGCTCAAGACAGGTGTCTGTTGTGACCGCTCGTCTGCGCTGCGGTTATTCTCTTTTTGCCGCTGAACCACAGGAAACCTACGGTGAAGAAATGGACTTGATTCTGACGGTCGTCGAATGCCCGCCTCACGCCAATATGCTCAATCACACGAAAGTCTTCCGCAGTGCGGGTGGCTCAGTCGGACGTGCCGACTCCAACGATTGGGTATTGCCGGATACCGAGCGCATTCTTTCTTCACGTCATCTTGAGGTTGTGTTCGCTGATGGTCGCTTTTCGTTGCTGGACCACAGCACCAACGGTACATTTGTGAATGACAGTCAGGACCCTCTTGGTCCCGGTAAGCCGCACCCTCTGGCCGCAGGCGATGTTTTAATCTGTGGTGAGTATCAGTTGCAGGTCACTCTTAAGGCGCCTCCGGCTGAGCCCGCGATTCCGGCTGATTTAGGGTCGGCAGATTTCCTTGATAAAGGAGATCGCACGACGTTTAACCCGGCAACGGCCGCGAAGCAGCAGTCGGCGAACAGTGCCAGTCAGTTAGATTCCTGGCTTGAGCCGGGTGCTCAGACACCGAAACAACCAGAACAGGACTGGGGCGCTGTCGTGTCTCAGTCGGTGGGCTCTGCTAAAGATGACCCGTGGGGTTCATCGTCATCGGATGATTCCTTATTCGGAGGGTCGTTTGGATCGTCGTCATCGGGCAATGATCCCCTCGCTGCGTTAAATAAACCGGCTTTTTCAGATCCTGCACCGTCGTCGTCCGGTTGGGATGATAATGACGATTGGTGGAAAAGCGGATCAGCATCAGATCATGCCCCTGTAGAACAGCAGAACATCAGAATTCCTCGGCCAGAGGCGCCTGTGCAGCAGGCCCCTCAATCGCAGCACTCTCAGACTCCTGACCCGTTTGCTTCAGATTCTTTTGCGTCAGCGTCGCCCGCGTCAGAGCCGAATCCGTTTGCAGCATCTGAAGCGGTTGCGGGCGGAGCTGATGATATTGATAGTTTGTTCGGGATACCTGCGTCTCCCGAGAAACCACAGACTACGCCACCGGCGTTTTCGTCATTTCCTGATTCGCAGCAGGTGCCTCCTGTGCCTGAATCGCAGATCCCGGAACCAACACCTGCAGCCTCCCGTCAGGGTCAGGCTGCGTTCGGGGCTGGTCAGCCTGGTTCTGGATCAGCTCAGGCTGCGTCTGGTGCAGGCACGTCGAGTGTTGATGTCCGACAGCTGGCCAGTCTTATGGGCCTGAATAATATCTCGGATGATCAGCTGGATAGCTTAATGCCCGAGGTCTCTGGCATTGTAAATGAGGCCGTGACCCGCCTGATTGATCTGTTGCGTGCCCGTACGGCGATCAAAAATGAACTTCGTGTACAGCACACCATGATTCAGACTGTGGATAACAACCCGCTGAAATTTTCTGCCAACGCAGAAGACGCTCTGAAGATGATGTTCAGCCGTGATGCGTCTGCATTTATGCGTCCTCAGGATGCGGTGCGTGACAGCTTTGATGACTTGTCTGATCATCAGGTGGCTGTCCTGAAAGGCATGCATGCCGCGTACGATACGATGTTTAAACATTTTGACCCGGATAACCTGAAGCAGCACATTAATGCCCGTGATTCGCTGCTGGGTAATAAAGATGCGAAAAACTGGCTCGCGTTCGAGCAATACTTCAAGGCTCTGAAGTCGGACTATGAGACGACGTATAACCAGTTATTTGGTGAAGAATTTGCCCGCGCCTACGAAAAGCAGTTGGCCGAGCTTAAAAATACACGGGCGCTTAACCGTACCTGATTACTTTTAGGAAAAACAATGCAGTTTAAGAAAGGATGGCACCTGGTTTCGCTGGTGCTGGTACTGGCGATGATGTCGGGGTGTCAGTCGGCGCGTAAAGCGTTGAATATGGATACCAGCGCCGTTATCGAATTTACGGCAGGCACGCAGATCAACCCGGATGCAGATGATCGTCCGTCACCGGTCGTGATCCATGTATTTAAGCTGGCTGATGATCGTCAGTTCAGTCGGGAAGATTTCCTGAGTCTGTACGAGGGCGCACCGGCTCGTCTGGGTAAAGATCTGATCGATACCATTGTGCTGAAAGAACTGACCCCGGGTGAGCAGCGTATCGAAACCATCGAGCTGGCGACCGAAGTTAAGTATCTGGGGCTGATGGCTGAGTTTATTCAATATCGTGACGCCGAGGCGTTACTGGTCATTCCAGTATTGGAACACAACGAAAATGTGGTTCAGGTCGGTATCGAGGGAAATCAGATTGCCGTTGTTGAAATAGAAGAAGACAACAGTGCTGCTACGCCTCACAAGAAACTACGCAGCGATCGTTCTTCACAACTCTGACGGTCGCGCTATTCAGAATTCGGAATTCACTGTACGGTCTGTGCAGTCACGGAAAGGATGACTCATGTCTTCAAAGAACAAGGTAATCTGGTCGGAAGGAATGTTCCTGCGCCCTCAGCATTTTCAGCAGCAGGATCGTTTTGTTGAGCGCCTTGTTGATGTTCGCACCGGGGCCGTAGGTAGTTATTACTGGGGTATTCAGGAGCTGACGATCGATGTCGAGGCGCTTGAACTGGGCAAAGTTTCTATTTCCTCAGTCCGCGGTATTTTCCCGGACGGCACGCCGATACTGGCGCCTGAAGCGGAAGAACTTCCTCCGATTATTGAGATTCCTGAAAATACCCGGGATGAGATTGTTTACCTGTGCGTGCCTATGCGTCGCCCTGGGGCTCAGGAATCCGTTCGTGATGCTGAAGAGTTCCCACAGGCACGCTTCCAGACTTACAACTTCGATGCGCGTGACAGCTCGTCTGCATCAGGACAGTCGGCACGTATCCAGATCGGTAAATTATCCACTTGCTTTAAGCTGGGCTCAGAAGACCTCGGTGGTTACGCCTGTATTGGCATTGCCCGCATCGCAGAACGGTTACCGGGAAATCCGGTAAAACTCGATAAAACATTTATACCGCCCGTGCTCGATTGTTCGGTCAGTGGTGAAATTAAAGGTTACATCGAAGAAGTGTCAGGCCTGCTGCGTCAGCGTGGTGAAGCTTTGAGCCATCGCCTGAGCGATTCAGGACGTTCAGGTTCTGCCGAAATTGCAGATTACCTTCTGCTACAGGTCATTAACCGCGTGCAGCCGTTGGTGAAGCATCTGACTCAGTTAGCAACTCTGCATCCTCTGACACTCTATACCGAGCTGTTGCAACTGGCAGGCGAACTGTCGACATTTACTGCCAGTGATAAACGTCCACCGGAAATGCCCCTGTACATTCACACAGATTTGCAGCAGACATTTGCTGGGCTTTTCTCGGCGCTGCGCCAGTCGCTCAGTATGGTACTTGAGCAGTCAGCTATTTCTCTGGATCTGGTCGAGCGTAGGTTCGGTATTTATGTGGCGCCGATCACTGATCCATCATTGACGCGTACTGCATCGTTTGTGGTTGCGGTTAAAGCGGACATGCCAACAGAAGTGTTACGTAGCCGCTTCCCTGCGCAGGCAAAAATTGCACCGGTCGAAACTATTCGGGAGCTGATCACGACGCAGCTACCGGGTCTGAGAACGCGCCCGCTGCCTGTCGCGCCACGACAGATTCCGTACCACGCCGGTTTCACTTATTTCGAAATTGAGAATACCGGGGATCTGTGGAAGTCGATGCAGCAGTCCGGTGGTTTCGCGGTACATCTTGGCGCCGATTATCCCGGCTTAATCATGGAACTCTGGGCAATCAGGAGCTGATGTATGGGCAATGATGGACAACAGCCGGGCGCTTCTGACCGCACGGTCATGATTCCTACGCCGGGCGCTGCGCGTTCTTCTGCTGGTGCAGGGCAGGGCCGGGCAGCACCGCCTCAACTAGCGATGGCGGGCAATGAAAAAATCGATGTGCGTCATGGGCTTAATCCGCTGGTGACAGGCGCAACCACGCTGTTGACTCTGGTGACCAAGCTGCGTTCGACCATGAAGCACGATCAGGTGCCTGACTTGCATAAGCGTCTGACGGAAGAAATAAAGAGCTTTGAGCGTAACGCGAGAAATGCCGGTATTTCCGGTGACACCGTCGTCGCTGCGCGTTACCTGTTATGTTCTGTCATTGACGAAATGGTGTTGAATACCCCATGGGGAGCGGGCAGTGGCTGGAGTCAACATTCACTTCTGAGTCTGTTTCATCAGGAAACGTCGGGTGGTGAAAAATCCTTCCTGATTCTGCAGAAGCTGCTGGAAACGCCGGGGACTCACCTCGATCTGCTTGAACTTTATTATCTCTGCCTGAGCCTGGGTTTTCAGGGGAAATATCGCGTTATGCCCCGGGGGAACGAGCAGCTCGAACAGATACGCGAAAACCTGTATCACACCATTGAAAGTCATCGCCCTGGGTGGGAGTCAGAGTTGTCGCCCCACTGGGAAGGTTCCGTGAAGCCCAGCGAGTACCTGAAAAATTATATTCCTTTGTGGGTCATCGCCAGTGTTGTGATGGCGTTACTCGTGCTGACCTATTCCGGTTTCCGTTATTGGATGTATCAGGAGACGACTCCCGTCGCTGAAAGTATCTACTCAGAGATATCCGGCGTTGACGGTACACCTGCAAAAGATTCCGAGGTGGTATCACCACCACAAGGTAAGCGGTTTTATTAGGGCCTGTTAACACTAAGTGAAGCGTGCCTGCTGAGAGCCAGTTTTTCTCAGAACAAGGAAAGAGGAGTGATATTAACGGGTTAAATGAATGACCAAAGACGACGTAAATGGGAAAAACTGGCCTCAGCCCGAAGGGTTATGGCTAAAAATCCCTCATATCGCGTTACTGTTCGCTTGCTTAACCCGTTAGGCGACACTCTCAGTGCCTTATCTGAGGGGGTTTTAGCCGATAACAGGCCTGTTTAATTAGTGTTAACAGGCCCTAGTCTTGCTGTCTTTGATGAGATAGCTGCTGAATGAATAAAAATGACCATCGGGTAAGGATGCGCCTCCCGTTGTGTACATGGAGAACACATGAAAAAGCTGTTGGCGTTTCTGCAAAATAAGTGGGTCGTCGGAATTATCGGGCTCACGGCTCTGTCGTTGCTGATCTGGTTTGGTGCTGAATTTATCAAGTTCGGCGCAGATAATATGACGCTTAGCCCGATGACCCGGGCGATTATTATCGGATTTTTCTGGTTGTTCTGGCTGACCTGGAATGTCAGCCAATGGCTGGTTGAACGTCGACAGAATAAAGAATTGCTGGGCGAGATTGAGTCATCTCAGCAGAAAGACAACGACGTTGTTGACCCCGATCAGGAGCGCAGTCAGGAAGAGCTGGCACAGATGGCAACCCGCTTCCGTGATGCTCTGGCCACGCTCAAAAAGGCACGTTTCAGTTCGCGTCGGGGCAAACTCAGCCTCTATCAGCTCCCCTGGTACATTATTATCGGTCCGCCGGGCTCGGGTAAAACCACCGCGCTGGTGAATTCGGGGCTGGAATTTCCATTGGCTGACACCCATGGTAAACAAGCCCTGGGCGGCATCGGTGGCACTCGTAACTGTGACTGGTGGTTTACTAACGACGCTGTTCTGATTGATACCGCAGGCCGGTACACCACCCAGGACAGTCATCGGGTGGTGGACAATAATGCCTGGCAGGCTTTTCTCGCCCTGCTGAAAAAATATCGTCGTCGCCGTCCTATTAACGGTGCTCTGATTGCTATCAGTCTTCAGGATCTGATGGTACAGACGAAAGAACAGCGTGAGCAGCAGGCAAAAATTATCCGTGCCCGCATCAGTGAATTGCAGGATGAACTCGGTATTCGTTTCCCCGTTTATCTGACCTTTACTAAAGGCGACCTTGTGGCTGGCTTTGCTGAATTTTTCGGTAACCTGTCACAGGCCGAGCGCGAGCAGGTCTGGGGTGTGAGCTTCCCTCAGGAAGAGAGTGAAAATACGGGTGCTGATATCAGCCGCTTCCGTCACGAGTTTAATCAGCTGGTGGAGCGCTTGAACGAGCGTCTGCTGTGGCGTGTCCAGCACGAGCGTAATACCGATAAGCGCGCCATGATTCAGGGTTTCCCGCCAGCGCTTGAAAGTCTGGCGAACGTCGTTGATGGGTTTATTCAGCAGACGTTTGCACCGAATAATTACAGCACAGTACCTATGTTGCGTGGTGTCTACTTTACCAGCGCCACACAGGAAGGTAGCCCGATTGACCGCATGATGGCGCAAGTGAGCGCTAACTTTGGTCTTGAACGCAGTATGGGCAAGCAACAGCATAACAGCGGTAAGAGTTTCTTTATTACCCGCCTTTTCCGCGATGTTATTTTCCCTGAATCAGAGCTTGTTGGTGTAAACCGTAAGATTGAAAACCTGTTGCGCTGGATGCGCCGCGGTGCGGTTGCGGGCCTGACCGGTTTATTGATTGGCTGTGCGGCTCTATGGACTGGTGCTCTGGTGCAGAACCGGGCATACATGGCTGAGGTTGATAGCCTGCATCGTGATTATCTGCAATTACGTGAAACCATTCGCCCGGAGCAGGCGACAACGGAAGAAGCACTCGAACTTCTGACTCCGCTCTATCAGGCGAGCCTTGTTTACGATCAGGAAGAGCACCCCTTCATCAGTTACCTTGGCCTGTATGATGGCCGCGTCGATGCAGCGGCAGATCAGGCGTACAACACGCAGCTTAATCAGGTGTTTTATCCGGCTGTAGCTAACATGCTCGAGCGTCACCTCAATGCGCTGGGCGCAGACGATAGCGCGCTTTTACCTGTGTTTCGTGTGTATCTGATGCTGTTTGATCAGGAGCACCGCGATTATGAACAGATTCGCGCTTACGCAGAGACTCGCTGGCAGGATCTCCTGCCCGGTGAAGCGACTAAGCAGTCGCAGCTGCTGACTCACCTCGATCACCTGATTGAACTGGGCTTTGATGAACAGCTCCAGCCTGATGAATATGTCGTTACTCGCACCCGCCAGTACTTACAGCGTATTCCGGTTGCTCAAAGACTGTTTGCGCAACTTCAGAAAATGGGCAACAACGCCCGTGAAGTTGACCTCTATCGAGAGATCGGCGGCAATCCTCAGCAGGTGTTCGGTTTAAGTGAAAATGATCCGGTATTTATGATGCCGTTCCTTTTCACTAAGGCAGGATACGATCAGGCGGAGTATGGCCCTGACTCCGAAATGATGAAACAGATCGCTGCGGATCAGTGGATCTATGGCGGTAATATCAGTGGCGAAGATTACAGCAAAGCGGATCTCGAGAAATTAAGTGCCGATGTCGAGAAGTTATACCTGACTGAGTATGCCCGCCGCTGGCAGGCCTTCTACCAGAAATTCAGCCTCGCGAATTTACCGGGTGGTAGTCAGTCTGTCACCCACCTACTTAAGTTGGCAGATCAGCTTTCATCGCCACTCTCTCAGGTGACAGAGCTGGTTGTAAAAAACACGACTCTTACGCCAGAAATTGAAATGCCTACGGCCTCCGGTGCTGCTGGCGGTCTCGTCGAAAAAGCGGCGGGTATGGTGTACGACCCGACGCTGGTTGATCTTCGCTTCCGTGATATCCAGCGCATGCTGGCGGCCGAGAAAGGCACGCCTTCTAAGTTTGCGGGTTATCTTGAAGCGATCGGAGCACTGGCTGAATACCTCGGTCAGATTGATGGTGCTCCAGATTCAAATGCGGCGGCTTTTGAAGCGGCGAAAAAACGTTTCTCTGGTGGCGGTGCTGACGCCATTCAGCAACTTAAAAACCTGGCGGCAACCGCACCTGAACAACCTGCCGACTGGCTGAATAAACTGGCCGATCAGACCTGGGGCGCTGTCATGGGTAAAGCCGGTGTGCATCTTAATACCGTATGGCGTTATCAGGTCTATGAGACTTTCCGTAATACGCTGGGCGACCGCTACCCACTGGTTGCAGGGCGTCAGTCAGAGGCCTCAGTGGTCGCATTTAATGAGTTCTTCAAGCCGGGGGGTATCCAGCAGGCATTCGTCGATGAATATGTGTCTCCGTTTGTCGATACCTACCGCTGGAAGCAGAAAGGTTATGGTGGTTTCTCTTTAGGCTTAAGCAGCGAAGCGTTGCGCCAGTTCCAACGTGCTGACGATATTCGCCGCGCCTGGTTCTCAGAAGGTGAAGCTGCTGCGATTAACTTCCGTGCGACGCCTGAGAAACTCCACTCTAATGTCCGTCTGTTTACGATGGAAATTGGTGAGAATCGGATCAGTTATTCTCATGGCCCTCGAATTGAAAAATCGCTGAACTGGATCGCCGGTGAAAGTGGGCGTTCTCGTATTGTGTTCGAAGACCTTGGAGAGCGGGTGTCCAACGATCAGTACGATGGTGACTGGTCGCTGCTGAGAATGCTTGATGATGCTCAGCTGCACTCCACCGTAAATAAATCTGAAAAGGTAATTACGTTTACTGAGTCTGGGTATCAAGCGCAGTATCGACTGGCAGCGAGCACGAATGTAAATCCATTCGACCTGTCATTGCTTCGTAACTTCCGTTGCCCACAGTCGCTGTAAGGAATTTTTATGAACTACGGCATCTACGGTAAGTTACCCGCGCACGGCGATTTTCTGGTTCGTAATCTACCGCAGACATTTATCGATGTCTGGGATGAATGGCTGCAGTGCGTCGTGGCAGGCTCACGCAATATTCTTGCTGATGACTGGTTAGACTTTTACTTAACCAGTTCTGTCTGGCGCTTTGGTCTTGATGCCGGCGTTGTTGATCAGCAACGCTGGGCTGGCATTCTGGTGCCGAGTGTAGATAGCGTTGGCCGTTATTTCCCCTTGTCGATTGCTGTGCCTTTCGCTCAGGGTGAAAACCTGTATGCGTTGATGGCGGATGGCGACGGTTGGTTTGCAGAGCTGCAACAGGTAGCCATATCCGGGCTTCAGGAGCAACTGACTGTTGATGACCTTTGTGAAAAGCTGAGTCATGTCGCCATACCTGCGTGCACGAGACATTGCTTTGTAAGCGCTTCGGGCAGCCAGGTTTCTGTGGGAGGTGCCAATCCTGAATTTGGTTCTCTGCATAGCATGACGCAGCCCGTGCCCGGCAGTGTCAGCCTTTGGGGAATGAGTGCGAATGAAAATACGCCGTCGGTATCTTTTGTCGCATCTGGTTTTCCCTCTCCGGAAGAATATACCCACATGCTGACGGGTCAGTGGTCATAATTTAATGGGTGTTAACACCCTACGGCTGGTGTAGTATCATTTTCCTACTGGACCAGAAACACCAAAATTGAAAGGACTCTGCCATGCCATTTGGTCAAGTTGTCGATATCGAAAGCCTCGTCGCCCCTGTTAATGAAGATACTCCGCAGGGCATTGATATTCGTGAAGACCGCTCCCCAACGTCCGATTACTACACCATTAAAGACGCCCGTAATGCCGCTCGCGCCGCTGAACGCTCGGCCATGTTCGGTGGTGACGATGAAGTGGATGTGGCAGGCCCCTGGGATATTGTGCAGCGTACTGCCAGTAAGATCCTGACAGAGTCCTCAAAAGATCTGGAAGTGGCGTCCTGGTACCTCGAAAGCTTAGTCCGTAGCCATGGTATCTCGGGTCTGCGTGATGGCCTCTCAGTGATTAATCAGCTTATCGATAACTTCTGGGACGATGTGTATCCATTGCCTGATGAAGACGGTATTGAAACGCGCGTTGCGCCTCTGACTGGTCTTAATGGTGATGGCGGTGAAGGCACTCTTCTGGCGCCGCTGCGTAATATCGAAATCACGGTTTACGGTGACAAAGGCGCATTCAGCTACTATCAGTATTTGCAGGCTCGTGACGCTGATAAGATTGACGATGACGACAAGAAATCAGAGCGAATTGCGTCACTGGGTTATAGTCTGGCTGAAATTACCGATACGATAGCCGCCACTGACCTGCTTACCTGCCAGAATTTTGTAACCACACTTGAAGAGTGTGCCGAACTCTATAAAAACATCAGTTCGACCTTGCGTGAGAAGTGCGGCGCTGAAGCACCGCCAAGTTCAAAAATCACTGAACTGCTTGCCGAAATCGTACGTACCACCCGTTTTATCTATAAGCCGAAGCTTGATGAAGCCGATGCTGCAAGCGCTGCTGTAGAAGCCGAAGAAAGTGCTGCAGCCGCTGAGGATGCCGCAGCAGACGCCAGCGCCATACAGGGAGGGCAGGTTGTGCGTTTAGTGAATGGAACCACAGGGCCGATTACCAATCGCGAAGAAGCACTTAAGCGCCTTGAAGAGGTCGCTAAGTACTTCCGTCAGTACGAACCACATACACCACTGGCGCCGGGTCTTGAGCGCCTGATCAGCTGGGGCCGGATGACGGTCGCCGAGTTGATGATGGAGCTGATTCCAGACAGCAATGCTCGCGGTCTGTTCTCGCAGTTTACAGGCGTGAAAATGGACGGCTCAGATGAGTCGACCTATGTTGCGCCGCCTGCCGCACCGGCGGCGAGCGAAGAAGCCGCTGCTCCGGCTGCCGCGCCTGCGCCGCAAGCTGAGCCTGAACCAAAGTCTGAGACCAGCTGGTAAGAATTAACAGAATTACGGTAAACACCGTTACTCAAAGGAAAAGGAGTTACTCATGTCCGAAAGTATCCACAATAAGCTGAAGCGCGTGCGTAAGCCTCGCGTACACATCACATATGATGTTGAAACGAATGGCGCTGAAGTTAAAAAAGAACTGCCGTTTGTTGCAGGTGTCATGGGTGACTACTCAGGTGATAACGCTGAAAACCGCAAAGCGCTGAAAGAGCGTAAGTTCGTTCAGATTGATCGCGATAACTTCAATGAAGTGATGGCTAAAGTTAATCCGAAGCTGAACCTGCAGGTTGAAAACACTCTGGCAGGCGATGGCAACACCATGGCTGTGGATCTGGATTTCCGTAAGATGGACGACTTTACGCCAGAAGCTATCGTAGAACAGGTTGAGCCTCTGAAGCAGCTTCTGGACGCGCGTAACAAACTGCGTGACCTGCTGAGTAAAGCGGATCGCTCTGAAGAGCTGGAAACGGTTCTTGAACAAATTCTGAAAAATACTGACAACATCACTGAGATTTCTCAGCAGCTGGGTGTTGGCGAAAGCAAAGAAGGAGCTGAGTAATGAGTACTGAAGTCGAAGCTGCGGTAGGCGCAGAAGCGGAAGAACAGTCGGTCAGTCTGCTTGAACAGGCAATTACCTACACTAAGCAAACTGGCCGTGAAGAAACTGAAGACCTGCTGGCAAACCTGACCGAGCAGGTTCTGAAAGGTACCGTTACCTGGGATCGTAACCTGACCAATACAATTAAGCAGGCAATTACTGCGATTGATCAGGCGATGTCAAAACAGCTCAGCGCTGTATTGCATGACGAAAAATTCCAGAAGCTGGAAGGCTCATGGCGCGGTCTGAACCACCTCGTTATGAACAGCGAAACTGGCGCTACTCTGAAAATCCGCATGCTTAACCTGAGCAAGCGTGAGCTTTTCCGTGACCTTGATAAAGCGGTTGAGTTCGATCAGAGCCAGATCTTCAAGAAAATCTACGAAGAAGAATTCGGTACTGCTGGTGGTGAGCCATACGGCTGTATGATCGGTGACTTTGAGTTCACTAATCACCCTGAAGATATCGACCTGCTGAGCAATATGTCTAACGTTGCTGCTGCTGGCTTCTGTCCGTTTATTTCAGCGGCTGGTTCAGGCATGTTCGGTTTTGACGATTTCACTGAGCTGTCTAAGCCACGTGATCTGGGCGGTATTTTCGAATCTCAGGAATACATTAAATGGCGCAGCTTCCGTGACAGCGAAGATTCACGCTTTGTCACTCTGGTTATGCCTCGTGTTCTTGCACGTACACCATACGGCGCTGCGTCTAAGCCAGTTGAAGCCTTCAATTTTGAAGAGTTTGATCTGGACGAGTCTGGTATGTCGAAAGCAACTGAGCACGACGATTACTGCTGGATGAACGCGTCTTATGTGATGGGTACTACCCTGACGCGTGCGTTCTCTGAAAACTCCTGGTGTACTGCTATCCGTGGTGCCGAAGGTGGTCGTGTTGATGGTCTGCCGACGCACATCTTCAAGAGTGATGATGGCGATACTGACCAGAAGTGTCCTACCGAAGTGGGTATCACTGACCGTCGTGAAGCTGAGCTGTCTAACCAGGGCTTCCTGCCACTGTGTCACTACAAAAATACAGATTACTCTGTGTTCTTTGGCGCTCAGTCTACTCAGAAGCAGAAAGTATTTGATGACCCGGATGCTACTGCAAACGCGTCTATCTCTGCTCGCCTGCCATACCTGATGGCGACTTCACGTATTGCTCATTACCTGAAAGTAATGGCGCGTGACAAGGTAGGTTCTTTCATGCAGGCAGAAAACTGCGAGCGTTGGTTGAACCAGTGGATTGCCCAGTACACCAACGGCAACCCAGATGCGTCTGCTGAAATGAAAGCCAAGTACCCACTGGCTGAAGCTCGCGTTGAAGTTAAGGAAATTCCAGGTTCTCCAGGTGCATACAGCGCCGTTGCTTACCTGAAGCCTTGGCTGCAAATGGAAGAGCTGACAACTTCTCTGCGTATGGTTGCGAATATTCCGCAGCCTAAGTAAGCAGATATCGGGGGCCTCAGGCCCCCTTTATAATTTCTTCTTCAGAGGTTTTCCGTGCTGAACGATTCCGCAGGCATGGCTGTCATGTCAGAGAATCCTTCGCCAACCCTTTCATCGGACGAAATACCCCTCGCGGATATTTATTCATTCCTTTCTGAAAACGATGATGTGGAGGCGTTTCGCCGTTGGGTCGAACTATCGTCACCCGCCGATACGTCACGTCTGGAGCCTTGTCGTTGGCTGGCTCAACAAGTCGCATTTATTGATGAGCTGATTTCTGAGCAGATTGATGCCGTTCTGCACAATAAGCGCTTTCAGGCGCTCGAAGCTTCCTGGCGCGGCCTCTGGTTTCTGATCGACGCCGTTGTTAATCCCGAAAATACTAAAATCAGATTGTTGGATGTCAGCTGGAAGGATCTCGCTCGTGATATGGAGCGTGCGCCAGACTTCGATCAAAGCGGCTTGTTTCATCTGATCTACAACGAAGAGTTTGGTACGCCCGGTGGGGAGCCTTTCAGTGTTCTGCTGGGTGACTACTACGTTGCGCACAGGCCTTATGAAGACCATCGCATTGATGATGTGTTTACCTTGCAGGGCATCAGCCGGGCTGCAGCTGCGGCGTTTTGTCCGTTTGTCTGCAGTGCGGCCCCTCAGCTTTTTGGTCTGGATGATTTCGATAACCTTGGTCTGCATATCAATGTCGACGAAATTTTCCGCTCGCATGATTACGTGCGCTGGCGTTCGATGCGTGAACACGATGACAGTCGTTTCCTTGCGTTGACTCTGCCTCAGGTGCTGATGCGTGAGCCTTATCAGGATAATCGCCGTTCCCGCCGTGGTCTGCGATTTAATGAAAGCGTCGCAGGTAAAGATAACCGCAAATACTTGTGGGGTAACGCCTGTTTCGCACTTGGGACAGTACTGATCCGGGAATTTTCTGAGGTCGGTTGGTTCAGTCATATACGCGGCGTGCCTCGGGATCATTATGGTGGTGGCCTGGTTACTCAGTTTCCGACGCCGGCCTATCGCACCGATTCATCCCGCGCGATGGTGAAAATGTCGACGTCTGTCACTGTGACTGATCAGTTAGAACGTGAACTGAGCGACTATGGAATGATCGCCCTGTGTCACTGTTTTCAGACGCCGTATGCCGTGTTTAATAACTGCCCATCGCTGCAGATCCCTAAGGTGTATGCGAAAAAATCAGCAACAGCGAACGCACGTATAAGCTCTATGTTGCAGCAGATATTGTGTGGCTCCCGGGTGGCGCAGTACATCAAGGTTATTGTTCGGGATAAGGTGGGCTCCTATACGACCGCCGAATCCTGTGAGCGTTTTTTGCAGAACTGGCTCGATCAATACACGACCGGCCGGGACGACCTTTCATGGGAAATGATGGCACGTTATCCATTGCGTGAGGCCAGAGTTGTGGTGGATGAAGATCCCGCGCAGCCAGGTTATTACTCAAGCCTGGTGCATTTAAAAACGCATTACTCGGTTGACCATCTGGTGTCAGAGCTCAGGCTGACGACGTCATTAAGTCAGATTGATATTGGCAAGGTGTGATGTATGTCTGAACTGAAAGATAAACCACTCGTTGCCCCTTTGCTTGATCGTTTCCTGGAACAGAACAAGGGCACAGATTTTCGCCAGAGTCATCAGATTGTGCGCAGCCTTCGCGAGAGCATACGTCGCGACCTCGAGAATCTGTTTAATACCCGTTACTGCTGTGTGTCACCGCCTGCGGGATATAGCCATCTGGACGACTGCGTTCTCAACTACGGCTTGCCTGATTTATCGACAATCAATATGACATCGTTCGATAGTCGCAATGAATTCTGTCGCCGGATTGAAAAAGCTGTGAAGCGTTTTGAGCCACGGATTCGCTCCGTCAAAGTGAAGACGGACGTGGCGATTGATAATGAAGACCCCACAATCCGTTTCCGGGTTGAGGCAACGCTCAACGTCAACCCGCTACAAGAAATGATTATATTTGAATCGGCGTTAAACCCCGTCAATCAGACGGTAAATGTCTCGGAGATTTTCTGATTATGAGCGACAGGCTCTTATATCATTACGAAAAAGAACTGGCGTTTATTAAGCAATCGGCCAGTGATTTTGCACGCCAGCATCCTTCCGTCGCTGAAAGCCTTAAGCTAGGCAGTGACTCTGTGGATGATCCGTTGGTGTCGCGTCTGCTTTCCGGCTTTGCCTTTCTGAATGCGCGTATTCAGCAGAAGTTGAGTGATGACTTTCCTGAACTGACGGATGCCATGCTGGAGACTCTGTATCCGCACTACCTGCGCCCAGTGCCATCGATGGCGATCACCCAGTTTGCTCCACTTGATGACCTGGATGCGCCCGTACAGATACCGGCAGGTACCTTGCTTGATACAGATTCTGATGGTGAAGAGTGTCGATTCACGACTTCTTACCCGGTTGAACTGCTGCCCTTGAAAGTAGAAACAGCTCAGTTAATGCCACGGCCTTTTGTTGCGCCAGGCAGCCTGGAGGTGCAGGGGGCTGCTGCCGTGCTTAAGGTCTCTTTCAGAACGCTGAGCGAAGACCTGGTTATGAATGAAATGGATTTTTCAAAGATTCGTTTGTTTCTTAAAGGTCAGCTGCAGCACGTTCATCCACTCTATGATTTGCTGTTAACCAAGTGCTTTAAAGTTGTTGTCGCTAACGGTGAGTCAGACGTAGCCCCGGTGTTCCTTAACTCTGATTGTCTGGAACAGGTAGGTTTTGGTACCGACGAAGGGATGCTTCCGTACCCACCGAATTCATTTGCGGGTTATCGACTATTAACTGAGTTTTTTGCGTTTCAGGAGAAGTTCCAGTTTATTGATCTTACTCAGCTTGATGTGGCGATGAACGAGTCGTACACCAATACGCTCAACGTCTATTTTTATCTGCGTGAGAGTGACTCAGAACTGGAGCATCAGGTGAATGCCGGAATGTTTGCACTTGGCTGTACGCCGATTGTGAATATATTCGAGACGACGGCTGACCCTGTGGCCTTAACGCACACCGAGTCGCGTTATCCCGTTGTTCCGGATTCCCGTCGTCGCGATGGTCTGGAGGTGTATAGCATTACGGATGTTGGCGCGACCGACAGTGATGGCTATTACACTCCATACCGTCCGTTTTATGGCATGAACCACAGCCGTAACACCGATGCTAAACCTGCGTTCTGGCTAACGCATCGCCGCGAGGTGCTTGAAGGCGACCATCGCAATGAACTGGCATCTGAGGTCGATATCAGTCTTGTGGATATGAATTTTAATCCGCATCAGGTGAAAAATCAGAACCTCGAGATGAAGCTTTTGTGCACAAATCGTAATGTGCCGAGAAAGCTGACCACGGGGCAAGGGCGACCATATTTTGAAGTGGTTGATGATGAATATCCGACCGAGCGTATCCAGTGTGTGGTTGTTCCGTCTGCGACCATCCGCCCGCCTCTGCGGGAACGCGGTTACTGGCGTTTGATTTCTCACCTCAATCTTAACCACCTGTCCCTGAGTCAGGGGGGAGGCTCCGTAGAAGCGCTTAAAGAGATTCTGCGCTTGTACGATTTCAGAGACTCCGCCAGTACACGCAATATGATCGACGCGATTGCTGCGATTCATACTAAGCCCGTTACGTCGCCCGTTCAGGTGGATGGCATGGTGTCTTTGTGTCGCGGAACACAGATTGATCTCGAACTGGACCCAGTAATGCTTGCGGGAACGAGCCCGCTTATGTTCGCCAGTGTTATGGAGCGTTTCTTCGGTCTGTACGGGTCGATTAATTCGTTTACCAAGTTAACCGTAACGCTTAATGGAAAAGATGGGGAGTTTAAGCGATGGCCACCGCGCGCCGGCGAAAAAGCCTTAATCTGATTGAGCAATTGCAGAGCGAGCCACAACGCTTCGATTTTTTTCAGGCGGTGCGTTTGCTTGAGTCTGCATCACAGCAGAATACCGAGGATGACGATGTTGCCGATGCGTCTGTCGGTGGATTAGCGCGTCCGGATCAGGAGGCGGTTCACTTTACGTCTCGAAATTCGCTGGCCTTCAATGGTTCTGACGTCACCAAGGTATCTCAGAAACGCATTCACAGTCACGACTCTGAGGAAAACCCTGCACTGCAATGGCAGGTCGAAGTCGCCATGATGGGGCTGACGGGTAGTCAGGGGGTGATGCCTTACTATCTGAGTGAGACGGTAATTTCTGAGCTGAGACAGAAAAATCCGGCTTTGAAAGATTACCTCGACCTGTTTAATCATCGCACTATTTCGTTGTTTTATGAGGCATGGCACAAGTACCAGATGGGCCCTTCGTTCGAGAGGACAGTCAGAGAGGGGACTGAAAAGAAAGACCTGTTTACTGATGCTTTATTGTCGTTGGCGGGGCTGGGTATTCCCGAGTTACGTTATCGCTCCACCATGCCGGATGAACCAATTGCTCAGTATGCCGCTCACTTTGCCCGTGGAATCTGTTCAGCTGAGTCTTTAAGGAGCAGTATTGCAGGCATGTTTGGTCTTGAAACCTATATCGAGCAGTTTAATGGCTCATGGTACGACTTACCTGAAGACGCACGCTGCCGGCTCCCGGACGAGGATCACCCTCATGGCGTGAATAATGCGCTGGGTGTCAGCACGGTCATGGGCACCCGTTGTTATCAGGCACAAAGTAAATTTACCGTTATTACCGTGCCGCACAATGAAGAAGAGTTTCATAGCCTGGCGCCAGGGTCTCGCGGTCTTGAAGAATTAAAATCATTTATTCGTATGAGCGTTGGCGAAGAGCAGGACTTTGATATTGAAGTGAAGCTGGACGCCAGATATTTTCCGCTTGACGATTTATTCGACCCAACTAAGTCTGAACCTTTACTTGGTTGGAATACTTATATGAACCCAGAAAAGATAAAAGAAAACGCGTTATCAGTCAGGCTATCCCAACACGTGCCTGTTCCGGATGATGCATTACCGATGGCTTACTAATCGCACGGATCACATGGATTCAATAATTTCAGAGATGAACGAGGAATAAACCCATGATTAACATCAATCTGAAGTCGCTGGTCGACAAAATGTCGCCCTATATGAGGGACTCGCTCGAAGGAGCAGCAGGTCTGTGTCTTGCTCACAGCCAGTACAATGTTGAACTCGAACATTGGTTGCTGAAACTCCTCGATATCTCTGACACCGATTTTGTTACCTTGCTGGAAAAACATGACGTTAATCCTGGGAGTGTCGCCAAACAACTGGCCGGTACGATCTCGCGTTTCCGTTCAGGCAGCAGTCGTCCGGCTGCTCTCGCCCCAAGTATTGTCGAAGCCGCTAAGAACGCCTGGATGCTGGCTTCAGTCGACTACGCACAACCCGTCGTCAGCTCAGGTCACCTGCTTGCGGCCTTGCTGTTAGAAGACAGCACGCGTCGTCAGCTCCTTGAAAGCTGCCCTGAGTTAAAAGAGATTGCGCCAGAATCTATCCGTGAAACTGCCCGCGCTATTTTCGGCACCACTGGCGAGACCGATTCACTGGTTCGTGGTAATGAACCAGGCTCAGAAGGCGGCCAGGCAGGCCCTGTGTCTGCGTCTAAAACGCCAGCGCTTGATAAGTACACAGTGAACTTAACGGAGCGTGCTCAGAGTGGTCAGATTGACCCGGTACTTGGCCGTGATGAAGAGATTCGTCAGTGCATCGACATCCTGACCCGCCGTCGTCAGAACAACCCGATCATGACGGGTGAAGCCGGTGTCGGTAAGACCGCAGTGGTTGAAGGCTTCGCTTTGCGTATTGCCGCGGGTGACGTGCCTGAACCGCTGAAAGGTGTTGCTGTACGTACTCTCGACCTTGGCTTGCTGCAAGCAGGTGCGAGCGTGAAAGGCGAATTTGAGAACCGTCTTAAATCTGTTATTGAAGAAGTCCGTGCTTCCGTCACTCCGATTATTCTGTTCATCGATGAAGCGCACACCATGATTGGCGCGGGCGGAAAAGAAGGACAGGGCGATGCAGCAAACCTTCTGAAACCTGCACTGGCACGTGGCGAGCTGCGCACTATTGCTGCGACGACCTGGGCTGAATACAAAAAATATTTTGAGCGTGACCCAGCGTTGACCCGTCGCTTCCAGGTTGTAAAAGTTGAAGAACCATCGGAAGAGAAAGCGATCGATATGATGCGAGGCATCGCTCAGTCTCTGCAGGATCACCATAAGGTCCGTATTCTGGACGAAGCCATTATCGCTTCTGTGACTTTATCTCATCGCTATATTCCGGGTCGTCAGCTTCCGGATAAATCGGTCAGCCTGCTGGATACCGCGTGTGCACGTGTAGCACTCAGCCAGTCGGCGACACCGGGTGCGATTGAAGATGCTCAGCGTCGTATTCAACGAGCGGAAACAACCATAGGTAAACTGGAGCGGGAAGCGGCGGCGACGGGAGAGCATACCGAACGTCTGGCTGATCTGTACGCAGAAAAACAGAATGCAGAGACCTTGTTAGCTGATCTGAATACTCAGTACGAACAGGAAACCGCATTGATTACTCAGATCCGCGAGTGTCGTGACCAGATCGACCAGAACTTTATGGCAGATGCTGACAACAAACTGTCAGACAGCGATGCCGATGCGCTTAAAACTCAACTGAAGGCGCTTACCGCTGAACTGAGTGGCATTCAGGGGGATGCACCTCTGATGCAAGCGAATGTTGATGAGCAGGCTATCGCTGAGGTGATCGCCAACTGGACAGGTATTCCGGTCGGTAAAATGGTCAGTGATCAGATTACTGCGGTACAGACACTTGCTGATCGCTTGGGCCAGCGTGTTATTGGTCAGCCACATGCGCTGGAAGCAATCGCACAGGTCATCCGGACCTCGCGTGCTGGTTTAACTGATCCGCGTAAGCCAATGGGCGTTTTCCTGTTCTGTGGTACGTCGGGTGTGGGTAAAACAGAAACGGCTCTTGCACTGGCGGATGAGTTATTTGGCGGTGAGCAGAATATCACCACCATCAACATGTCTGAATTTAAAGAAGAGCATAAAGTTTCTATGCTTCTTGGTTCACCTCCGGGGTATGTGGGTTATGGCGAAGGCGGTGTACTGACCGAAGCTGCACGCCGTAAGCCGTACTCCGTCATCCTGCTGGATGAGATGGAGAAGGCACACCCAGGCGTTCAGGACATTTTCTACAACCTGTTCGATAAAGGTACGATCAAAGACGGTGAAGGCCGGGATATCGACTTTAAGAATACCATCATCATCATGACGTCGAACGCGGGTGAAGATGCGATTCGCGCTATCTTCAATCAGGTTGAAGAGAAACCAGAGCCTGAAGTATTGCTTGATAATATCCGTCCGCATTTACTTCAGCACTTCAAGCCGGCATTCATGGGTCGTGCGAATACCATCGCATACTACCCACTGGATGATGAGAACCTGATGCAGATCGCAGCGATCAACATGCGTCGCATCGAGAAGCGCCTCACCGAGAAATACGGTGCGGAATTCAGCTACGACGAAGATGTACTCATCAATATCGTCGCACGTTGTCAGGAATCCGATACCGGTGCTCGTAACATCGAAACCATCCTCAACCGTACCGTGCTGCCGGCGCTGGCATCAGAGTGCTTAGCGAAGATGGCCGAAGGCGAAGAAGTTACTAAGGTGCACATTGGTGCCACCGAAGACGGTGACTTTACTTATCAGGTAAGCTGATTATCGGTAGGAAAAAAAACGGGGCGAAAGCCCCGGTTTTTATATCGATTTTCCATTAACCAAAACAGCATCGAGAATTTTCTGGGCTTGCTCACTGACTTTTCGGTGTAGTCTTTCAAATAGATTTCTAATAAAGGCCAAGGTAGCATCTGCTGCTTCAATGGTCCTTCTCATTCCAAGCAACTCAGCGATTTTTCTGAGCAGCGAAAGTACAAGCGTGGACAGATGTTTGGTTAGGTCTATCCCCTTTCTTAAAACGTAAGCCAATTGATCCAGAAGTGTAAACGATCCAGTCAATCCCGCTCCAACCGCGCTTCCTATACCTTTTGCTACTTTTAGTAGTACATAGTTAATAGCCTTATCTAAATACTCAAGATTTGTCGGGGTAAAGCTAACTGGCGACTTATTATTAAGCCAAGGCTCAATTTCGGTAGGCTGCAAGTGTTCATATTTCAGCCCTCTCAATGCTGGCCACTTTTTACCTTCGACGGAGTCTTTATACAACTCCATATCGTGTGCTGCTAAGGCTGCAAAATTACCTGAACTAGGCAGGAAATAGTCATAGTCTGCACCTGTAGTTACCGGAACATGCATAAAAGGCCAGCATGGGATGCATGGAATCAGGTCAGTGCGGTGATAAGCTCGGTATATATTCTGTGGACCAATTTTCCTTGTGAATTCATCGGAAAAGTTCCTCAGGCCAACTCGGGGAGAGCCAAATGTATAGCATTTTACTGGTAGAGTAGGATATTTGGATTTTGAGTATTCAGTACATAGAGTGGCGAGGGCGCCACCAAGGCTATGGCCTATGATATGAAGCTGTTCGATATTTCGTTTACCGCATTCAATCAAAAATGGGTCTATTTGGCTCTTCATTGAATTGAATGATTCAGAAAATCCATTATGAACCGGGTGGCCATATGAGGATCTTTGTGTAATCCCTACGCTTGCATCAGTTAGAATATCTGCGGCGAATTTTTTGTTTGTACCTCGGAATACTATGAAAGCGTGGCCCTTATAGCCCGATTCCTTCCCGAATGCTGTTAGCCCCATACCTGTTTGAGATTTAAGGAAAAATAAGGAACCCGTAGTTCCCTTTAGAATTGGCAGGGTGGAACAATCAGTATTTTTACCAAGTCTAGGTGGCTCTGGAAGCTCTAGGTAACCTTCGTGTAAATCGTAAAAGGTTTCATATCCGAATCCGGTATTATCGGCTGTAACAAGATAGTAGATATCGTTCGCTATCTCTGCGGCCATCAGTGGTGGAAATTCCATAATTATATAATCCCTTGCAAATGTATGGATATTACTCTGGTGGTAAAATTATTTTCTTCCTGTCGTGTTCAGCATCCCACTTACACCTAGAAGAAAAGGCATTTCCTTCAATTCTGAACCGGATTGGATCATCGCTTAATTCGCAGCTTATTATCCAAGGTTTACCCCGTGATTCTGAAAATTCACTCTCTTTACGTTTGATTCCCTCTAATAGTTGGTATTCCATCCCATCTACATAAACATAAAGCGTCTGTGGGGAAACAAACTGACTGGGAACGAACTTCCTGATTGCATTGGAAATGGATGTGTCGAAAACAGAAGGCATGCTGAAGTAGCCATTTTCATCCGTCTTTGACTCGTCAATCCGTTCGTCTGAAACTCTCTTTATTCTTGCATTTGCAACTGGCTTGCCATTGAGCGTGATCGTGCCGGATATTGCTGAGAATAAGCACGTTTTATTGTTCTTTGACATCGCGTTAGCCCCTACGAATGCAATTATTAATACGATAAAAAGAGAAAGCTTCACCATTCACCCGCCCACCAAAACGGTCGGGCAGCCCAATACAATCTTACCGCCGTGAGCTGTTGAGTCGCCCATCCGTGCTGCAGGCTTATTGCTCATCAGGACGGTTGTACTGCCCATGACAATAGAGTCGGGAGGCCCAACGCAGACACACATACTGCCCAGAGTCGCGGCAGGCATATTACCGATGAGCACTGTAGGTGCACCGGGAGAGACAATAGGGCCGCCAACGTGCGGTACCGGACCAGATGACATCGGGCAGACGTGCATGTCAGTGATGCGTGAGGCTGGCTTTCCCATGATCAGGCTCCTTCGATCATGCCGTTTCCGCCACGGGCAAGATCGATGCCCTGAGCGAGAAACAGCTTATAGTTGTCTTCAATTTTTTCCGGGTCGATCGTGGCTGAAGCGAGTGTGATGCTGCCGGCCACTGCATGGGCGTATAGGTAGGCTGGTGGTGGTACCTCAGGTTCGCCCGGTGGGGTCATGCTTCCGGTACACCAACTTGCTGCAGTGGCCGCCCAGCTGGCTGCAGTTTTGTACTGTGTTTTTTCACCGAGTTCTTTGCAGCGCTGGCGATGGTCTTCTGTGGGTTTTCGAGCCCAGGTTTCGGTCGCCAACAGGGCATTAATGTTGTGTTCGTCGGTGTCTGGCTTTTGGGCTTTTCTCGCAGCGAGGCAGGCCCACCAGACTGCCTCTCGCTTAGGTAGGCCGTGGGCCAGTAGTTTGATGGCATCCTGGTAGTAACCTGCTTCCATCAAGCGCTCGATACTGATCTGCGGCGCTGTATCAGGAATCACGACATCAGCGGCCTCCGGCTCAGTTAATTCA
The DNA here is from genome assembly GCF_002297765.1 of Thalassolituus sp. UBA675. Classification (NCBI taxonomy): domain Bacteria; kingdom Pseudomonadati; phylum Pseudomonadota; class Gammaproteobacteria; order Oceanospirillales; family Oceanospirillaceae; genus Thalassolituus; species Thalassolituus sp. UBA675. Next base: position 121,928 of record NZ_DBNJ01000032.1, read on the forward strand.
AATTCTTTGAGCAGTTCGTCGGCAGTCAGCGCCTGTATTTTTATCAGCTGAGTCATGCTGTTACCACTTAGTTAATTTTGGTCAGGGCACCCTTCACCGTGAGTATGCCGCCGGCTGATACTTCGCCAATAGCGCTGGCTTTGGCTTTAAGCATGGTGCCTTTAATCTGAACGCCGCTCTGGTCGATTTTTATGCTGTTAGCGCCGACTTTCAGTTCGATTGAGGTCTTGGAGGTAATCTTAATCGCGCCCATAGCATCGATTGTTGACGTACCTTTGCTGACTTTCAGGCTATGGTTGCCTGAGTCGACTTTGGTCGTCTGATTGCCTTTCGATACGGTCAGTGAATCGTTGCCTTTACTGACGGTTGCTGTGCGATTCTGTTCGACGGTCAGCTTCTGGTCGTTCTTAACGGTGACGGTCTGATCGTTTTCGACGGTGCCGGTCTGGTCATTGTGAATGATCCAGTTGTGATCTTTACCGGCTTCCATATAAATTTCTTCGCTGCCTTTTTTATCGTCAAAGCGCAGTTCGTTAAATTCACTGTCTTTGACCATGGTTTTCCAGCCGCTTTGCGTCGATGTGTAGTTCGGACCTGCGTTGGTTCCGTTATAAACAGCCCCTGTTACCAGCGGGCGATCAGGGTCGCCATTGATGTAGCTGATGACTACTTCCTGGTCGACGCGCGGAACGAAGTTCGCACCCCAGCCTTTACCAGCGAATTGCTGTACGACTCGTACCCAGCAAGAGTTCTGGGCACTGTTCCATGGGAAGGTAACTTTTACCTGGGTGAAAGTGTCTTTGGAGCTGTCACTGCCTGTGGCTTTTACTTCACATACGGTTGCGACCTGAGGCGCATGAACTTGGCGTCGGTAGGCGTCGTGCTGAGGCCTGACCAAAGTATCTGATGGAACGCAGCTGAAACGGTTCGAGTTCTGGGTTGATTCGCCATTACCATCGCGGGCAATGATGCTGAGGTGAGTCACCAGGTACTTACCTGTTTCGCTGGAAATAGGGTGTTCAAGTTCAAAACGTGCACCCGCCGATAGGGCTATGATATTGCTCGTACCCTGTGCAACGTCGAACCCTGCCTCAACGGCTTCCATGCTGTTCTCAGCGAAGGACTTACTCTTAGCATCGATGAGAGTGTGCTCGCTATCTCCCTCGGGCTCCAAGTGGAAAGCACCATATCCCTGGGTAGTCAGACCTGAAATTTTATTCAGGTCTGATTTGGTTTTAACTGTCTGCTTGTGATCTTTACTCGTCGTGTTCTCGGAGTAATCACGGAATTCGAATGCATTTGTATGGTAATTAAAGGTCCGCTGCCAGCTGTGCACGGATGGAATGTCTGGCTGAACACCGCCGCCATCATATTCTGCTTTGGCCGCGCCTGAGTCGACGAAGTCCTGTGCATCATCGACAAAGATAAGTTCATGTTCACCGTCTTTGTGTGTGAAGTAGTAGCTGATGCCTTCTTCTGCGAGCAGGCGTGATACAAAGGCAAAGTCCGTTTCTTCAAACTGAACGCAGTATTCACGTTCGGCAAACTTGCCTTTGGTATTCAGCTTGAATGAGACAAGCTTGCTGTATTCTTTCAGAACTTCTTCGATGATCTTATCGGCAGTTTTCTTTTGGAAGATCCTGTTTTTCGCACCGAGTGTTGTGAACCATAGCCCTGGCACTACCTCAGCACGATATCGACGTAATCCTTCGTCGTTAACATCAAGCATTGCCAGGTGGTTGATGTAGCCGTGAATATAGCGTGATTCTTTCGTCTTTTCTGATTGCAGGCTGATAGTAACGTCTTTACCGAGAAGGTCTTTCTGAGCGATCTCGTGGTTGTCAGAATATAAGTCGAGGTGGAAGTGGAAAAGGTCTGAAATATATTCGTCACCGGTCAGCTCTGACACAATCATTGCGTCTTTACCTAACGGAGTCGTTATCTGAATAAGGCGGTTGTTCTGACTGAGTGCCGTCATGCTATATCACCACTGCGTTTGTGATGGGTAGCGTAATGAGGGGGCTACGCTTCCACTTGCGTTAGAATCCTTTAGAACAGAGCAGCCTGTTGCAGGCTGCCCTGAGATGTAATGGGGTTAGGATACCCTATTACAGTGGTTTTGCAGTAGTCAGGTCGTAACCAACCTTCATGTTCTTAGTATTCTTGTTGGTCTTATCAGCGTGAGTCAGGTCAGCTTCGATTTTTGCGAAGCTCAGAGAGATAGACTCAGCTGGAGCACCGCCAGCTGCAGCGCTGATGCTGTAAGAAGAGATGATTACTTCTTCCAGAGTGTAGACAGCGTACTTTTCTACTTTCTCTGCACCAGTCTGAACAACGTGGATTTCTACCTTAACACCAGCGTCACCAGTAACAGATGACTTGAACAGGCCACCTGAAGCAGCGTCCAGTGGCTTAGTTACAGTCACTTCGCTGATGCTTGGACGAGATGCTTCACGGTTAGACATTGCACCCGCTTGCATGGTGATTGAGCGGCCAACGCCGAAGCTCATGCTATCAACTTCAATCCAGTTCTCGTAACCAGCAGCAGTTACGTTACCTTGTGGGTTGTTGCCGTTGAAATTCATGTAGATAGCCATTTAACAATTCCTCTGTATTTAGTTAAAGATTTCCTTCAAGCCTTGGCTGTGCGGGCTGATTTTCAGCGCTTAAACCACGGCCATATGGCAAGTGAGGCCAAGTTAAACAGATTAGACCCGAGACGAAAACCCCTGATTTTTTATTATTTATTCGACTCTGGCACGAATTTATAGCAGTTACTTTCACGAGGCTGGCTGCAGACAGACAGGGCCTTTAACTACATGGGAGAAGCCAGTGATCAGTGAGCGGTTTGACTCTGACACGATTTATTAAAAGAAATTTTTTGCGATGATCGAGAAAATTACAATGATGCGTAATATTACGCCACTGGGCGTATTCGCCGATTAAGCGGTGGTGGGTTTTGACTTCTTCTTCGGGCGGCCACGCTTAAGTGGGCGTACCCGGTGGTTGGCAATTTTTTCAATTTTCTCGGTGAACTGATCTCCGCCGAGTACCTGGCCGAGTTTGATGGTTTCAGCAATATAGGTAAGCAGTCCGCGGTCGAATTCATAGCGGAATAGCTTACTGTACTCATTGGCACGCTCTTCGTAGGTATCGCCGAGCGCAAGGTACAGCCGGTGGTCCTCAAGAATTTTGCTCTTCTTTCGCCCAGTGTGGTGGTTGAAACTTGACCACTCGTAAAGCTCAGGACTCTCGACAATCCCTTCATGCATGGGTTTCAGTTCAACGTAGCGATAGCAGGTAAGCAGGTAGGCCTCGGAATCAATGACGCTGGACTTATAGCGGCCACCCCATAAGGTGCCCGAGCGCTGGTAACGGTGATTGACGTATTGAACGTAGCGACGGCCAAGTGACTGCATCATGGATGAAATTCCATTTGCGATGTTCGGTGTGGCAACCATCTGAATCGCATTGGGCATTAATACATAGGCATGAAGATCGACATCGTATTGCTCAGCCGCCTTCTGCAATGACGCCAGATAAAATTCGTAATCTTCGTCATCGAAGAAGCAATTCAGGTTGTTGTGGCCGACCTGAATGATGTGCTGGGGGATGTTGGCGATGTTGATACGCGGCAGTCTTGCCATGTCGAGTATGTGTCCCTGCTGACGGTGATTCCCTGAAGTTTCAGACGCTGCCACGCTGAAGTGAGGCCAATTATGCTGAACAGGTGTTGCAAAATCAACCAGAGGCGAATCAGGAAAAATTCTGTCACCGCTCAGCTTTTTTTGTTTTAATCGCTCGAGTCCACACAGAGCCGCTGTATCCGCAGCCTGCCCGGAGGGCGAGTGCTCTGTTCACTTGAGATATGGAAAATGGAATGAGCAGAAGCGTCTCTCTTGCAGTAAATGGTCGCACGGATATCGGCCAGATCAGGGAGGAAAATGAGGATGCAATTACGTGGTTTGCTCATCCTGATCAGCCATTCGCGTACGTTGTTGTGGCCGACGGTATGGGTGGTTACAGCGGTGGCGCGCTTGCCAGCCGGATTGCCATTCAGACGATCAGTCTTTGTTTCAGTCAGCTGATTACCCCGACGTTCCTTGCTTGTACCCCTGAGCAACAGAAACTGATGATTCAGTCTGCGGTTCGTAGCGGCATTCACAAGGCCAACTTGTCTATCATTGAAGCGAAAGCGGAGAACCCGGATTTTTCTCACATGGGAACGACGGTGGTTCTTTCTGTGGTGTGGCAGGATCAACTCACGGTGGCCCATGTTGGCGATTCCCGTGCGTATCACTGGAGCCTTAAGGGGCTGACGCAGCTGACCCGTGACCATAGCGTGGTTCAGGAAATGATTGATGCGGGTACGCTCACCGAGGAAGAGGCCAGAACCAGCGATGTGCGTAACCACATCACCCGTGCACTGGGGGTCCAGGAGGATGTGGAGCCCGACCTCAAAACCTACCGTTTAACTGAAAGTGCATTGCTGATGCTCTGTTCTGATGGCCTGACTGAGTATTTCGATAACGCCGAGCTGCAACATGTTCTGGCAACGCACCGTCCAGCACTCGAGTGTTGCTACCGCTTAATTGATGATGCGAATCACAGTGGTGGCCGCGATAATATCAGTGTCGGGATGCTTGAGGTTACCGTGGGTCCGAATCAGTCTGTAGCGCCTGTTATCTCAGTACCGAGTGGGCAGGGTGAAGATACGACCGTTCGCAGAAATCAGCCTCGTTCCGGGGAATAACTCTGTTGAGTGGCTACTCAATAATATAAATTCCCATTTCAGCCCTGCCTGACTTTCTGTCCGGCGAGCCTCTTTGCTGTGTGATTCTCTTTGGGTAAACTCCCGTTCAGAGATCGAATTCGTCTTTCATGTGTTTTAACAGGCCGGTATTCAAGCTCTGATCATGTTGCTATAATGCCGCCGATTTTTACCGGGTGTGGCGTCAATATGGCGTTGATAAGGCCCGATTTATGCAGCTCTGCCCCGAGCAGGCGCTAAACGGATTGCAATTTCAGTAGGGCAAGGATGTCTCAGAATTTTCCTCATAGAGATCGTTACGTGGGCCGCCTCCCGGCTCTACTGCTTCTTGTTAAAACACAGATGCGTGCGGCCGTGCCTGCACGTTTAAGGAACAAGGATATGTTGATTCATTCCAGCCTGGGTGCGTCCGTGCGCCGGGGTGTTACGTTGTCGTTACTGTCACTTTTTGCTTCTGGCGTGGTCCAGGCTGCTGACCCGGTAGTCCCCGGTGTTTCGGTTCAACAGGCATCTTCTTTACGTGATGTGTTTGGTATAAATGCGCCTGATGATCAACCTGACGCAGATGAAGATTACCGTCAGCGTTCTCGTCAGAAGGATCTGATGCCAAGCACGGATGGCGATATCCCAGATATTAATGATCGTGATGCGGGTCCTCGTATCCTTGTAAATAAATTCGCTTTTGAGCGTCTGGAAGAGTTCCCTGAGTTTGGTATCACGCGCGAAGGTGTGTTGGCTGAGGCTGAACGTTTGCGCATCGTTTATATGAAGGAAGACCAGCGTGGTGATGCTGGTTATACGCCGGATGAACTTCGTGAGATCACGGCATATCTGCGCGATATTGGCAGTGATTCAGACGTTGATGACCTGACTCATGAAGATATGCAGGCGCTGATTGAGTTAATCCGTGATCAGAAACGGAGCCGCGGTCTGAGTTTTGCCGATCTGGAAGAAATTGCGAACCTGCTGACGATTTATTACCGCAAGCGTGGGCTGTTTCTGGCGCGTGTGCTTTTGCCTGCACAGGAAGTTGAGAACGGCGTAGTGACTTTTACTGTGATGGAAGGGCGCCTTGGTCAACTTGAGGCTCTGGGTAACGAGCGTTACAGCGAGGAGCTGCTTGAGTCTCCGTTGGAGCATATCGTTGGTGGCATCGTAACCAGCCAGCAGGTTGAAGAAGCGCTTTATATTCTTAATGATCTGCCCGGCATGACACTGACCGGTGCGTTCAGCGCTGGTAATAACCCAGGTGAAACACGGCTTCGCTTGGTGGTTCGTGAGGAAGATGATTTCTCTTATCTCGTGCGCTTTGATAATCACGGTGCTCGGTTTACAGGTAAAGCGCGCGCATACGGCAACATGCAATGGCACAACCCGGCGGGCATTGGCGACAACCTGAGCATCGGCCTGCTACGTTCTGAAGATATCGGCCAGAATGATTCGGGTGACGGTCTTGCAGATGAAATTGGTACGCGGGAGGCGCACAGCAACCTCGGTCAGATCAGTTACTCGTTGCCTGTATTTAACCTGCGCAACCGGGTGACGATCAGTGCCGATCGCAACACCTTTGATCTTGTAGATGAAGACGGTGGCATTATTAATGCCCTGGAAATTAGCGGTGTAAATACTACCTACGCGCTTCGTTACGACTATCAGATTCGCCGTACCCGTGACTTTAATATGTCGACGGGGCTGGCAGTTACCGATAAAACCTCAACGGTAGAGAGTTATATCGATTTTCTGTCGACCGAAGATCACGTAGTGGCGGGTGAGTGGAACTTCTACATCGATGGCCTGAGCCAATCGGGTATTCGTATGCTCAACACAGCGAATCTCCGCGTTCAGTACGGTAGCTTCCAGACCGACGTTGTTGAGGGTGCTGATGAAAATTATGTGCGCACGGCGATTGATACCAGCTCGCTATTCTTCATTCCTCTGCCATTTACCGAGAAATACAGCCGCTTACTGACCAGCGTTCGCCTTCAGCATACTGACCAGTCGCTCCCTTCGTTTGAGCAGTTCAGTATGGGTGGCTCAACGGGCGTTCGCGGTTTTCAGGTCGGCGACTTTTCTGCTGATAAATCCGCATTTATTAGTAACGAGTGGTACTTCGACCTCCCTGAGTGGAATCTATTCGGTAGAAATACCCTGAACGATGTATTCCAGGCCGGTATTTTATTTGATCTTGCATACGGCATTCAGAACGGCGGTTTCATAACGGATAGCGGTACATTGGCAGAAGACGAGTGGGCGCAGATGAGTGCTGCTGGTCTTGTATTTAAAGCAAGCTGGGGTTCGACCTTCAGCAGCAAAGTGTCTGTTGCTACCCCAGTATACGGCAAGTCGAGCCTGGACCCACAGGATGGTGACGCCAGTACCGAACCACTGAATAACAATCCTGATGCCATCGAAGTATTCGCTGACATCAACTTTTATTTCTGACGCACAAAAGCGCAGCGCCGGCGACCAGACAGCCGGTACACATGGATAAGCTACCGGAGGGCTCAGCCCTCCTTGCAATGAGAGCAGTGACAATGACCCACTACACGAAAAAACGCATTGAGACCGTATCAAACAGTTTCAGAAGAAATGCCCTGAGCGTTGCTATATCAGCCCTGAGTACCACCCTTGCCGGGGTACGTGATGGCCTGAAAGGTGGGGTATATGTCACTTTAATTGCAGGGCAGGTAGTAGCGCCGGTTGCGTGGGCGGCAAATCTGCCAGAGTTGGCTGCGGGGGCTAGTCCAGTGACAATTGATAGTAGTGCTTCTATTGATGGTATCGAAGCAGGTAACTCCGCTGTCTACAATGTGACAGGCGACCGAGCACTGGCTAATTGGATCAGTTTTGATATTGCTGAAGGATATGGTATTGAGTTTCTTCAAAGTGACCCTAGCAATATTTTGGTTAACCAGATTACTGGATCGGCAAGTGAGATTGCTGGCCTGTTGAAAGCAAACGGTAATATTATCCTTGTCAATCCGAATGGTATGACAATTGCGGGTACAGCAATAATTGATGTTAATAGTTTAGTGGTATCAGGGATGGGGTTGTCTGGTGGCGTTGATGCTGGTACCCAGGATTTCTTTCAAGGTAATGATGAGGCTGAAAACTACAATAATCTTTTGTTTTTAAAGACTGATGCCAATGGGAAAATTACTATTGAAAGTGGCGTTGATTTTATCAACGATGCTGAGGGTGTAGCACACACTAGGAATAATAATTTCATTGCTATTGGGGCGGAAGTTAATAACGCCGCCAATATTACTGTCGGAAATCTCCTTGGTCTCGGAGCAGGCGGTGCTGGTTATATAAGTTTTAATCAAGGTGGACTGGTTGGTTTTGAAATTACAGCTGATGTAACAGACGCCGTAGGTACAAATGCTATTAGTAGTACAGGAGAATTGAGTGCTCAACAGGTGTTTTTGACTGCACGAGATGCGTCCGATTTATATAATAGCGCGATTAACCTCGAAGGTACTGCGAAAGCCGCATCGATTAATATTGATGGCGACACCATTAGATTAGGCGGCTCAGTAGATCTGAGTAATGGTACTGACACTCTTAATATTCATAATAATAGCGCTGCTACAGAACTAACGATTGGTAATAGTGCATCAATCGACTTTGGTACTGACGGTCAGGCTATGGCTGTCGCGAGCAAAGTTACTATCGAGAATGGTAACACTACGTTAAATAATGCTCAGCTGACTGGAGCTGACAATGAGATAACGCTCGGTACTACAGACTTCTCTGTCACTAGTGTTAATGATATTAATCTCGGGGGCGGCTCGATAGAGGGCTCTGCAGGCGCAGATACTTTTGATGTGACTGATGCCAACGCT
>NZ_DBNJ01000007.1:0-45935 GCF_002297765.1 Thalassolituus sp. UBA675
CTTAAGTGAACAGCATTACGGCAACTGCCGGGCTTTTTTATTTCATAGTGACGGATGCAGGGTCAGAAAAGCTGCTCTGGGATGACGCTGCCTCCCCCTGAACCACCTTCGTCTTCCTGATAGGGGATGATGTCTTTCGTTCTGGCATATTCCGTTGGAGCGGACCCAGCCTTGAAGTATTCGAATATCGCGTCTTTCTGGCCCGGTGAAGCCAGTAGCCCACTGTCTGGATCAATTCGAACAGTGACAATCCCTTCAGGCTGTTCGAAATGCTCTTCCGGCGCGCCATCAAGAGCTTCTCTCATATAATCGACCCACACCGGAAGCGCGGTACCGCCACCAGATGCCCAGCGTCCCAATGTGGTTGGTTGGTCGAAACCGATCCAGACAGTGGCTACGAGGTCGGGATTGAAGCCGGAAAACCAGGCATCCTTCTGATCATTGGTTGTACCTGTTTTTCCGGCGAGATCATTTCTACCCAGCGCTAGCGCTTTTCTACCTGTGCCTCTGCGCACAACATCCCGCATCATGCTTACTGTCAGATAATGGTTCTCTGGAGACATTATGCGCTCTGCGTAAAGTGTAGGTACTTCAATGCTCTCTACTTGCTCGGACTCACCCTCAGTCGGCGAATCGTTATCGTTAAGCCCTTCGCGGATTAAGTTGCCGGTTGCACCCTCTTCTGGTGGTGCCATTGCGAGTGTTGGGTTGGCCTCGTAAAGCACTTCGCCCGTGTCGGAGATAATACTCTGCATAACGAAGGGGCTGACCTTGTAGCCACCATTGGCGAAGGCACTATAGCCCGTCGCCATGTCGAGAGGGGTAACAGCTGATGCGCCCAGTGCCAGTGAGAGATCTTTGTTCAGACGTGCTGGGTTAAAACCAAAATCCTGAATGTAGCGAACGGCTGTGGCCGGCCCCATCTGTTTCAGAATGCGGATCGACACCAGGTTCTGTGAGCGATAAAGAGCCTGCCGCAGGCGGGTCGGACCGTAAAACTTGCCGCTGTAATTTTCGGGGCGCCAGGTGCTCTCGAGGCTGGCATCTTTGAATACGACAGGTGCATCGTTAATCAGGCTGGCTGTGGTGAAGCCATTGTCCAGGGCCGCGCTGTAGATGAAGGGTTTAAAAGCAGAGCCCGGCTGGCGCTCCGCCTGAGTCGCACGGTTAAATTGGTTATCTGAGTTTGAAAAGCCGCCGACCAGGGCTTCGATCGCTCCGTTGTGAGGGTTCATAGACACCAGAGCGCCTTCTGCTTGCGGGACCTGGGCAAGTTTCAACCCTGATGAAGTTGATTCGAGCCAGATCAGGTCACCGTTACTGATAACATCGAGGGCATTCTCGGGAGCATTTCCAACCGAATTAACGCTCAGGTACGGCGCTGCCCAAGTCATTCCTGCAAAAGGTAGCCAGCGTATTTTACCGATACCGTATACCCAGGCACCCTCTTCAGTAGCGTTCATGACGACGCCTGGTTCGATAATACCGAAGTCGCCCAAGTCACGAAGCTTCTCTTCCCATGCTTCAAGGGTCTGCGGCCAGTCTACATCCTTTGCTGGGTCGGCCTGTGCTATCCACTCTTCGAGCTCCGGCGCCTCCGGAACGCTCAGGGGGATAACAGCATAGGAGGTCTGAGCACCGCGGTAACCATGGTCCCGGTCGTACTTCAGCAGGCCTTTCTGTAAGGCTGCGTTGGCAGCACGCTGTCGCGCTGAATTAATGGTGGTGTAGACGCTGTACCCAGAAGTGTAGGCCTTGTTGCCGTAACGTCTGATCATTTCCTGACGAATCATCTCGGCAACATAAGGAGCACTGATCTCGGAGGTTGCACCGTGATATCGAGCTGTTGCGGGCTGACGGATACTCTGTTGGAACTCGGCTTCGGAGATTTTTCCGAGGTTATGCATGCGAGCAAGCACGTAGTTACGACGAGAAACAGCCCGCTCCGGGCTGCGTATCGGGTTTGCTGCCGAAGGCGCCTGCGGCAAGCCGGCAATCATCGCCAGCTCTGCCAGGTTCAGCTCGGTGATTGACTTACCATAGTAGACCTGAGAGGCGGCCTCGATCCCGTATGCGCGCTTACCCAGATAGATTTTGTTTACATAGAGTTCAAGGATTTCTTCTTTGGTCAGTGCCTTCTCAATTTTGAGTGCCAGCAGGATCTCGGTGAACTTCCGGGTAAAGGTCTTTTCGCTGCTCAGGTAGTAGTTTTTGGCTACCTGCATGGTGATCGTACTGCCCCCTGATTTCTTCCGGCCGGTGGTCACCAGATCAAATACTGCCCTCGCGAGGCCTTTCAGGTCTATTCCTGAGTGCTCAAAAAAGCCGTCATCTTCAGAAGCGAGAAGTGCGTCAATGAATTGAGGGGGGATTTCCTGATATGTAATAGGGGTTCGGCGCTTCTCGCCATACTCCGTTATCAGAAGTCCGTCTGCCGTGTAAACGCGCAGAGGGGTTTGAAGATCTACATCTTTCAGGGTTTCTGCATCGGGGAGCGTCGGCGCTAAATAAAGATAAACACCGGTTATGGCCATGGTCGTTCCGGCTCCGATAGACAAAAACAGCCAGATTGTGAACTTAAGGAGCGGAGTTGCCATATTCATATAAAAAGATCGTTAAATTCCTGAAAAAGCCAGCTATCATGCGGGATGCGGCATTATAAGGGTTTTTTGTTCTTTTCGCAGGATTGTGCTTATAATGGCCGGAATTATATAGGATCTGTGTGAGCTTGCGCGCGCAAGTTCGCGAAACAGAAGGGGATTTTGTCGTGCTGGGCAGCCTGTTTAAGAAGAAAAATAAGGCGCTTCTCGGGGTGGACATAAGTTCAACGTCCGTCAAAGTGCTGGAGTTGAGTCGCCAGGGGGAACGCTATCAGGTAGAAGCCTACGCAACGGTAGCCTTGCCTCCTAATGCCGTTGTGGAACAGGGTATCAACAACGAAGAAGCCGTCGGTGATGCAATTCGTCAGGCGGTAGTTCGCTCGCGTTCTAATGCTAAAAACGTTGCTCTTGCTGTCGCGGGCTCGGCAGTTATTACGAAAACCATTGATATGAGCGCTGGTCTTAGCGACGACGATATGGATTTTCAGATCCGAACTGAAGCCGATCAATATATTCCTTACCCCCTGGAAGAGGTTGCTCTTGACTGGGAAGTGACCGGTCCGAGCGATAAATCTCCAGATATGGTCAGCGTTCTGCTGGCTGCTTGTCGTTCTGAGACTGTTGAACGCAGAAAAGATTCCGTAGAAATCGCGGGTTTTGAAGTCAGCAAAGTAGATGTTGAAGCTTTCTGTACCGAACGCGCTTTCTCCTTGCTCGATGCACAGCTGGAAGGCGAAGAAATAGAGACGGTGGCAGTAATTGATATCGGCGCCACGATGACAACCCTGAGTGTTATGCACGAAGGTAGGTCGATATATACCCGTGAGCAGCTGTTTGGTGGCAGTCAGCTGACAGAAGATATTATGCGTCGCTATGGTTTGAGTGAAGAGGATGCTAATCGAGCCAAGCTTGAGGGTGGCGTGCCTGACGATTATGAGTCTGAAGTGTTGGGTCCCTTCCGCGAGGCGGTTGTTCAGCAAGTGAGTCGCTCTCTGCAGTTTTTCTATTCCTCCAGTCAGTTTAACGACGTTGACTATATTGTTCTCGCCGGGGGTACCTCCTCCATTCCGGGGCTGGAAGAACAGGTTCAGTCTGCGCTGGGCACGCCGACAGTCGTCGCCAATCCATTTATCAGCATGACGCTCTCGCAGCGAGTGAATGCTACCTGGCTTGCGAATGATGCGCCTTCGCTCTTAATTGCAGCTGGCCTGGCAATGAGGAGCTTCGACTGATGGCGAATATTAACTTATTACCTTGGCGTGAAGAGCTACGAGAAGAACGTAATAAAAATTTCTACGTTGTTATCGGGGTTGTTGTTGCAGTAGCGGCTGCATGTGTGTTCGGCGTATATCGCTACTATGATGCAGCGGCAGCGACTCAGAACTCGCGTAATGCTTTCCTGAGAAATCAGATAACAGCAATGGATCAGAAGATTGTCGAGATTCAGGAACTGAAAGAGACCCGGGCAGAGCTGGTAGAGCGAATGGAGCTGATTCAGCGTTTGCAAGGGGATCGCCCGGTTATTGTTCGTGTATTTGATGAGATCGTGCGCTCGGTTCCCGAGGACCTTTATTTCCGGGAGCTTGAGGTCGAAGGCAATAAAGTCCGGATTTCTGGCATTGCATCGACAAATAACCGTGTTTCAGCCTTAATGCGTAATTTCGATCAGTCAGAGTGGTTCAGAGATCCGTCGTTGATCAAGGTGGAATCTAAATCTCCGGGTGTGAACGAATTCGAAATTGTGATGACGAGGATTAATCCGAGAGCAGAGGAGGATGACAATGGCGGAGTCAAATAAGCCATCAGGCTCTGTTCTGGAGCAGCTGCAAAGCTTCGATATTAATGATATCGATTGGCAAAATATGGGATCCTGGCCTCTTGTCGGTAAGGTGTCTTTTTGTATAACCGTGGTCGTGGCCTCGGGTGTGCTTGCTTACATAGGGCTTGTTCAGGGGCAGCAGGCGTCGCTGGATTCTCTTGAGAGGCAAGAGCAGCAGCTCAAGCGGGATTTTGAAACTAAAGCATTTCGCGTCGCGAATCTGGATGAATATAAGGCGCAGATGGTTGAGATGGAGGCCAGTTTTGGCTCGCTACTCAAACAGTTACCCAAAGACACTGAAGTCCCGGGGCTTATCGATGATATCAGTGCAACTGCGCTGAATTCTGGTCTTGACCTGAAACGGATTGACCCTGCAGATATGAAGAAAGAGGAGTTCTATAAAGAACTACCGATAAATATCGAAGTGACAGGGGGCTACCATGAGATGGGGGCCTTTGTTTCTGGGGTCGCTTCTCTGCCGCGAATTGTAACGTTGCACGATTTTAATATCGTGAAAACTCAGGGGCAGGATCGCCTTTCAATGGAGATCCAGGCTAAAACCTATCAATACGACGCAGATAGTAAGGGACAGTGATATGAAGACAATACGATTGCTGTTTCTGGTTGCTGCATCTTTGGCCACTGTAGCTTGTTCATCATCAGGTGATGTTGCTGATCTGCAGGTTTACGTTGATGATGTGGGCTCGAAGCCGAGAGGGCGGGTAGAGCCCATTCCTGAGTTTAAACCATACGAGGCGTTTACCTATCGCGCGTCTGCGTTGAGGTCGCCATTCAGCCTGCCAGCAGTGCCAGAAGAGTCGGAAAGACTGAACTCTAACGGTATGGATGTCCGCCCAGATAACGACCGCTCGAAAGAATATCTGGAACAGTTTGATATTGATCAGCTGGGCATGGTGGGTACGCTTCAGAAGCCGAAAGGAGATCTCTTTGCACTGATTAAAGACGGCTACGGTGGAGTTGTCCGGGTGCGGGAAGGTGAGTATATGGGTCGAAATCACGGACGTATCGTGTCGATTCAGAGCGACAGAATGAATCTAATTGAAATCGTACCTGATGGACAGGGTGGGTGGCTTGAGCGGCCCAGAACGTTGGCTCTGAATGGGGCGCCAGGAGAATAACTATGAAAATCATGAACAACATTAGCACCCTTGCCCGCGCTTTTGTGTGTGTGACTGCAATCTGGTCGGTTGAGGCTGTTTCGGCCACTCTGACCGACCTTAATTTTTCCACTGCCCCGGGTGATGTTACTCAGTTGGAGCTGGTATTTGACTCTGCACCACCAGAAGTCAGCGGCTACACCATTGAAAAACCAGCGCGGATTGCTTTGGATTTACCAGGTGTTGATAGCGCGCTTACTACTAAGCGACACAATATTGGTAACGGTAATGCGCGAAGCGCTACTGTAGTAGAGGCAAAAGACCGTTCCCGGCTAGTGATCAACCTGAATCAGCTGGTTGGCTATACCACCACAGTGCAAGGTAATCGTCTCTTTGTCCGTATCGGTGAGGCTGATGTGAATGAAGAGTTCGCAGGTAATCAGCAAACGACTCTAACAGGAGAGGTTGTTCAGCCTGGTTCCGAAGTTAAGGTTGTAAACGTTGATTTTCGCCGTGGTAATCAGGGCGAAGGTCAGGTTCAGATTACTTTGAGTGATGATAGCGCCTCGGCAAATATCCGCCGAGAGGGTGCAAAAATCATCGCTGATATCGAGGGAGCATCACTGCCAGACGCCTTAAGTCGTCGCCTTGATGTCACCGACTTCGCTACGCCTGTGAAATATGTAGACACGACGGCTACCGCTGGTCGCGCGCGAATCGTTATCGAGCCTGTTTCTTCTGAGTTTGAGTACCTGGCGTATCAAACTGATAAGTTACTCTCAATTAATGTTTCTGAGCCACCGGCTGATGAAGAGGCGGTGGCTGAGAAGCAATTTCCTTTCACTGGTGAGAAACTGTCCCTGAACTTCCAGGATATTGAAGTGCGTGCGGTACTTCAGTTGATTGCAGACTTCACCGGCCTCAACCTCGTCGCTTCAGATTCAGTCGGCGGCAACATTACACTGCGCCTGCAGAATGTGCCTTGGGACCAAGCGCTGGACCTTGTGTTGAAAACCAAGGGGCTTGGCCAGCGTCAGATGGGGTCGGTATTGCTCATCGCTCCTGCTGAAGAGATCGCAGCCCGTGAAAAAGTTGAACTCGAAGCTGTGCGCCAGGTTGAAGAGCTTGCCCCTCTAGTTACAGAGTATATGCAGCTCAAATATGCGAAAGCATCGGATCTTGCTGAGCTCCTGACATCTGAGCAGGGCTTGCTGTCTGAGCGTGGCACTGCGGTGGTTGATGGTCGTACCAACACGCTGTTGATGAAAGATACCGCTAAGAATCTTGAGAAAGTTCGTGAAGCTCTTCAAATGCTCGATGTGCCAGTGCGGCAGGTGTTAATTGAAGCCCGCATCGTGGTTGCCAGTACAAGTGTCGGTGAGGAATTAGGTGTGCAGTGGGGTGGCGCTGGTTTCCAGAATAATGGCGATAACTGGACTACCTTCGGGGGCAGCAAGACTACTCTGCGTGAAGGCAATCAGATTTTGTTTGACCGGGCGACTACCGGTTCATCAACTCAAACCATTGATCTTGAGGCTTCGGATGTTGTCGATTTCGGTGTTGAGGATGCTGCAGCATCGACCTTTGCTATTGGTTACCAGACCGCTGATTTCCTATTGGATCTGGAGCTATCTGCTATTGAAACTGAAGGGCGCGCAGAAATTGTCTCTCAGCCTCGCGTAATCACTGCTGATGGCCAGACTGCATCCATTGAGTCGGGTACTGAGATTCCTTATCTGCAGGCAAGCTCAAGTGGTGCTGCGAACGTAGCGTTTAAGTCAGCGGTACTGCGTCTTGAGGTTACTCCTCAGATTACGCCGGATGATCGTATTATCATGGATCTGGTGATTAATCAGGATTCCGTTGGAGAGTTGACTACCGCTGGTCCTGCTATTGATACCAATGCAGTTGAGACTCAGGTGCTGGTTGAAAACGGTGAGACCATTGTGCTTGGCGGTATTTTCCGCTCAGAGGAAATTCGCCAGGTATCTAAAACGCCATTCTTTGGTGATCTGCCATTAATCGGAGCTCTGTTCCGTCGTACTAGTGAGCAGGAAGAGAAGAGTGAGCTTCTCGTATTTATCACTCCTCGACTGGTTAAGGAAACGCTCTCAGCACGTTGAAGATGACACAGTCTGTATTTCTTATTGGGCCGATGGGTGCTGGAAAAAGCACCATCGGCCGTCTGCTTTCTCAGGAACTTAAATACGAGTTCTTTGACTCAGATAAAGTAATAGAGGAACGTTGCGGCGCCGATATCCCCTGGATCTTTGATAAAGAAGGTGAGGCGGGCTTTCGCGAACGTGAAGAGTCTGTCATAGATGAACTGACTCAGCAGAAGGGGATCGTACTATCTACGGGTGGTGGCGCTGTGTTACGAAGTGAGAATCGCCAGCACCTCGCCTCGAGAGGAACGGTCATCTATCTATGTACTTCTGTGGATCAGCAGCTGGCTAGAACGGCTCGAGACCGTAACCGCCCGTTACTCCAGACGGCCGACCCTGAGGCAGTATTGCGCAAGCTTTTTGCGGAGCGCGATCCGTTGTATCGCTCTGTCGCCGATATCATTATTGAAACGGATCAGCGCAATCCAAGATGGGTAATTCAGGAACTCAAAAAACGTTTAAAAGGTGAATAATGCAGACCCTTACCGTAGATCTTGGCGATCGTAGTTATCCAATTTACATCGGCCCTGGCCTCCTGCGGAACAAAGAGCTGTACTCTCCCCACATTAAAGGGCGGCAGGTGCTTATTGTCACCAATGAAACGGTCGCTCCAATCTATCTCGATGATGTGAAGTCGGCGCTGACCGATTATCAGGTCGACACCGTCATTCTGCCGGACGGTGAAAAATACAAAGATCTCGATACCTTGAATATGATCTTTGATGAGCTCCTCGACAGACGCCATAACAGAACGACTACTCTTGTTGCGTTGGGTGGAGGCGTTATCGGCGATATGACGGGTTTCGCTGCGGCCACTTATCAACGCGGTGTTAATTTTATTCAGGTACCCACGACGCTGCTTTCACAGGTTGATTCGTCAGTAGGCGGTAAGACAGCGGTCAATCACCCTTTGGGCAAGAATATGATCGGTGCTTTCCATCAGCCGCAGGCTGTGATTGCCGATACCGGCACGTTGGAAACTCTGCCGCTTCGTGAAATGGCAGCAGGGATGGCAGAGGTGATCAAATATGGCTTGATCTCTGACTCTGAGTTTTATCTCTGGCTACAGGACAATGTAGCAGGCCTGATGTCGGGGGATGATGAATCACTTGCTGAAGCTATATATCGTTCCTGTGAAAACAAAGCGGATGTCGTTGCTCAGGATGAGCGTGAGGGCGGAATTCGCGCGACACTGAATCTGGGGCACACGTTTGGCCATGCCATAGAAGCGCACCAGGGTTACGGAAAGTGGTTGCATGGTGAGGCGGTCGGTGCGGGTATGATGATGGCAGCTGATCTGAGCAAAAGACTGGGTTACCTGACTGAAAAGGACGAACACGATCTTTTACGTTTGCTGCAGGCGGCGCACCTGCCAGTGAAAGGGCCAAAGGACATGTCTTGTGATGACTACATCAGTCGTATGGCGGTGGATAAAAAAGTTCTTGATGGCGCGCTGAGGCTGGTCTTGCTTAAGGGGATTGGACAGGCCTATATTACCTCAGACGTTCCACGAGACCTGCTTGAAGAGACTCTGATGGCTTATGGCGCAACTCGCTGAATATAACAACTGGGGGAGTTATGGAAACGGATTTTGATCTGGACCTTTCAGGTGTGAATGTGGCGCCCAGTTCCGCCGGTAACGAGGCATTTTCTATGCACAGCCTTCTTGATTCTCAGAAACGTCATGTCGAGCTCCTATCCCACCTGGCGTCCTACAGCGAGCTGCTGGTTGCGGTCACCGGCTTCGAGGGGGCTGGAAAGTCCTTTATTGCCAATAACCTGGCAGCGCAAAGAGAGGCTCCTGATGAAACCTTGTTATTAACAGCAAGCGTCATGTTGGGGATGCCTGGGATACTTTCTTCAATCGCTGCTCATTGGGATATGCCGGCTATTCATGAAGATGGTGCTCAAGCACGTGAGGCTATCCGTAACGAGGCAATAGACAGAAGCGAAGCCGGTGGCAACCTGTTACTGATTATTGATCAGGCGGATCAGTTAGATGCTGAGACGCTGAATGATATCGCTCATTTTGCGTTGTTAGCGCCTCAGGCGATATCTGTGATTCTGTTCGGTGCACCAGGCTATGAAACTCACTTCAGAAATTCGCCGGCTCAGGCTCCTGTCCATGTATTGGCGGTCGAACCTTTAACCGATTCGGAAATCGCCGCTTTGATGGCCAGTGTTTTCGGTGATGGTGAGGTCTGTCCATTCGGTGATAAGGAGTTGGCAGACATTATGATGGACTCCGGGTGCTTGCCTGGTCCTGCACTACGTCAGGGTGAACGGATACTTTCTTCCTCGACGCGCCCAGCGGCGACGGCATCAGCGGCTGGTTTTCCCCTCCGCAATATCCTTGCTATTGCTGGTGTAGTTACTGCTATCGCAATGGTATTCATTTATCAGTGGGGAGCTTCCTCTCAGGATGATGAACTGTCGCCCGAGATTCAGACTCAGTTGGATTCCGTTAAGGACTTTAATTACCCCGGCTCTGACGTTGGTCATCAGGCTGAGGCAGGGAACAGCGAAGGGGTAACGCTTGCCGACAGAGTCGTCGTGGAAGCCACGGATGGAGAGGAGGCAGGTGCTGTAAATGAAGAGGCACCAAGCGCCGACTCAGGTAGTGGAATCGTCAAAGCAAATACAGAAAGTTCTTCTGAAATAGATGCAGTCTCGATGACTGAAGGCGCTGGCTCAGGCACTCCGGCTGTGAAAGCTGAAGCAGCTAAGCCTCAGGCGGCACAAGTAGAAGCCGCAACTGCTCAACCAAAGACTCCGTCTTACACTCCTGACGAACAAGCCTTGTTGGCGCCTGAGTCAGGGTATATCGTGCAACTACTGGGGTCGCACAGCTCCACGGGTGCTGAAACCTTTCGCGATCAGTGGCAGAGTCAGGTCACAGGGACTTTGTATCGATACCAGACAACCTACAAAGGTAAGGACTGGTTTGTGGTGGTGTCGGGTGTCTACTCCAGCCGTGCGGAAGCGAGAGCAGCGGTAAATGCAATGCCATCCTCGCTGCGTAAACAGTCGCCGTGGGTTCGTCCTGTGGGAGATGTACAGAAGGTTATCCGGTAAGTCCTGAGCCTGTTTATCCCGGGTGTGTCAATCCGGGCCTTTCCTCTGTTCATTTGTGGCAACCGCCTCAGATGTGTAGAATGAGCGTCCTTTTGTCTCAAGGCTGCTTATTTCTTGATCGCTTTTCGATTGTAAGCCCTTGATATTTAAACGATTTATTGGTGAGAGCTGTTCTATGAGAACTGGTCTGTATACTCCAGGCGAATTTAAGGATAACTGCGGCTTCGGTCTGCTTGCCCATCTTGAAGGTGAGCCAAGCCACAAACTGCTGCAGACATCTATTGAGTCCCTGACCTGCATGACACACCGTGGCGGTATCGCTGCGGACGGTAAAACCGGCGATGGCTGCGGTCTGCTGATTCAGAAACCAGACTCATTCCTGCGTGCCGTCGCTCAGGAACAAGGCATTGAGCTGCCTGAGCAGTATGCTGTGGGCATGCTGTTTATGGATCTGGACGATGCTGTTTACGAAGAACAGAAAGCGGCTGTTGAAGCGGCTGTTTCAGGCCAGGGCCTTAAGGTTCTGGGCTGGCGCACAGTGCCAACCAGCAATGACTGCCTCGGTCCTATGGCCATTGACTGCCTGCCACGCTTTGAGCAGATCTTCATTGCGCCAGCCGAAACGCTGGACGATACCGACCTGTCGGTAAAACTGTTTTATGCCCGTCGCTTTGCTGAAAAAGCGCTGGAGCAGTACCCTGATTTCTATATCGCCAGCTTCTCTGATCGCGTACTGTCGTACAAAGGTCTGATGATGCCGGTCGATCTGCCGAACTTCTATCTGGACCTCGGCGACGAGCGTCTGGAAACCGCTATCTGTGTTTTCCATCAGCGCTTCTCGACCAACACCATGCCGCGCTGGCCTCTGGCCCAGCCATTCCGCATGTTGGCGCACAACGGTGAGATCAACACCATTCGTGGTAACCGCAACTGGGCGAATGCCCGTGCGAGCAAGTTCGCCAGTGAGCTGCTGCCAAACCTCGAAGACATCTCTCCAGTCGTGAATACCACCGGTTCAGACTCTTCCTCCATGGATAACATGCTGGAACTGCTGGCGACTGGCGGTATGAATGTATTCCGTGCGATCCGTATGATGATTCCGCCAGCATGGCAGAATGTTGAAACTATGGATCCTGATCTGCGTGCCTTCTACGAGTACAACTCCATGCACATGGAGCCGTGGGACGGTCCTGCAGGTCTGGTAATTACAGACGGCCGCTACGCGGTATGTGGTCTGGACCGTAATGGTCTGCGTCCATCCCGTTGGGTAATCACCAAAGATAACTTTATTACTGTTGCGTCAGAAGTGGGCGTATACAACTACAAGCCTGAAGATGTTGTAGCGAAAGGCCGCGTAGGCCCAGGTGACATTCTGGCGATCGATACCAAAGAAGGTAAGCTGCTGCGTACCGACGATATCGATACCATGATGAAAACCTCTCAGCCATACAAGCAGTGGCTGAAAGAAAATGCGCTGCGCATCGAAAGCCGCCTGCACCTCGAGAAAGTCGACGGTCAGGAAGCTCTGTCAGGCGATGCATTGAACACTCATCAGAAGCTGCACCTTGTAACGCGTGAAGAGCGTGATCAGGTTCTGCGCCCTATGGCCGAAGACGGTCAGGAAGCAACTGGTTCAATGGGTGACGATACCCCAATGGCGGTGCTGTCTCAGCGTGTTCGTCACGTGGCTGACTACTTCCGTCAGATGTTTGCTCAGGTAACCAATCCACCGATCGACCCGCTGCGTGAGTCTATCGTGATGTCGCTGGAAACCTGTATCGGCGCCGAGAAAAACGTATTCGAAGAGACGCCAGACCACGCTAACCGCGTAATCCTGACTTCTCCAGTACTGTCACCACTGAAATTTGTTGGTCTGAAAGATACCGGTCGTGATGAATTCCGTCACGTGACTCTGTCGATGGCTTACGACTCAGCGCTGTCTCTGAAAGACGCGATTGTTGCGCTGGCAGACAAAGCTGAAGCGGCGATCCGTAACGGTGACGTGATCCTGATCCTGAGCGACCGTGAAGTGGCTGAAGGTCAATCTCTGATCCCCGCGCCAATGGCAACCGGTGCCGTTCACCACCGCCTGAGCCAGAAAGGCCTGCGTACCAACGGTAACATCGTGGTTGAAACCGGTTCTGCCCGTGACCCGCATCACTTTGCTGTGCTGCTGGGCTTTGGTGCGACCGCTGTTTACCCATGGCTGGCGTACGATATCCTTACTGACCTGCACCGCAGCGGTGAAGTGCTGGGCGATCCACTGAAATCTCAGGCGAACTACCGCAAGGCGATCCGCAAGGGCCTGCTGAAAGTCATGTCTAAGATGGGGATCTCGACCATCACCTCGTACCGTGGCTCTCAGCTGTTTGAAGCCATTGGTCTGAGCAAAGAAATCGTTGATCTGTGTTTCTGCGGCGTCACTAGCCGTATCGAAGGCGCGAGCTTCACTGACTTTGAAGAAGACCTGATGGTCATCAACAATGTTGCCTGGAAGCCACGCAAGCAGATCGAACAGGGTGGCCTGCTGAAGTACGTTCACGGTGGCGAATATCACGCCTACAACCCAGACGTAGTGAAGAACATTCAGGAAGCCGTTCAGACCAACTCGCAGGCGGCCTATGACCGTTTTGCTGAGCTGGTGAACAAGCGTCCGGTGGCTACCATCCGCGACATGCTGACCTTCCGCAAAGATATCCAGTCGATTGATATCTCTGAAGTAGAAGCAGCAGAGAAGATCTTCCCTCGCTTTGATACCGCGGCCATGTCTCTGGGTGCTCTGTCACCAGAAGCCCATGAAGCTCTGGCGATGGCGATGAACGAACTGGGCGGTCGCTCTAACTCGGGTGAAGGCGGCGAAGACCCACTGCGTTACGGCACTACGCGTAACTCTAAAATTAAGCAGATTGCTTCCGGCCGTTTCGGTGTAACCCCGCACTACCTGTCCAGCGCTGAAGTACTGCAGATTAAGGTAGCTCAGGGTGCGAAGCCGGGCGAAGGTGGCCAGCTGCCAGGTGGTAAAGTTAACCAGCTGATCGCGACTCTGCGTTACTCCGTACCAGGTGTGACTCTGATTTCTCCACCGCCGCATCACGATATTTATTCGATCGAAGATCTGGCGCAGCTGATTTACGACCTGAAGCAGGTGAACCCAACCGCACTGGTATCGGTGAAACTGGTATCAGAACCGGGTGTTGGTACGATCGCGGCGGGTGTGGCTAAGGCCTACGCTGACCTGATCACCATCTCTGGTTACGACGGTGGTACGGCAGCGTCTCCGCTGACGTCTATTAAGTACGCGGGTTCGCCATGGGAACTGGGCTTGTCCGAAGCGCACCAGGCGCTGCGTGGCAACGACCTGCGTGGCAACGTCCGTGTACAGACCGACGGTGGTCTTAAGTCTGGTCTTGACGTGGTGAAGGCGGCGATTCTGGGTGCTGAATCCTTCGGTTTCGGTACGCTGCCAATGGTTGCTGTGGGTTGTAAATACCTGCGTATCTGTCACCTGAACAACTGTGCGACTGGTGTTGCGACGCAGAACGATGATCTGCGTGAGAAGCACTACATCGGTACCAAAGACATGGTCGTGAACTACTTCCGCTTCGTGGCTGAAGAGGTTCGTGGCTGGATGGCGAAAGTCGGTGTTCGCACGATGGAAGAGCTGGTGGGCCGTACGGACCTGCTGGAAGTTCTGGAAGGTAACACCGAGAAGCAACGTCACCTGGACCTGTCACCGCTGTTTGGTAGTGATCTGATTCCGGCTGATAAGCCACACACAGTGAAAGTTGAGCGCAACAAGCCTTATGACGAAGGTCTGTTGGCTGAGCGTATGGTTGAAGAGACCCTGTCTGCGATTGAGAACAAAGCTGGCGGTGAATTCAGCTTCCACATCACCAACTGTGACCGTTCTGTCGGTGCTCGCCTGTCCGGTGAGATCGCCAAGCGTCACGGTAACCAGGGCATGGCTGACGCGCCAATCCGCCTGAACCTGACCGGTATTGCCGGCCAGTCGTTCGGTGTCTGGAACGCCGGCGGTCTGGAAATGGTGCTGGAAGGTGATGCTAACGACTACGTCGGTAAGGGCATGACTGGCGGTAAGCTGGTGATCCGTCCGCCTCAGGGCTCCACGTTCAAAACCAATGAAACGTCTATCGTAGGTAACACCTGTCTGTACGGTGCGACCGGCGGTAAGCTGCTGGCGGCTGGCCGTGCGGGTGAGCGTTTCGGTGTACGTAACTCTGGCGTTCATGCTGTTGTCGAAGGTGCGGGTGACCACTGCTGTGAATATATGACCGGCGGTATGATCTGCGTCCTGGGCGAAACTGGCTATAACTTCGGCGCGGGTATGACAGGCGGTTTCGCTTACGTACTTGACCGTGACAACACCTTTGTTGATAAGTACAACCACGAGCTGGTGGATATCCACCGTATCAGCAATGAAGAGACCGAAGCACACCGCAACCACCTGCGTAGTGTTATTCGTGAATTCGTGGAAGAAACCGGAAGCGAATGGGGTCAGCAGATTCTGAATGACTTCGATGGCTTCATCGGTAAATTCTGGCTGGTTAAGCCGAAAGCGGCTGACTTACAACAACTGCTGAACAGTACCCGTGCTCGTCCTGAGTAATTGGTCCGGGACGAGAGAGAGAGGTTCGAGATGACACAACGTCTGAACAATAATTTCCAGTTTGTGGATGTGGGCCGTCAGGACCCATCCAAAAAAGCGATCGACGTCCGTAAGGCGCAGTTCGTTGAAATTTACGAGCCCTTCCAGCAGGAAGAGGTGACCGACCAGGCACACCGTTGTCTGGCATGCGGTAACCCATACTGTGAGTGGAAGTGCCCGGTACACAACTACATTCCTAACTGGCTGAAGCTGGCCAGTGAAGGCAACATCATGGAAGCCGTTGAGCTGAGCCATGCAACCAACACGCTGCCAGAAGTGTGTGGCCGTGTGTGCCCACAGGATCGTCTGTGTGAAGGTTCATGTACGCTGAATGATGGTTTCGGTGCCGTGACCATCGGTAATGTTGAGAAATACATTACCGATACCGCCTTTGCTATGGGCTGGCGTCCGGATATGTCTCAGGTTAAACCGACTGGTAAGCGTGTTGCGATTATCGGTGCAGGCCCTGCGGGTCTGGGTGCTGCTGACATCCTGGTACGTAACGGTGTTACTCCGGTTGTCTTCGATAAGTACCCGGAAATTGGTGGTCTGCTGACCTTCGGTATCCCAGAATTCAAGCTCGAGAAGAGCGTAATGTCTAACCGTCGTGAAGTGTTCGAAGGCATGGGCGTTGAATTCCGCCTGAACACCGAAGTCGGTAAAGATGTTGAATTCCAGAGCATCATCGACGAATTCGATGCTGTGTTCCTGGGCATGGGCACCTATAACTACATGAAGGGTGGGTTCCCGGGTGAAGACCTGCCGGGCGTTCATGACGCACTGGATTTCCTGATCTCTAACGTGAATCGCAATCTGGGCTTCGAAAAAGACGCTGCAGACTTCGTTAGCATGAAGGGAAAGAAAGTGGTTGTTCTGGGTGGTGGTGACACCGCGATGGACTGTAACCGTACTTCTATCCGTCAAGGTGCAGACACTGTGACCTGTGCGTACCGTCGTGACGAAGAAAACATGCCGGGTTCTAAGCGTGAAGTAGTAAATGCGCGCGAAGAAGGCGTTAACTTCCTGTTCAACCGTCAGCCTGTTGCCATCGTAGGTGAAGACAAGGTTGAAGGTGTGAAGGTTGTCACTACTAAGATGGGTGAGCCAGACGAGAACGGTCGTCGTCGTCCTGAAGTAGTAGAAGGTTCTGAAGAAATCCTGCCAGCAGATGCTGTACTGGTTGCCTTCGGTTTCCGTCCAAGCCCTGCACCATGGTTTAAAGATTTCGGTATCGAACTGAACAGCTGGGACGGTGTGGTTGCACCGGAAGAGCAGGAGTTTAAACACCAGACCTCAAACCCGAAAGTATTCGCCGGTGGCGATATGGTTCGTGGTTCTGACCTGGTGGTGACTGCGATCTACGAGGGTCGTCAGGCGGCAGAAGGCATCCTCGATTATCTCGACGTCTGAGGCGGGATAAGTGATATTGCAGTCGGAAGTGACCGACTGCGCCAGAAAACGCGACTTCGGTCGCGTTTTCTTTTTTTGCGCTAGAGCTGAGGCTTCAAGCAAGGTATTCTTGGACGATTGTGATAAACGGGCCTGCGAAAGGCACAAATAATTATATTCAGGGAGGGGTCACCTATGCGTTTGCCCGCTTACTTAGCTACTTTATTTTTCGCGTCAGTACTTACAGCGTGTGGGGGCGGTGGTGATCCGGTTGCTAGCGGTGGTAACGACTCCAGCGACGGAGGCACTGGTAGCACAGATACTGACGATGTAACGACATCATCGTCTATTGATACCCCTTCGATCGGTAGTGGAACTGGTAATGCGTATGAAGAGGGGGTGTTGAATATCAACACGGCCTCACTGTCTGCCGGAGGGAGTACACAAATCACAGCGACTATTGTCGATACCGGTAACGGTGGCAAGAAGATCGTCTCACAGGAATACACAGTAATCTTTAACTCCAGTTGTGCGTCAGATGGACGTGCAGGTTTCAGTAAAGAGGATACGACCACCTCAAGTGGCGAGGTGACCGTTACCTACACCGCAACGGGTTGCTCAGGCGAAGATTTTGTTACTTTCAGTCTTTACGAGGCAGGTAATACTGCGGAGCGCCTCGCAGTGGCGTCCGGAACAATCACAGTGGCACCTGCAGAAGTTGGTGAGTTGGTTTTTGTCGATTATTCGAGCCCCGCGGTATCCATCAGTACTATCGGCAATAATGTGCTCCCTAAAACTTCAACGGTCACATTTAACGTGTCGGATACCTCTGGTAATCCGATTGCCAACAAATCAGTAGATTTTCGTATCGCGCCGAGCACTGGGGATGTTTCCCTCGCTCTCGATTCGTCTGTGACTAATGAGCAAGGTAACGTCAGTGTTGTGGTGCGCGCCGGCACTACTCACACTATCTTTTCTGTAATAGCAACAACCTTGGGCACAGATGGTTCCACTGAAATCAGCACCAGTTCATTGCCAATGTCTGTGACCACAGGTATTCCTGATCAGGATAGCTTCTCCATCGCGGCAGATATATTGAACCCCGGCGCATACGACTTTCTCGGAGCAGAGGTTGTTGTGACCGTCTCCGTTGCTGACCAATTTCAGAACCCGGTGGCTGATGGAACCGTCGTCAATTTCAACGCTGAAAGCGGCAATATCGAGTCTTTTTGCCTGACTGAAGGTGGTTTCTGCTCAGTGATCTGGACATCGGGTGGTGACTACCGTCCAGGAATGGAGTCGGATGCTGCGTTCGATGATCGCAATTTTGTCAACGAGAGCAATGTCAGTGCGGGTACCTCAGCGTTTGGTATCACGACCATCACCGCGTACACCCAGGGGGAAGGTGGTTACACCGACAGTAATAACAACAACCGTTTCGACGTCGGAGAGGGTTTCGAAAGTTGGCCTGAGGCGATGAGGGATGATGACCTTCTGAATGTTTATCTCACTGGGGACACAGTGGATATGGACGAGGATGGCAATGGTCCGGTTGAATTTTTTGCAGACTATGACTTCGACGGTGTGCGAGATGCGGCTCCGTCAACCTACCAGGGTGCACTTTGTAGCGATGCAGCTCGTGCACTTGGGCATTGTGCTAGCCTGATGCATGTCAGAGATTCACTGGTCCTTTCTCAGTCGAGGCAAGATACGGTGGCATATGAACTCTATACAAGAGTAGGTGATGCCTTTACTCCATTTAATGGTGATCTTGATGCTGATCTTGATGGCGATCCTACGACATTTGATTCCGGCGCTTTTTGGGTGCTTGTGACTGATGGAAACGGAGCAATCCCTGCGTCCGGAACAACCTTCTCCGTTTCTGGCTCTGGTTATAAGGTGGGTGGTACAAGTGGCGATGTCAGTAATTCTGTTGGTTTGCTGCCTACTTCTTATACTGGTTTGTCATCGAGTTTTGGTCAGTTGTATTTGGTTACTTACACACCAGAGGATTCCCCCGAGGAAGTTTCATTCACAATAGTTTCCGCTCAAGGCGGCAGCACTCTAAAGGTTACGCTAGTGCCTTGATCGCAGAATAGACTCATGTAACCCGGCCTCGCGCCGGGTTTTTTGTTATTATCCCTCACCGAAATTTTGATTACCTGCGGAAGTTTTATGTCTGAGCTGAAGAATGATCGTTTCCTGCGTGCCTTGTTGCGTGAGCCTGTGGATCGCACACCGATATGGATGATGCGTCAGGCCGGGCGCTATCTGCCAGAATACAAGGCAACACGTGCTCAGGCTGGCGACTTTATGTCTCTGTGCAAGAACGCTGAGCTGGCGTGCGAAGTGACGATTCAGCCGCTGGAGCGCTTTCCGCTCGATGCCGCGATTCTGTTTTCAGATATCCTGACTATCCCGGATGCTATGGGTCTTGGTCTCTACTTCGAAACCGGCGAAGGGCCACGCTTTAAAAAGGTGATTCGTACTGAGCAGGATGTTACTGATCTTCCGATTGCCAATACCGAAGCGGATCTGGATTACGTGTTGAAAGCGGTTTCGACCATCCGCAGCGAGCTGAATGGCCGTGTGCCTCTGATCGGCTTCTCGGGTAGCCCATGGACGTTGGCGACTTACATGGTTGAAGGCGGTTCATCTAAGGACTTCCGGCACGTTAAGGCCATGATGTACGACACGCCAGAGGTAATGCATGAGCTCTTGAATAAGCTGGCGCTGTCGGTGATTGACTATCTCAATGGTCAGATCAAAGCCGGTGCTCAGGCGGTTCAGATCTTCGATACCTGGGGTGGCAGCCTGAGTGATGTTGCTTACCGCGAGTTCTCTCTTAAGTACATGAAGCAGATTGTTGATGGCCTCATTCGTGAACACGACGGTCAGAAGATTCCAGTCATCCTGTTCACTAAAGGTGGCGGTCAGTGGCTTGAGTTGATGGCGGATACAGGTGCCGATGCTCTGGGGCTCGACTGGACGACGGACATTGGCAATGCGCGCGGCCGTGTCGGTGATCGGGTTGCCTTGCAGGGGAATATGGATCCATCGGTTCTTTATGCATCGCCAGCGACTATTCGCGCAGAAGTGAAGCGTATTCTCGATAGCTACGGCCAGGGTTCTGGGCACGTATTCAACCTTGGGCATGGGATTCATCAGTTCGTTGACCCCGAGCATGCGAAGGCCTTTGTTGAAGCTGTTGTTGAGCTGAGTCCTCAGTATCACGGCTGAAACCGCGAAGATACAAAGCCCTGTCACTCGGGGTTTTTTATCGTCTATAGTTAGTGACTCGAGCTGACAATACTTCGCAAATGGCACTTCTGTCTTAAAAGTGCGGAGCTGATACACTTATTGTACAACTGTGAGTGGAGACTCTCTGAATATGAACCTCATCTGGGTTCCTCTTCTGCCCCTACTGGGCTGCCTGGTTTCACTGTTACTCGGGCGCTACCCTCGATCGACAATGGCGCTTGGTGCAGCCATTCTGCCTGCTATTGCGCTAGGTATTGTCGTCTCTCTCGCACCAGAGGTCATGTCGGGCAATAACCCGGTCGTTACCTATGACTGGGTACCTGCGTTATCCCTGCAGATCAGCTTTATGCTCGACGGGTTGGCCTTGATGTTCACCCTGTTGATCCTCGGGATTGGCCTGCTGGTTATTCTCTACGCCCGCTATTATCTGTCTGAGGCGGATAATGCAGGGCGCTTTTATGCCAGTCTGTTGCTGTTTATGACAGCGATGCTGGGTGTTGTACTCTCAGCAAATCTGATCCAGCTCTGGTTTTTCTGGGAACTGACGAGCGTCAGTTCGTTTATGTTGATCAGTTACTGGTCGCATCGCTCCGACGCCCGCAAGGGCGCCCGTATGGCGATGACGATTACCGGCGCTGGTGGCCTGGCTTTGCTGGCGGGCCTGATTCTTATTGGCGAAGTCGTAGGGAGCTACGACTTGCGTACAGTATTAGCCAGTGGCAGTTTAATAGCAGAGCACAGCCTCTACCCGGTCATTGTCGTTCTGGTGCTTCTCGGCGCGTTTACGAAGTCAGCGCAGTTCCCATTCCACTCGTGGCTGCCTCAGGCAATGGCCGCCCCTACACCGGTGTCGTCATACCTGCATTCTGCGACCATGGTGAAGGCCGGTATCTTCCTGATGGCGCGTTTTTATCCGGTTCTGTCTGATACCCAACTCTGGTTTGCCTTGGTGAGTCTTGTCGGTCTGACGACTTTGCTGGTGGGTGCCTACACGGCCTTGTTTAAGCACGACCTGAAAGGTCTGCTTGCGTATTCGACCATTAGTCACCTCGGCCTGATCACTCTGTTACTTGGTCTGGATACAGAGCTGGCTTCCATCGCTGCCATGTTTCACGTGATTAACCACGCTGTTTTTAAGGCATCGCTGTTTATGGCCGCCGGAATTATCGATCACGAGTCCGGTTCGCGTGACATGCGAAAACTCAACGGCCTGTTCCGTTACATGCCCTATACCGCGACCCTGGCCATGGTGGCAGCGTCGTCGATGGCGGGTGTACCGCTGTTGAATGGCTTCCTTTCTAAAGAAATGTTGTTTGCTGAATCTCTGCAACAGGAAACCTTCGGTTCTCTGTCATGGTTGATTCCTTTGCTGGTAACGGTGGGCGGAGCTCTGGCCGTTGCTTACTCTCTTCGTTTCGTTCACGACGTCTTCTTTAATGGAGAGCCGATCGGGCTTGAGAAAACACCTCACGAACCGCCGCGCTACATGCGTGTGCCGGTCGAGATTCTGGTGGTTCTGTGTCTGTTAGTCGGTGTTTTGCCGGACCTGATCGTTGGCGATCTTTTAGTCGCCGTGGGTGCGTCTCTGATGCCTGCCGGGGTGCCTGAGTTCAGCATTTCTATCTGGCACGGATTTAACATCCCGCTATTGATGAGCTTTCTGGCTGTACTGGGCGGTGTTGCTCTCTATCGCCAGCGTCGGCATATGTTTAACTTTCAGGCCCGCTTTACTGAAGTTGATCCTAAACTGGCGTTTGAGCATATGATCCAGACGCTGGTGGAGCGTGCCCGCAGTGTTCAGCTTTGGCTCGATAACGGCAGCTTCCAGCGTTACGCGCTGTGGTTATTATTGATGGCGATCGCCGCGATGAGTGTCCCTATGGTGAACATTCCTCATGCGCGTGGAAGCCTCGAAGTCACTGAACTGGATATGGTTGCCTTCGGTGGTGCTCTCCTCATGATTGTTGCTTCTGTGGCGACGGCGATGCTTAGTCATCAACGCCTTCTGGCACTGGTAACGATTTCCGTGGTGGGTCTTGTGGTGTCGGTAGCGTTTGCCTGGTTCTCAGCCCCGGATCTGGCTCTGACGCAGCTGTCGGTTGAGGTTGCGACCATTATTCTTTTCCTGCTGGCACTTTACTTTCTTCCCCAGAAAGTCAGCCTCAATCACCTTTCTCCCGGGCGCATCGTCCGCGACATGGGGATAGCCACGGCCGCGGGTGCCATCGTGGGTACCCTGACCTATGCCATGCTGACACGTCCGTTTGAGAGTATCAGTAGCTTCTTCACCGCCAACGCGAAAACCGGCGGTGGTGGCACCAATGTCGTTAACGTCATTCTGGTTGATTTCCGTGGCTTCGATACCTTTGGTGAAATTACCGTTCTGGCGATTGCAGCGATTGGTATCTACAAATTGTTGGCAGGTGTACGCCTGTTCGTACCTGCTGCGGATATGGATGGCCGGCCATGGTCCAAAGACAGCCACCCACTTATGTTGATGCAGATTTCTCAGAGCCTGCTCCCACTCGCTCTGCTGGTATCCGCCTATATTTTCCTCCGTGGACATAACCTGCCCGGTGGCGGTTTCATAGCAGGCCTGATTACGGCGATTGCCCTGATCCAGCAATACGTGGCCAACGGTGTTGTTTGGATGCGCGATCGTGGCGACCTGAAATTCCAGTGGTTTATCGTCTGTGGTTTGTTTATTGCCTTCGGGTCAGGTGTCGGAAGCTGGTTATTCGAGCGTCCATTCCTGACGTCCTGGTTTGATTATTTCTATCTGCCGTTAGTCGGTAAGTTCGAGTTGGCCAGTGCCATGGCATTTGATCTTGGTGTCTATCTGACAGTAATCGGTGCAACGCTGTCGATTCTTGCCAACCTTGGCAAGCTGACGACGACAGATCGACCAACACGGCCTGGAAGGAGATCCTGATGGAATTGATTTTTGCAGTCACTGTCGGCGTGATGGTGACCTGTTCGGTGTTTCTGATGCTGCGGGGCCACACCTTTGCGGTTGTGATTGGCCTTACCCTGATGTCTTACGCCGTAAACCTGTTTCTGTTTGCCAGTGGTGGTTTGGCGCTGCACGAGCCAGCTATTCTGGCCGACGGCGCAGAATATTCCGACCCTCTGCCTCAGGCCCTGGTGCTTACTGCGATCGTTATCGGTTTTGCTATGACAGCGTTTGCTCTGATTCTTGCCATCCGGGCACGTGCAGATCTTGGTAATGATCAGGTCGATGGACGCGCTTTGCCGGGCGACTCTCTGGCGAATAAAGAGCCACAAGGGAAAGTCCGTCAAAGTACTGTCAAGAGTACCGCAAGCAATACCGCGAAGAACTCAGGAGGTAAGACAAGGTGATGCATTTGCCGGCACTTCCTGTGCTTCTGCCATTTTTCGCGGCAATTCTGATTCTGTATCCGTGGTTTAATAAGCGCCTGCACCTTCAGCGTCTGGTCGCTCAGTTCGCCTTGCTGATGTTGGTAGCGGTATCCATGCTGACACTGTTCAAAACCTTGGCAGAAGGCCCAATGGGCTACGCCATGGGCGACTGGGAAGCCCCATTCGGCATTTACCTGCTCGCGGACCCGCTAGCTGCCTTTATGCTGGTAGTTACTTCTGTTCTGGCATTGTGTACGCACCTTTTTGCGTGCGGTGGTGAAGATAAAACAGGGCGTTTTTTCCATCCCCTGTTTATGTTTCAGTTAATGGGTCTGAACGGCGCCTTTCTGACCGCAGATGCATTTAACCTCTTCGTATTTTTCGAGATTCTTCTCATCGCCTCGTACTCGTTATTGATACATGGCGGCGGTCGTGAGAGAACCCGGGCAGCTCAGCACTATGTGCTCTACAACCTCATAGGTTCTGCCTTTTTCCTTATTGCATTGGCCTTGCTTTACAGAGCTTTCGGCACGCTGAATATCCCGGATATGGCGTCGCGAGCGCCTACCTTACCAGAAGAAAGTATTCCGTTGGCTCAGGCGGGTGGGTTACTGCTGATGGTTGTTTTCGGCGTGAAGGCGGCACTGTTACCGCTGCATTTCTGGTTACCAAGAACTTACAGCACAACTTCAGTGCCGGTAGCAGCCTTGTTCGCCGTTATGACTAAGGTAGGTGTGTATAGCCTCTGGCGTATCCACAGTGTTGTGTTTGGTCACGACAGTGGCGAACTGTCTGATCTTGGGGTTGTTCCACTGGCGTGGCTGTCAGGCCTGACGGTAGTTGCCGGGGCGATTGGTGCTCTGGCGAGCCAGACGCTGCGCTGGCTCATTGCTAACCTGATTGTTATTTCCGTTGGCACGCTGCTGATGACGGTCGCCATGGGCACGACTCAATCGGTTGCGGCAGGTCTGTATTATACGTTGCATAGCACGCTGATGAGTGGGGCCTTCTTTCTGGTCGCTGGCCTGATTCTTATGCAGCGTGGCCAGGCGGAAGATAGATTCGTGCGTTCCCGCCCATTGCTGTATCCGATATTTACCGGCGTTCTGTTTGCTGTAACTGCGATGGCTATGATTGGTTTACCTCCGTTCTCGGGTTTCTTAGGTAAAGTCTTTATCCTTCAGGCTGCTGTCGACAGTGGCGATGCCATCTGGGTTTGGCCGCTCGTCCTTATCTCTGGTCTGGCTGCGCTCATTGCCTTGTCTCGCGCTGGAACTACATTGTTCTGGAGAACCCAGGGTTCCGTTGTTCCAGAAGCTAAGGAGAAGCTGAGCAATGTTCACCTTGTGGCTTCAGGACTATTGGTCGCAACGACGCTTGTTCTTGTTATTGGCGGCGGACCACTGACTGAATGGTCTCTGAGGGCTGCTCAGGACCTGCACGCTGGTGTGACGTTGAATTATCTGAACGGAGGGCAGCCATGATGAAGCGATTGCTGCCGATGCCATGGCACTCAGTGATGCTGATTGTCGTATGGCTTTTATTAAACGGTTTTTCGTACGGCCAGTTACTGCTGGCGGTGATTCTGGCCTGGCTGATTCCAATTATTACGTACCCGTATGTTCGTGGGCATGCGCCGGTTAAAAAGCCTCTGGCGATGATGGCGTATTCCCTGCGCCTCTTATATGACATCGTGGTGGCTAACGTTGACGTGGCGCGTCGTGTGGTGATGCCTAACCGATACCTGAAGCCCGGCTGGCTGGCTTATCCTTTATCTATGACGGAGCCGTTTCCGGTGACTGTGCTGGCAAGCTCAGTATCGCTGACACCAGGGACGGTAAGCGTTGAGTTTTCAGAAGACCGCACGTGTCTCTATATTCACGTACTCCACCTGGAAGACGAAAAAGAACTTCAGGCGTTTATCTTCAAACGTTACGAACAGCCGCTGAAGGAGATATTCGGATGCTGAGTAATGTCATCATGATCTGTACCGGGATGATTGGTCTGGCGATGCTTTTCTGCCTTTGGCGCTTGATAAAGGGGCCAGATATTACTGATCGTATCCTTGCTCTGGACACGCTCTATATCAACAGTATTGCTTTGATTATTCTGCTGGGCCTGTACTACGGGACCGCCCTGTATTTCGAAGGGGCTCTTCTGATCGCTATGCTTGGTTTTGTCAGCACGTCGGCAGTCGCCAAATATCTGTTGCGGGGTGACATCATTGAATAACCTGGCTGTATATAGCGATTATTTTGTTGCCGCACTCCTGATTGGTGGCGCGTTATTTATGCTCGTAGGTTCCTGGGGGTTGGCGAAGCTGCCCGACTTCTATACTCGGCTCCATGCGCCAACAAAAGCCTCGACGCTGGGTATGGGGGCTACTCTGCTTGGTTCACTTGTTTGGTTCAGCGTGCAGGAAGAGAGTCTGCACATCCATGAGCTGGTAATCAGTATTTTCCTCTTCCTGACCGCTCCTGTGTCAGCATACATGATGGGCAAAGCTGCGATTCATCGCCGCCGTCCTCTGGCTGAGGGCACTCGTAATGCGGAAGAAGTAGAGCGCGCTGCTGAAAGAAAAGGCATTAACGACCGGGACGACGACTGAACAGGTCTTCTTACAGGCGTTCGATAGCTTCCTGAAGTTTATCAACGCCGATCACTTCCATACCCTCAACGGGTTGCTTGGGTACATTCGCTTTGGGAACAATTGCCCGGGTAAAGCCATGCTTCGCCGCTTCTTTTATCCGCTCCTGACCTGAGGGTACTGGTCGGATTTCTCCGGATAAGCCTACTTCTCCAAAGACAATCAGGCCTTGTTCAAGAGGTTGATTGCGGAAGCTGGACAGTGCCGCTAACAAGAGCGCCAGGTCGGCTCCTGTTTCGTTTACCTTCACGCCACCCACCACATTGATATACACATCCTGATCGCCAAGGTGGATACCGCCATGGCGATGTAATGCTGCAAGCAACAGGTTCAGACGATTCTGATCAAGGCCAACGGCGACCCGTTTCGGATGCCCGAAATGGCTGTCGTCGACCAATGCCTGAATTTCAACAAGCAGTGGGCGTGTGCCTTCCCAGATCACCATCACAACACTGCCCGCAGCAGGTTCATCGCCGCGACTTAGAAAAATCGAGCTTGGGTTTTTAACCTCTTTCAGGCCGCGCTCGAGCATAGCGAAGACGCCCAGCTCGTTAATGGCACCGAACCGGTTTTTGATACCGCGCAGTACCCGATAGCGACTGTCGCCTGAGCCCTCGAGCATGATTGAGCAGTCGATCATATGCTCAAGGACTTTCGGCCCCGCCAGTGAACCATCTTTCGTCACATGCCCGACAAGAAACAGAACTGTTCCTGTCTGTTTCGCAAAACGGGTCAGATACGCTGCGCTTTCACGAACCTGTGAAACACTGCCCGGCGCAGACTCTATGCCATCCACATGCATAACCTGAATAGAATCGATCACGACGATACGAGGCTTATGCTGCTGCAGCACATTAGTCAGTCGCTCGACGTTGGTTTCACTCAGCATCTGTAACTGATCAGTCGGCAACCCAAGGCGGTTTGCGCGCAGCGCCACCTGTTGCAGACTTTCTTCACCAGTCACGTAGATGGCTGGCATCTGTGTCGCCAGATAACACAAAGTCTGAAGCAACAGCGTTGATTTACCTGCACCCGGGTGACCACCAATAAGAATGGCGGAGCCTGGCACAAGGCCACCACCTAACACCCGATCGAACTCCTGCATGCCGGAACTGAATCTTGGCAGTTCGGCGAGATCGACGTCGGCGAGTTTAATAACATCACTGGCACCGGCATCGCCGGCATAACCACTGAATCTGGTATCCCGCGCAGCGGTCTTCGCTGAAGACACGACAAATTCCTGCAGAGTATTCCACTGCCCGCAACCGGCACACTGGCCTTGCCATTTGCTGTGATCTGCGCCGCATTCATTGCAGACGTAGGCGGTTTTCTTTTTGGCCATGTAGCGTTCGCTGTTTCTCATACTGGATAGTGGTCAAAAGTGTACTCGTATTTGAGTGTATCTTCGACATAGTCGAATGAGATATCACGGTGTTGCGGCTTCAGCGAATGTATGAACTGCAGGGATCGTCGGCGAGGGGCGTGCACAGCATGGATGCTGTGCCCGAGCCTACAGGGATGTATCTACGGCGTGCCCAAGTCGATGACGCCTGCAGGCGAAGTTGTCGCCGTTACCGCTTAATTGCAGATGTTAAAAGTTCTACAGGGGTGTGTTGATTGATATGATGTCGCTTTATTTTTGATGGCCCAATGAAATCCGGGCTGTTCGGGAGGTTTCGTGTCGTTCGGTCAGTTTATTGCGTTAGCATCCTTCGTTCTCTCTATGGGGACGATTGCGGTCACTTACTTTGTTGGGACGTCAGCCGGTACGGCAGAATTATGTAATCCATTTTTTGATGGCTGTACTGATATTACCCATACAGGGATGAAAGGCGATGCAGGCTTTATTTTTCGTGGGGGAATGATTGCGGCCTGTGCATTTTTTGTGGTCTGGTGGCAGGTATACCGCGTCTGGTTGAGCCCGTATTCCGGGCGTATCGCGCTGAATGCAATGCAGTTTTTCGGAGTTCTGGCCGCCATTGGTCTGTTGGCTGGTACCGCGGTGTTGCTACCAGAAAAATCAGATACCCGTTGGGGTGTGCACGTACGTGGCGCCAATCTGTTTTTTCAGGGGATGTTGATTGCTCTGACCACAGCCTACGTCTTGACGTTTAAGGCAAGAAAACAGGGGTTGGCTGTCCCTAGCTTTGCGGTGAAAACAGCAGTAATGGGAATTCTGTGGTTTATGTTTATTGCCTTTGCCGGAGTCACCGTTGGAATCGAGATGAGTCACGGTAAGCGCATCATTGAATGGTGGGCGACCCTGTTTATCGGGATCTATTTCTTATCCTCATACTGGGACTGGAAAGGCATCCGCCTCGTTAGCGAAAGTCACCCCACACATACTGAAGAACGCTGAGAGCCGTCAGCGCCGCGGTCTCAGTACGCAATATACGAGGTCCCAATAAAAGACCATCAAACCCTGCCTCCTGGCATTGAGTCACTTCGATGTCAGAGAAACCACCCTCAGGGCCTACCAGAAGCGCAATGCTTTCTGGAGACTGATCGGATACGAGAGGCTTCTGGTTATGAGGGTGGAGTAGCAATTTTCTGTCGGCTTCTATTCCTGAACTCCAGTCACTAAGCGACTTTGGCGGATGAACTACCGGGACGGTGTTTCTTCCACTCTGTTCGCAGGCTGAGATGGCTACCTTCTGCCAGTGCTCGAGCTTTTTTTCCATCCGGTCGCCTTTCAGGCGTACATCACAGCGTTCACTGGTCAGAGGGGTGATGTCAGTTACGCCCAGCTCGGTCGCTTTCTGGATAGTGAAGTCCATCCGGTCGCCTTTTGAGATGACCTGACCCAGATGTATCTCCAGTTTCAGCGGAGCATCCTGCCGGATTGCATGAGTGACAGATGCCGATGCCGATTTTTTGCTCTCAATGATGAGCTGTGCCTGGTATTCAGAACCGTCGCCATTAAAGAGCCGTACATCGTCACCCTTTTTCATACGTAAAACGCGTACCAGGTGCGTCACTGCCTGATCATCCAGTGCGATGGTTGTACTGCTAGCGAGTGACTCGGAAGTATAGATGCGAGGGCCAGACATCATGCGCTCTCATTAGAGTAAAAGTGAATGAATTAAAACGCATGATAGCAGAGGGTAGGCCTTTTTTACTGCAGTAAAAAAGGCTCGGTGGAATAGGGTTCAGCAGGCAGCGTCGTTCTGAGCTTCGCGCTCAGAGCGCAGACGACGCGACTGTAGCTGGAACAGGTGGTGAATCAGGATTTCCTGTTCGGCCTCTCTCAGGCCTTCGAAGTCAACGCGTACAAGGTAGGGAGCATCAGGATCTGCTGTATGCTCCACACCAACAATCGTTCCCATAAGAGTCACGGGAATATTAGACGGTTTCAGCTGCATCTGCAGCCGCAGATTGTCGCTCTTACTAAGCGGTTCTGTGGAGTGGAACGCCATGCCGCAGGCACTCAGATTCACCCGCGTACGCACTTCGGTCTGCGAGAGTTCTGGTTTCGCATCCGGCCCCACTGGGGAGTTCAGCAGGTTGACCTTCTGGTTCAGCAGCTCAAACAAGCGAGCAACAGTGGGGTTCTGTGCCTGTACCTGATGAAGGACACCAGCGATGTCCCGCTCCAGCTCTGCCAACTCATTGATATGATCCTGATGGCGGGCCTTCCAGCGTTGTACCTCTTCTTGTGAGATGGCTTCAAAGTCCAGGATGACCTCATCATCCAGGCGGAAATAACGGCGTCTCTCTTCCATTGTTCCAGTTTCCATCGTCTCTCTCCCGATCAGAATATTTCGTTGGGATTTAATTCAAAATCTTCCGGGCGGGCTGTCGCCGCGTCATCAATCTCCTGTTGCGTCGGAGTGATTTCCGGTTGATCGTCATCATCAAATTCGTGCGTACGCAAAATGACGATCTCCACGCGTCTGTTACGTGCGCGGGATGCGTCATCAATATTAGGCACCAGTGGCTTTTTATCTGCGTGGCCCACCACCTGGAACCGATCCGAGTTCATTTCGGGAGCAATAAACAGCTCCTGTGCAAATGCAACTGCACGAGCAGTCGATAGTCCCCAGTTCGAACGGAATGGGCCGCCCGCGAGCGGAATATCATCGGTGTGCCCTTCCACAGATATCTTGCCCGGAATATCAACGAGTACTTCCCGGATTTTGTCGATCACAGGTAAGAAACGATCCTCGATATAATCTGAACCCGAGCGGAAAGCGCCTCTCTGCTGAATGCGGATAATGATTTTCTTACCCACGGTTTCAATCTCGACCTGACCCTGTGCGATTTCATTTTCAAGCTGAGCAGCCATTTCGACGGCCATTTCTTCGCTCTTTTTATTTTCGATGTCCTCGCGTGGCACGACGACTTCACGCGTTTGCATACCGCGGTCGCCCTGACGTTCTTCCTGCTGCGTCACCTCATCCTGACACAGAACCTCCAGTGAGCTTTTGGTGATGTCGCTGGTTTTTTGCCGGACTTCATTAATCGGTGTCGGTTCAGGAATCGACGGACTGAAGTGCCGGGCAATCACACTGGTCCCCTTGGGCGGATCGCTGGCATTAACAACCGTCTGCACACCAAAGGCATCTCTGAGTTCGCCGGCCAGACGTTTGAACTTGCGTGCGTCCATTTCTGAGAAAGACAGCAGGAGTACGAAAAAGCACATCAGCAGCGACATCAGGTCGGCAAAGGTCATTACCCAGCCGGGTATCCCATCGGGACAGGGTGGACATTCGTCTTCTTCTTCAGCCATGACTTACTACTCGCTCGCCGCTACGCGTTTGCCTTCCTGGATGTAGGCTTGCAACATGGATTCAATAACACGGGGGTTCTGACCGTTCTGAATTGCCAGTAAGGCGTCAATGATCATCGACTTAAGCCGATCTTCTTCGTTTTTTCTCAGATTCAGCTTATCTGCCATGGGCAGCGACAACATGGTTGCAACCATGGCGCCGTAGAGTGTAGTCAGGAGGGCTACCGCCATTGCTGGGCCGATGGCTTTCGGGTCATCCATGTTTGCCAGCATGGCGACCAGGCCAATCAGGGTGCCGATCATCCCCATGGCGGGTGCGACATCGCCAAGTGATTTGAAAATCGTAATGCCGGTATCGTGGCGCTCACTGGCGAGTTTCATTTCTTTACTGAGAAGGGTTTTCACAACGTCGGGGTCGTGACCATCCACGAGTAGCTGAATCCCTTTACTCAGAAATTCATCGCTGACCTCTTTGCCTTCCAGAGACAACAGGCCCCCCTTACGGGCAAGCCCGGCGAGCTCGACAATTTCACCAATCAGGTCTTCAGGTTTGATCAATTTGAACGCAAATGCTTTGCCCGCGACTTTTCCGGCAGCCAGAAACTGGCCCAGCTCGAATTTCATCATTACAGCAAAGAGACTTCCGACAATAACAATCAGCAGCGACGGCACGTTAACAAACATGGTGATATCGCCACCGAGAATCATGGCGAAAATTACGATACCGAACGCGCCGACAAGGCCTACTAATGACGCGAGATCCACACTCACTCCTTTCCATACTGAGGTAGCTTCTGTAACAGAGTTTAGACGCTTCCTGCAGTTCTTCCTGTGATCTGACAAAAAAAGCCTGTGTTGACCCGCTCATGCCTTGGGTTTAGTGTTCGAGCCTTACGACAGGAGTAACTATGTCTGAGAAATCCTCATCCTTTGGTTTTGAGTCGGCCTTGTCTGAACTCGAAGCTCTGGTCACCCGTATGGAAAGCGGTGAGCTGACCCTTGAAGACAGCCTGGAAGCATTCGAAAAAGGTATTGGCCTCACTCGCCAGTGCCAGCAAGCATTAACGGCAGCCGAGCAGCGAGTGCAGCTTCTTATGGAGCGCAATGGTCAGAGTGACGCCCAGCCATTCCAGGGCGGAGACGCCGGCGAATGAACCTGCAGCCTTTGCAAGCCCGCGTCGCTGAGTTGGCTGAAGCCAGACTCGCGGATCTGGGCATCGCTGATCAGCGTCTGGCTGATGCTATGCATTATGGCCTGATGAATGGTGGCAAGCGTCTGAGGCCGTATCTCGTCTACGCGACCATGGATGCGCTCAATACCGAGCAGTCACTTGCAGACTGTGCCGCCGTCGCGCTTGAAATGATCCATAGCTACAGCCTCGTCCATGATGACCTCCCAGCGATGGATGATGATGATCTGCGCCGCGGTAAGCCAACCTGTCATATAGCCTTCGATGAAGCGACTGCAATCCTTGCCGGAGACGCACTGCTCAATGGCGCCTACGAAGTATTAGCCTCTGCGAAAGAGTTGTCAGAAAAGCAGCGCCTGCAGCTGGTGCAGGTGCTCGGTCGTGCTGCTGGCAGCGCGGGTATGGTGGGCGGCCAGGCGATTGATATTAATAACGTCGGCAAGTCGATGGCCGTCGATCAACTGGAACATATGCACCTGCATAAAACCGGCGCGCTGATCAGGGCAGCCGTGCAGATGGGCGCCATCTGTGCTGATAAGAACACCGATGCATCCATCACCGAAGCCCTTGATACCTACGCGAGAGCGGTAGGGCTGGCCTTTCAGGTACAGGATGACATTCTCGATATCGAAGGCGATACCGCGGTATTGGGTAAACAGCAGGGCGCGGATGAAGCGTTGAACAAACCAACGTATCCGTCACTGCTTGGGCTTGAAGGAGCCCGTACGCGTGCGAAAGCCCTGGTCGATGAGGCGATTGAGGCACTCGCGGGCTTGCCCGGTGATACCTCCACACTCGAGTCACTGGCGCGCTACATTATTGAGCGCGATCACTGACACCGCAGGAACAACGATAGAGCTCACCTGTCCGTATTACCGGGCAGGGGAGTTTTAACTACTCATCTTGTCTCTCAGCCGGTAGAATGCCCCCCTTTAGTTTTCCGGCGCTGCCGGTGCACTTTTTCTACCGGAAGCAGTTCCTTCAGATGTTTACAGAGATTCCCAAACACAGACCAGAGACGCCACTGCTGGATCAGATTGAATCCCCAGCGGACCTGCGCGAGCTGAGCTCTGCTCAGTTACAGCCTCTGTGTCGTGAGCTGCGTGAATATCTTATTTATAGCGTTGGGCAGTCGGGTGGCCATTTTGGTGCCGGTTTGGGCGTTGTTGAACTGACGGTAGCTCTGCATCACGTTTTTGATACCCCAGATGATCGCATTGTCTGGGATGTGGGCCATCAGGCCTATCCACACAAGATCCTGACCGGTCGGCGCGAACAGTTGCCGAAGATCCGTTCTGCCGAGGGCCCGGCTGCGTTTCCGCTGCGTACAGAAAGTGAATACGACACCTTTGGCGTTGGTCACTCAAGCACGTCGATCAGTGCGGCTTTGGGGATGGCACTTGGTTTCCGTCAGCGTGGCCTACCGAACAAAAGCGTTGCCGTGATTGGTGATGGCGCCATGAGTGCCGGTATGGCCTTTGAGGCTCTCAACCATGCGGGGCACGAAAAAGCCGATATGCTGGTTATTCTTAACGACAATGACATGTCGATCTCGAATAACGTCGGTGCATTGAACAAATATTTCACCCGTATCTGGTCGAGCCAGACCTACTCTGCCATGCGTGAAGGCAGCAAGCGTGTGCTTGAGAATATTCCGGCCGCCTGGGAATTTGCAAAGCGTACTGAAGAGCACATGAAAGGCATGGTAGCTCCGGGTACTTTGTTCGAAGAGCTGGGTTTTAATTATTACGGCCCGGTCGATGGTCATGACCTGAACGAGCTGGTGGCGACACTCGGTAGCCTGAAGAAACTCAAAGGCCCACGCTTTCTGCACATCGTCACTCAGAAAGGTAAAGGCTTCACGCCCGCTGAAGAAGAGCCGATTCGCTACCACGCGCTGAAGGCCCAGAAGGGCGGCTCAGCGAAAACACCCAAACCAAGCTATTCCAACGTATTTGGTCGCTGGTTGTGTGATGTTGCAGCTCAGGACGAGCGCCTCGTGGGTATTACGCCAGCGATGCGTGAAGGTTCTGACCTGATTCGCTTTTCACAGGAATTTCCCGATCGTTATTTCGACGTTGCCATTGCTGAGCAGCACGCTGTGACTCTGGCTGCGGGGATGGCCTGTGAACAGGTGAAGCCGGTCGTCGCTATCTATTCGACCTTCCTTCAGCGTGCATATGATCAGCTGATTCATGACGTTGCGCTCCAGGATCTCGATGTCTTATTCGCCATTGACCGCGCTGGGCTGGTCGGTGAAGACGGCCCAACGCACCACGGTGCATATGACCTTAGTTACCTTCGCTGTATTCCTAAGATGGTCATTATGACGCCGTCCGATGAAAATGAATGCCGGCAGATGCTGAATACCGGTTATCTGCACGAAGGCCCAGCAGCTGTTCGTTACCCTCGAGGCTCTGGTACAGGTGCTGCCATTGATGCGCCACTTGAAGTCTTGCCTCTGGGGAAAGGCGTTATTCGTCGTGAGT
This sequence comes from Thalassolituus sp. UBA675, assembly GCF_002297765.1. Lineage (NCBI taxonomy): Bacteria > Pseudomonadati > Pseudomonadota > Gammaproteobacteria > Oceanospirillales > Oceanospirillaceae > Thalassolituus > Thalassolituus sp. UBA675. The sequence continues at coordinate 34,530 of NZ_DBNJ01000007.1, forward strand.
CGCAAAGCAAGAAGGTCGCTATCCTGGCGTTTGGCGCCCCATTGTCTGCCGCATTAAAAGTAGCCGATGTCGTTGATGCTACGGTTGCTGATATGCGTTTTGTGAAGCCAATGGACGATGCTCTGGTGGCCGAACTGGCAGAAACGCACGACCTCTTAGTGACTGTTGAAGAGAACGCCCGAATGGGTGGCGCAGGTTCTGCTGTACTCGAGTCGCTGGCTCATCAGGGGCTCAAGTCGGTTGTTGAAGTCCTTGGCATTCCGGATACCTACATTGAGCACGATTCACCGACCCAGCAGCATGTCGTGGCCGGTATCGATGAGTCATCTATCCTGGCTGCTATTCGTCGCCACTTCCCTCAGGACTGATTATGATCAGGGTGTGCGCGCCCTAAGTGTCTGATTAGTCACTCATTATTTGCCCCTGTCGCCGAGCGCTTCACATAGAAGCTGCTTAACTGAATTAAGGTTCAGTTCCGGAGGGGCTCATGCCGCTGCGACGCCAGTTTACCGCTATTTCTGCACTGATTATCGTGACCTTGTGTGGCTACGCTGTTTCCGCATTGTTTGGTCCTTTATCTCCGATAGCGAGTGCGGCACTGGTGCTCTTCTCCGCGTTGGTTATCTGGCGAGTGTCTGCCTGGTGTCGCAAACGAGCCGAGGCGCGGATAGAAATTCAGGCCCTCTCGGCTGAGCGCCTTGCTACGTTAGGCGAGGCCGCGGCTGGTATCGGTCACGAAATCAACAATCCACTCGCCTACATCCACAGCAATCTGCATGGTCTGAATGAAGATATTGAGGCCTATAACGCTTTCATCAGTGTTCTTGATTCAGCTTCCGACCATCTTGAAATACGTAACCCGTTTTACCAGAAGGCATTGTCTGCCTATCACAATCTCGATGTTGCTGAGGTGTGTAAGGGCGCGCCGGAGCGCCTGAAAGATTGCCTTGAAGGCATCGCCCACATCGAACGTATCGTGGCTGACATGCAGACGCTGAGCCGTCGCGGTGACGCCAGTATGCAGGTTGCTGATATCAATACAGATCTGCAGGCGGTCTTTAACATTATTCGCAGCAGGCTACCTGCGAATGTAAATCTTGAGCTGGATCTGATTACCCCTCCGCTAATGTTATGCCACCCGTCGCGCTTCGCACAGGTGATCATGAATATGATGATTAATGCATTGCATGCTATTGGTGAAGAAACGGGTACCGTCAGTGTCCGTCAGTACCATCGCGGGGATATCTTCTATACTGAAATTTCAGACAGCGGGTGCGGAATGTCCCCGGAGGTGCAGGCCCATATATTTGAGCCATTTTTTACGACCCGTGCAGAAGGTAAAGGCACGGGCATCGGTCTGGCCTTGTGCTACAAATTAATAGAAGAGCATCAGGGGACTATCTCAGTAGATAGTCGCGAGGGTGAAGGCACCCGTTTCACTCTGGCGCTACCCGTTCGCAATGGAGAGAAAGACCATGTCAATTGAAACCACAGGCCGGGAGAAAAGTGGCCGGTTACTGCTGGTCGATGATGAGCAGGGGGTTCTGCAGGCGTTAAAGCGTCTGTTCTACCGTCATTACGATGTCGTGCTGGCAAATGGCGGTGAAGAAGCACTCAGCATTCTCGAAACTGATTCTTTCGATATGATTATTTCGGACATGCGCATGCCAGGTATGTCTGGCGCTGAGCTGCTGAAATCCTGCTTTGAACAATATCCGGCCATGATCCGGGTTCTGCTTACCGGGTATTCTGATCTTGATTCAGCCATTAAAGCGGTAAATGAAGGCAACATCTATCGTTATATCTCTAAGCCCTGGGACAATGATCAGCTCAGGGATATGGTCGCAGAGGCGCTCGAATCAAAAGAACTGAAGTCAGCGAACCAACGTCTGAGCGCGCACATCGTCGAGCAGAATGACGAGCTGGCGCGTCTTAATCGCGAGCTTCAAGCGAAATATGAAGCCTCTTCAGATGCGGTGGGTGAAGCGGAAGCAAAGCTGCAGGAAGCTTATAAAACACTGCGTCACGAGTTTGATGCCATGGTGCATATTCTTGTGGGCAGCATGGAAGATCGCTTGGGTATGGAAAAAGGCTCGACCGAAAGATTCGCTGAACTGGTTCGTTCATTCGCAAAAAATGCGGGTCTGGATGAAGCTCAGATTAATGACACCTACTACGCAGCATTGCTAAAAAATCTCGGTAAAATGTCATTGTCAGATTCGGTTCTGAATAAAGCCATTCCGCAGATGAGTAACGCTGAAAAGCAGGAATACGCGCGCTTTACCATCAACGGCCAGACCTCACTGATGCTGCTTGAGCCGCTGCAGAATGCCGCCAACATTATTCGCTCGCACATGGAGCTTTATAACGGTAAAGGTTTTCCCGATCGTTTGGCAGGGGATGCCATTCCCAAGTCATCACGGATTCTGCGCATCGTTTGCGACTATGCAGAGCTACAGCGCGAAAGTAACTTTTTGGGAGAACCTCTCAGCGAGAAGGATGCACGGGTATATCTTCTGAAACTTGCCGGCCAACGCTATGACCGCGAGCTGGTGGATGTCTTTGCTGAAACACTGGAAACCTACGATGGTGGCGCTATCTCCAGTATGGAGCGTCTGAATATCGCGGATGTTAAAGAAGGCATGATTCTCGCGGGCAATCTGGTCAGCCCCGGTGGTGCGGTACTGCTTTCAACAGGCACTCAGCTGACTGAGCGGCATGTTGCCAAACTTCAGGCACTGATGCGTCAGTTCGAGGGGCACGAAATATTTGTGCATGTGAGGAAACCGCCGCAGGATGAAGACTAGCCTACGGCGCAGATGATTAAGCTTCCGGCTCGTCGTCCTGATGAGTCGACAGGTAATGCCCAAGCTTGCTGGCTTTTGTGTTCAGATAGCCGTTGTTGTGGGGGTTGCGACCGACTTCGATGGCGACCCGCTCTTCGATCGTGACACCAGCATCACCCAGAGCTTTCACTTTACGCGGATTGTTGGTCATCAAGCGGATGGAAGTGATACCCAGATGCTCCAACATTGGCTGGCACATGCCGTAATTTCGCATGTCGGCGCCAAAACCAAGCTGCTCGTTTGCTTCGACAGTGTCTGCACCCTGATCCTGGAGGTTATAGGCCTTCACTTTGTTCAGAAGCCCGATACCACGACCTTCCTGTCGCAGATACAGAACAACGCCACGTCCGGCCTCAGACACGGAGCGGAGTGCTTCTTCCAGTTGGTAACCGCAGTCACAGCGCATGCTGAACAGCGCGTCACCGGTCAGACATTCGGAGTGGGCGCGTAACAGAACCGGCTCACCGTCATCCAGCGTGCCCATGGTCAGTGCGATATGTTCTTTCCCTGTTTCTGCTTCCTCAAAACCATGCATGGTAAACACACCGAAGGGTGTTGGCAGCTTACATGAGGCGACGAAATTGATGTTCAAGGGGCTTACCCTCTGAGTAAAACAGGGCGCGTATTCTATCAGCAGGTGCTCTTATTGCCTAATCTATGAGCGGAACAGGGTGTTTCTTTGCGTAACCCAGGTTGACGGCAAGGCCGTAGTAGCCGCTAATAGGCGTCAGGTGGCGTTTCCTTAGCCCGCCTGTTATTCAGGAAGAGTATGAAATTAAAAAAGACCACATTTGTTACCCTGTTGTTTGCGGCGCCTTTGAGTGCGTGGGCAGCGGTCGATCGGACTGCGGTTGTTTCTCTGCTGGAGCGAGAGTGGGGCGAGTTACAGTCGGTGATGGCAGGCGTTCTTGGGGCGTGGGCGCTGTTGCTACAGGGCATGCCCAGTGGCGAAGAAGTCAGCATCATCGCGCGCACAGGCCTTCCTCTCTTATTACTGCTGCCTCTGCGATCGCTGTCGCGCTGGTTTGCTGCCTGGCTGACTGGTTACCTTCGCGGGCTGCACAATCAACTGGTATCGGGCGACATAAAACACAAGGGGCTGCGCGCACTGACCCGGTTTGTTACCAGTATCACGCCGTTGGTACCCTGGCTGCTCCTCTTGTGGGCGTCGCTGCTTGTACCTGTGTTTCCATCATCAGAAGCGGGGCCGGGCGGTGCTCTACCACTGCTCTACGCCGTGTACGTGATTTATGTATTGGTGAATCTGTCTCTGGAGTGGTTTCTTCTCAGCGCCTGTCAGGGCGCTGGCAGCTATCTCAATAGCGAGACGACTGAGCTTCTGGAGCGTCGTTCCCATTCGGTGACGTCGCTTTTACTGCTGCCTTGGGTAGTGATTACCTTGTCCGAATATCTGCTGCAAAGTACCGCAGTAAGTCACCTGATCGGAGCACTGGTCTGGCTGTTCAGCTGGTTGATGCTGAGTTACCTGCTGAACTTCTATCGCGAACCTCTGGTGATTAATCTTAAGCGACTCACACCTGAGCGTTTCGACCCGGTTATCGAGCCGCTGGCGGCGGGGCGCATAACCGTTTTCTTGTTGCCTCTGCTGATTCCGCTAAACCTGGTGTTGTTCTTTCGTGCTTTCCTTGAGCAGTTGCTGGGGGAGTTCGCATGGTATCAGCGCCTGAGTGCACGATGGTTCCGGATGCGGAATCAGTTGCAGGAAGACGCAGAAGAAGCCGAAGTCGCAGAGTGTACCGATGAGAACTATCTGCGCTGGTTTGAGAGCTATGGTGAGGTCGAGTACCCGATCATCAACACCGGACTGAGTGATGTCTTTCAGCGGTACTACAGTGCCTGGATTGCTGATCGCGGTGATGACAATGTCCTACTGATGACGGGCGAGCCGGGTATCGGCAAAAAATCGGCGGTGAAGCGCTTCTGCAAGGAAATTGCAGCTGGCAGCCAGGAAGTTCGCATTTCGATGCTGGATATCCCGGCGCGAACGCTGGATGCAAATACTCTGTTTGGGCTGGTGGGCGAGCAGATCGGCGTCGATCTCGCGGATGGGCCCGTCGCTTTGGCTAACGCCAATGAAGCACTTGAGCCGACTGTCCTGGTTCTTAACAACGCCGAGAACTTGTTCCTTGCTGATGTCGGGGCTCTCGATGCCTGGCAGGCGCTGCTCAGCCTGACGAATGCTCGTGCTGGAAACCTGTTCTGGATGATTGTCATGAATAACCAGAGCTGGGCCTATCTCTGTAATGTATTTGGCCGCAATTATCAGATGCGCAATGTCGTTCGGGTTAAGCGCTGGACTCAGGCGGAAATCCGTTCTTTGATTTTATCGCGTAATCAGCAGAGCGGTTACCGTCTTCGGTACGACGATGTTTTAATGGATACGCGGGCGCCGGCTAATAATTCATTGCGCAATGCCGAACAGAGGTACTTCAGCCTGTTGTGGGATGCGAGTCGAGGTGTTCCTGTTACAGCGTTACGCCTTTGGCAGGAGTCTGTTACGACCCGGCGGAATGAAGTGACCGTGAGGGTACCTCGTATTCCTTCAGGTAGCCGGATTGAAAAGTCGGGCTCAAATCAGTCGTTTATTCTGGCGGCCATCGTGACACACGGCACATTGAATACAGCGGAAATTATGCGGGTGACAAATCTCTCCGAGAACGTAGTCCGTTTCTCACTCAAGGCGACGTTGGAAGATGAAATCGTCGAAAAAGGAGAGGACGGACGCTACCGCATAACCGCGCTCTGGTACCACACCGTTGTCAGTATTCTTAACAGGATGAATATGTTGCATGAATGATACCAGTGGTCTTGTCGATGGCCTGCTGAGTGTTGCAGGCATTTTTAACTTTTACGCTATTTTCCTGTTGTTTGCAGGGGGCGTTGCACTCTGGGCGTTAGCTAAAACTCTGAATAATGTCAGTAACCGGTTGATGGAGAAAATCCCTGCGCGGCGATTCTTTATTCTTCAGATTTCGACGTTATTAAGTTTTGCTCTTTATATTTTCGGTACCGTCGGTTTATTAATCGGTGTATTACAGCCTCCCAAAGAGCTGATATTTGCTGCGGCTGGCTCCGTCGCTGTTGCCCTGGGTTTTGCATTAAAAGACATCGCGGCCTCGTTGGTTGCGGGTATCTTGTTGTTGTTTGATCGCCCATTCCGGGTTGGCGACCGGGTCAGTTTTGGTGATACCTACGGTGAAATTGTATCTATCGGGCTACGCACTGTGCGTTTAGTCACGCTGGACGATAATCTGGTTACGATTCCTAATTCCCGCTTTATAACTGACGTCGTGTCGTCTGGTAACGCTGGCGAACTGGACATGATGGTGGTGACCGATTTCCATCTGGCGTTGGACGCTGATATCCCTTGGGCGCGTAAACTTCTTGAAGAGGTCGTCGTTACCAGTCGCTATGCCTATCTTAAAAAGCCGGTTTCATTCGTTGTCGAAGAACTCGAAGTCGCTCATATGCTGGCAATTCGCCTGCGTGTTAAAGCGTACGTTCTTGATGTGCGCTACGAGAAAGCATTTCAGAGTGACATTGTGCTGCGTGGTACCCAGTTATTAAACGAGCATAAAATAGCTCGTCCTAAGATCTCATCAGAGAGGACGTAATGTTGTACCTGGTTCTCGTCGTAATTGTGATGGCGATCATGTACCTGCCTGGTCTGTGGGTTAAATCTGTACTCAAAAAACACAGTCAGGAGCGTAGCGACTTTCCGGGGAATGGTGGCGATATGGCCAGGCACCTGCTCCAGAAACTCAACATCGATGACGTCAAAGTCGAGGTTACTGAACACGGCGATCATTACGACCCCCAGGACAGAGCGGTACGCCTGACCCAGGATAAGTTTGAAGGGCGTACACTGACCGGTGTTGTCGTGGCAGCTCACGAAGTAGGGCATGCGATTCAGCATCACAATAACGAGAGTTTGTTTACCCTACGCGGTGGCCTGGCCCGCTTGAGCTGGATTGTAAGCAAGGCTGCACCTCTGTTTCTGGCGGCAACGCCCCTGCTGATCTGGATTAACCCGGCGCTTTCCCGTTGGACACTCATCGCAGCGGTTGGCTCCATGCTTATTGGAGTGCTGGTAAACCTCGTGACCTTGCCCGTTGAATGGGATGCCAGTTTTGGTAAAGCACTGCCCATGCTCGAAGAAGGGCAGTATCTAAGCTCGGCGGACATGGCATCTGCGCGCCATATTCTGACGGCAGCAGCCATGACTTATGTTGCTGGTTCACTCGCTAGCTTACTTAATCTGGGCGCACTTGCCCGGATACTCAGGCGTTAAACATGCGCTTACGGACGTTGAAGCTTAAAGGTTCGGGCGGTAGTCTTACAGGTGTCTTTTATCTATGGTGGTTTTATGCAGTTGCTTCGAAACATATTGGTGGTCTCATTTGTTCTGTTCCTGGGTGTCGGTGTTCAGGCTGAAGAGCTAAAGCCCGCGGACGTTGTTCCCGTCGTGAACGGCGAGGTTTACTCCCGAATTGCGCGCGTTGAAGGAGAAGAGGGGGTTACCTCTTTGCAGTACATCAGACCGAATGAAGACTTCAAGACCTGGACCAGCACGGTTATTTACGCCAATTATCGAATAGAAGAGATTGGTGATGATCCTCAGAAAGTAGCGGTCCGCCTTGTTGAAGGACTGCAGGCTCTGAATCCCGGTGCAAAGTATCAGCTGGTGGGTGATGAGAAAGGAAAGGTCGTACTTCTGGACTTCCTTTCATGGCCGCCGAATCGCCAGTATATGGAATTGAGCGTTTACCGTATTCAGAAAGACGAAGCAGGTGAAGGTGTATTTACGGTACAGATGTCAGTACGCATGCCTTTCTACACTGAGATGACAGATGAGCTTGCTACCGAACTGAAGACTTTGCGTGGCTCGTTGCTCCAGCAGACCATTCAGTTTGATATGAAAAAAGTAATATCACTGCTGAAAGGTCAGCGCAAGACTGCTGAAAACGGATCATGACACAGCGCCTCATCATCATCTCAGATGAGCCCGACGAAGACCTGACTGAACAGCTGGTTGCGGCGGCTCATGCTCACGAGCTTAAGCCGATTATTATCGAGCCAGCGTTATTTGATCATGTTGAGCCTCCTGTACTTAATCATGGCGACCTCCTTTATCGGGTTGCCATTACTCACGAGTCTTGTGTGATAGAGCAGCAGCTTGTGCATCCGGGCGTAGCGACCTGCTACCGCGATGCTCTGGGGGCTTTTCTGATCTGGGATAACCAGACACTCTTCCTTGCTCGTAATGGCATCGAAACGCCCCGTACTTTCCATGCCATGACCACCGACCGCGAAGAACTTAAGCGCAGGGTTGAAGCGCTGGGTGGCCTTCCGGTAATTTTTAAAGTCCCGGGTAAATCATTGGGCGTTGGTGTCGTTCGTGTCGATAACTGGCCAACCTTTTATTCTGTTGCTGATGCGCTTGAAAGCGCACACGGCCAGTACGTTCACTTGATGGCATGCGTCGAACCGGCAGAACACTGGCGGATGCTTGTAGTAAATGGTGAAGTCGCTGCAGCCTATCAGAACATCCCTCAAGAGGGGGACTTCAGAACCTGCGTCGATGAAGACAAGAAAGAGTGTTTTACTACACCTCCTCCTGAGTCTGCGAAACAGCTGGCGATTGATGCCTGTGCGGTGCTGGGGCTGGAATTTGGTGGCGTTGATGTGCTGGTGCACACCTCAGGACGAGAATACGTTCTGGAAGTGAACTTTCCCTGCTACTTTGCTCATCCTAAGCACGCAATTGATCTGGATGTTGCCGACCACTTAGTTCGTCATCTGAAACAAAAAGGCCAGCGACTCAAAGAGCAGCTGGCCGGTTAAGCTCGGCAGTTTCTTACTGTACCGCTTTGCGCTTAGATTCCTGCTGAGCGCGTTTCGACTTTTTCTCCATGGCCGCTTCACGCTGCTGAGTTGCTTTGCTGCGTTTTTCAGCGGCTTGTTTAGTTGCCTGCTTTTTACGCTGCTCAACGACTTTCTGCTGGCCCGCTTTCTGATCCGGCTCCGACGCTTTGCGTTTCTCGACTACTTTATGCCGCTGCTCAGAAGCTTGCTTGCGGTGTTGCTCCTTTGGTCGCTTCAGTTCTGCGGCATGGGTGTCGACAGCTGGGTTTGTGCCCACAGAAATGTCTCTGTTCGCAAATACCTGAGGGGCGTTCATCAGTGCGGTCGCTCCTAAGGCACCCATCATCACCTTACTCATAGCTTCACGGCGATTCAGCAGTGCTGGGTGCGGCGTGGCAGACGGTGGGGCCACTCGCTCAGAAAGTGCATTCTGATCGGCCAGACGATCAAGAGCCGTCCAGCATTCTTTAACAGAAATGCCAGCATCACCGGCCAGCGTTTCAATTGATCGGCTGCCGTCTGCAAGGCGCCACACGGCGTAAGCGACTGGGTCTGACTGTTTAAGAAAATCTTGAGTGTCGTCGGCAACTACCGAAGCAACAGGAAATACGGATTGTGTCATGGGAAGCTCCTCATACCCCAGAATACGTCGCCAAAGAACATACCACTAAATGACCTCAGGATCATGACTCTGCCTGCACAATCACCCGTTAGGGTGATCAGCGTGGTACAATAGTGCCCTGAAAATAGCTAGGCGTCAGAGCAGAGCAGCCGTTAACTGCACGACCACAAGGCCGAAAATACCGGCGATTACATCGTCGATCATAATGCCAAAGCCACCGTGGACTTTGGCATCGAGCCATTTGATGGGCCACGGTTTAATAATGTCAAAGAAGCGGAACAGAGCAAACGCATAAGCCAACCACAGCAAATCGGTGCCTAAACTGCCCGACATCGGCAGCCACAACAGCGTAATCCACACCCCGATCCACTCGTCCCAAACGATACCGCCAAAGTCATGTACCCCCATATCACGGGACGTGATTTCACATATCACCACACCAAAGGCGAAACCCGCGAGCAATACGCCGATATACGGTAAGGTCGGTACACCCTGCAATAAAAACCACCACACAGGCAATGCGGCGAGAGTGCCCCAGGTACCCGGCGCCTTCTTAGCCAGACCAGAGCCCAGGCCAAAGGCCAACAGGTGAATCGGGTTTTTCATATCAGGAGGTGTCATAACATACTCAGCACAGGTCAAAACGTACCAGAGAGTATACCGACAAAACGCCTTTGTAGGAGCGCAACGCGAAGCTTGCGCGAAACAACTCAGACCAGAAGATCCAACGGACTGGAGGTCCCGGCAAAGTGCTGCCCCACAACATGCGTATAGATTTGGGTCGTTGCTACATCGCTATGCCCCAACAACTCCTGAACTGCACGAATGTCACGGCCGCTGCGTAACAGCTCAGTAGCAAAGCTATGACGGAAGGTATGGCAGGATATTCGTTTCGACGTCAGCCCGGCACTGATGACTGCCTGCTTTAACGCTTTGCGAGGCACAGAGTCGTGCAAATGATGGCGGCAAAGTACTTTGGTATAGGGATGGCTGCATACAGTCGTAGATGGGAAAACGAACATCCATGCAGGTTGCAAATGCGCAGACGGATACTTCTTACCCAGTGCGCCAGGTAGTGAAGGGCCAACCCCACGTTTGTTATCTTCCTTCTGCAAAGCGATGGCTATTTCAAAAAACTCATGACAGGCAGGCTTTAAGCTTTGCGGAAGGATAGTTACCCGATCTTTAGCCCCCTTCCCATCGAATACCGTCAGGGTACCTCTTGAAAAGTCGAAATCTTTGATCCGCAACCGTAAACACTCAGTGATACGTAGCCCTGATCCAAACAGTAGAGAAAAAATTAAGCGGTCTCGCTCATTGCACACGTCGAGTAGTTTCCCCACTTCGGCTGAGGACAGCACAGTAGGCAGGTGCCGGGGGCGGGTAGCGAACGTGAAGCCAATATCCCCCAATGGCTGGTTAAGGTATTTGTTATAAAGGAAGGCCAAGGCATTCAAGGCAACCTTTTGAGTATTGATTGCGACGTCCCGGCGGTTAGCAAGAAAGCTGAGGAACATAACGACATGCTCAGGCCCAAGGGTTGATGGGTGTTGCAACCGATGAAAGCGGATATAGAACCTGATCCAATAGATATACGTATGTTCGGTACGAATACTGTACCCATGCAGCCGCATGAACTCGCGCACTTCTGTCAGAAATTTGCTCTTAGCCATCCTGGCCTCCAAATGTAAAGGTATACTGGTTAAACATACAGTATGATTTGCGAATTTCAAGAAAATCTGGCACGCTCTATTTTCGTGCTTGCGCGTTTTGTCGGAGCGGGGTAACGTAAACTCCAATCGAATCAAAGACTTGCAAACTTGGTTTACAAGTTTATGTGCGCAGGGTTGCCGAAATAACAGGCGTGCGCGTTTTTCTTGATGGGAGATTTGAGTTATGGAAGATTCTTCATTATTTTCAATAAGTTACCAAGGGAAGCTCGAAAGAGTATCCCAGGATAAACGCGCACGCACACTAATAAGCTGTTAAATGCCAAAAGGAGATCGAATTGAAACGAATAATAGTTGGATGATCTTGCCCCGATAAAACGGA
>NZ_DBNJ01000023.1:0-69579 GCF_002297765.1 Thalassolituus sp. UBA675
AACCTCTTAATTTTTGACATCCGATCCGGACAACTCAGCGTCCCGATCAGTGCGAAGCATTCTACCAGAGAACCCTTCGCTGTCAACCGTTAATTTTCAAAAAATCTTTTAAAATCAACAAGTTGCAAACCTTTTCCAGACAACTCCAAGGAGCCTCTCTGTCGGATCAGGCGGCGCATTCTACAGTCTTTTCAGACTTGGTCAACACCTTTTTTCGACCCGTTTTCCTGTTCGTTTCAGCGCTGTGCTGGGTAACGATCAAGAGCGGCGCATTATAGAGATGCGGCGATTTGGGTCAACTACTTTCTGTAATAATTTTCAGGAAGTTCTGGCGCGTTTCTTCTTAGCAAAAAACCATAGTCTTAACGCCAGTAGGAATGCAGCTATAAGAGTGTAGGCAACAGGCTCAAACCAGCTAGCCCTGATTTGTAATAAATAGTGAACGGCTGCGAGGGCTACGATTACATAGATGAGTTGGTGTAGTTGCTTCCAACGCCTCTTCAGCCTTCGCTGCCACGTTTTCGTCGAGGTGATCACCAGCGGCAACAAGAGCAACCATGATAAAGCCCCAACCAAGAGGTATGGACGCTCCACGACCTCACGACCTAACTCACCCCACTGCCACCCCAGAAGGAAAGCCAGGTACGCTAATGCGTGCAAAGATACATAGAAGGCCGCGTAGAGGCCCAACATCCTCCGGTGTGGCATCAGCCACTTCTGTTTCGTAAGCCTTACTATCGGTGTCACTGCGAGAGTCAGCAGCAAGAAGTTGAAGCCCCATGTGCCTGTAAAGTGGGTAATTGCCTTGCCAGGTTCCGGCCCTAACAGGTTCCATTCGCCTGTCTGCACCCGGACTATTGCCTGCACTATGTATATGAGTGGTAGTGCGCAGGCGATACCGATAAGCCACCTACGCCCAGTCAGCGTTAGTACCATTTACGCAGATCCATACCTTTATACAGGTGAGCAACCTGTTCGCCGTACCCGTTAAACATTTCAGTCGGTATCCGATTAGGGCTGAAGATACTGTTAGGCAGGCGCCTCTCAGAGGCCTGACTCCATCGCGGATGATCGACTTCCGGATTTACGTTGGCATAGAAGCCATATTCCTGTGGCGCAAGATCGTTCCATGTCGTCGGTGGCATGGTTTCGCGGAAACGGATTTTCACGATCGACTTAATGCTCTTGAAGCCGTATTTCCACGGAACAACAAGGCGCATCGGCGCTCCGTTCTGATTTGGCAGGACATTGCCGTACATCCCTACTGCCATGAGCGTCAGTGGATTCATGGCCTCATCCATTCTGAGCCCCTCTCGGTAAGGCCAATCGATAGTAGAGAATACCGAGCGCTGCCCCGGCATTTCTTTTGGTCGCTCAACAGTCACGAACTCGACGTACTTGGCTGAAGATAAGGGCTTGAAGCGTTTAATCAGCTCAGCCAGTGGGAAACCTACCCAAGGGATCACCATTGACCACGCCTCTACACAACGCAGTCGATAAATCCGCTCTTCCAGGTCGATTCCCTTTAGAAGATCTTCGAGCGCGAAGGAGCCTTTCACCTCGCACTCACCTTCAACAGTCATGTTCCATGGGTCTGTCGTGAACTTACCTGAGTTTTCGAATGGGTCCGACTTACTCATCCCGAACTCATAGAAGTTGTTGTACTGCGTAGCAGAGCTGTAAGGCGCTGGCTTTTCACCAGTACCAAAGGACGTTTCAGACGCATTAACGACAGCCTTCTCCAGCCACTCAGGGCCTTCAGGTATACGACTACCTCCCTCAGGTGACACAAGCGCCTGTGCCTGTATTGTACTGAGCGCCGCTGCCGCAGTGAGGCTGCCCTTCATAAAGAGCCGCCTGTTTACGTACAACTCTTCTGGCGTGATCTCTGAAGGATCGATTTTGGGGTAGCGACGCTTTGGAATCAGCATATGCACCTCTTAATGGCTGAATTACTCTGACAAAAAAGCCCGGTTGTTGTGCCGGGCTTCTTTCCATATTTATGTCTACATTCGTATAGTCGTTAATCAAACAACTTTTCTTTCACCGCCCATGCCGGGCCAGATAATGCATACAACATAAAGACAGCCAGCAGGACCGTTGCGGGATCAATCGATACAATCGCAAAGCCCATAACAATGGCCAGCAAGGCGACAAAAGGAATCTTGCCGCGCAGATCCAGACCTTTGAAACTGTGGTACTTGAAGTTGCTGACCATTAACAGGCCCGCTGCGGTCACGATAATAGCCATCCACCAGGCAGCATCAGCTCCCTGCGTGCCCGACTCTGTGAAGACCCAGATATTCCCAGCAACAATTGCCGCTGCAGACGGGCTGGCCAGCCCGGTGAAGTAGTTTTTATCAGCCACCGCCAGCTGAGTATTAAAGCGCGCGAGACGTAGAGCTGCCCCCGCACAGTAGACGAAAGCTGCGACCCAGCCGACTTTACCCAGATCCTGCAACGCCCAGCTGAACGCGACCAGCGCAGGCGCCACACCAAAAGAGACCATGTCGGCGAGGCTGTCATACTCTGCGCCGAAATCACTCTGGGTATTCGTCATACGCGCAACGCGACCATCAAGTCCATCCAGCACCATGGCGACAAAAATTGCGATGGCTGCATTCTCAAAATCGCCGTTCATGCCGGCAACGACGGCGTAAAATCCTGAAAACAATGCACCCGTCGTAAACAGGTTAGGCAAGAGGTAAATCCCCTTCCTGTCCCTTTTGGTTGCTACCGGTACCTGAGCGTCTTCGTTATCACTCACACTATGATCCTTAATGTGTTCGGCCCGCATGAGCTGCGGGTTTTAAAGTTCTGCGGCTATTATGGGCGAAACCAGTCCATCTGGCCATGTCATCGCCCCGCGGTTTGCCAAAGCGCCTGTAAGACTGGCTCATTGAGTCGTTCCGTCCGCGAGCAGAGTCCAATATGAAAGGGCTCCAGTTCAGGCGCTACCGACAACACCCGCACACGATTAAGAAGTGGGCTGTTCTGTAAAACAACCTGAGGGACAACCCCCACACCCACACCCAGAGCCACCATACTGACGATGGCTTCGTGCCCCGTTACCTGTGCGTAGATGTTGGGCGTCAGACTACGTGAAGCAAACCATTGGTTTACGCGTGTACGTGCCAGACCAGTCTCTGAGAGCACCATAGGCACCTCGGCCCACGATATGTCTGATTGTGAGAGCTGAGGAACAGTTCCCACCGTTCTTGGTGCGATAAACAGCAACGGCGACTCAGAAATCCCCCTGAACGTCAGGTCAGGCGACAATTGTTCGGGCCGTGCAGCGATCACGACATCCGCATCCCCGGTGGCGACTCTGGGAATAGACTCGGCGGCATCCCCCGTATGAATCCGCAGATCAACTTTAGGATATTGTTCCCGGAACCGGGCCAAAAGGTCAGCCAGAAAAGAATAACTGGCGGTGACAGAACAAAAAAGCGTCAGCGACCCCTCCAGGTCACTTACCTCCGCATTTACCGCGGAGCGCAGCGATTGCCAGGCATCCAGTGTCTGCTCCGCATGCTGGCGAAACAGCTCGCCGGCTGGCGTTAAGGTTAACGGCCCGCTGTCACGTACCAGTAACTGAGCACCCGCATCCTGTTCCATACGACTGATACGACGGCTGAGTGTTGAAGGGCTCATATGTAATTGCTGCCCCGCCCGTCCGAGATGCTGAGCTTCAACGACGGTAAGGAAAACCCGTAAGTCTTTGTATTCCATAGGCTAAATAGGTACCTGACTCGACATTGCAGTATTTGCAACAACTGCTAGCAATAATAGCATTTTACGCAACGACGCTCATCACCTATCATTCGTCTCGAATTTTTATATCAACCACTAGCTACACATCGCACCGTCTCGGAAGCGTAACCGAGGCAGTCAGAGCAAGGCGAGTGGTTTAACTTAACTGCGAAAGCGTCGGCGAAGATGGCCTGGCAAGGCGGCGGTTCAGTGGGAGCGCGGAGCTTATTGTAATAAGTGAGCACTCACAGTGAACCGGCAACACAGTCAGGGCGATGCAGCCAGCTTTCATTACAGGAGAATTGTGATGGGTCAGAACTACTTTAATACTCTGAACCTCCAGCAAAAGCTGGATCAACTCGGCCGCTGCCGTTTCATGGACCGTTCTGAATTCGCTTCTGAAGCTGAATTCCTGAAAGGTAAGAAAGTTGTCATCGTTGGTTGTGGTGCTCAGGGCCTGAACCAGGGCATGAACATGCGCGACTCTGGTCTGGACGTATCGTACGCTCTGCGTGAAGCTGCAATCGCTGAGAAGCGTCAGTCATGGAAAAACGCTACCGAAAACGGCTTCAACGTTGGTACTTACGAAGAGCTGATCCCGACTGCTGACCTGGTGATGAACCTGACTCCAGACAAGCAGCACACTGCAGTAGTTACTGCTGTTATGCCTCTGATGAAAGAAGGCGCTTGCCTGGGTTACTCCCACGGTTTCAACATCGTTGAAGAAGGCATGCAGATCCGTGAAGACCTGACTGTTGTTATGGTTGCACCTAAGTGCCCTGGTTCTGAAGTACGTGAAGAATACAAGCGTGGTTTCGGTGTTCCGACTCTGATCGCTGTACACCCGGAAAACGACCCTAAGGGCGAAGGCTGGGACATCGCTAAAGCATGGGCTGCAGCGACTGGCGGTCACCGCGCTGGCTGTCTGGAATCTTCTTTCGTTGCTGAAGTTAAGTCTGACCTGATGGGCGAGCAGACCATTCTGTGCGGTATGCTGCAGACTGGCGCGATCCTGGGCTTCGAGAAAATGGTTGAAGACGGTATCGACGAAGGCTACGCAGCTAAGCTGATTCAGTACGGTTGGGAAACTGTGACTGAAGCTCTGAAGTACGGCGGCATCACTAACATGATGGATCGTCTGTCTAACCCAGCGAAAATCGTTGCGTTCGACATGGCTGAAGAACTGAAAGAACTGATGCGCCCTCTGTTCCGCAAGCACCAGGCCGACATCATGGAAGGCGAATTCTCCCGTACCATGATGGAAGACTGGGCGAACGACGATGCTAACCTGCTGAAATGGCGTGAAGAGACGGCAGAAACTGGCTTCGAAAAAGCACCAGCGTCTGACGTTCAGATCGACGAACAGGAATACTTCGACCACGGCATCATGCTGGTTGCTATGATCAAAGCCGGTGTTGAGCTGGCGTTCGAATCTATGGTTGAAAGCGGCATCGTTGAAGAGTCTGCTTACTACGAGTCTCTGCACGAAACGCCACTGATCGCGAACACTATTGCACGTCGTAAGCTGTACGAGATGAACGTTGTTATCTCTGACACGGCTGAATACGGTAACTACCTGTTCTCTCACGCTGCCGTACCTCTGCTGCGCGAGAAGTTCATGCCACACATCAGCACTGACGTGATCGGTAAAGGCCTGAACCTGAAGTCTAACTCCGTAGACAACGCTCGTCTGATCGAAGTTAACGAAGCTATCCGTAACCACCCAGTTGAGTGGGTTGGTGCTGAGCTGCGTGGCTACATGACTGACATGAAGCGTATCGTTGAAGCGTCTAAATAAGACCTGCTTTAACTAGCAAATAAAAAGCCCCGCCAGTGCAGACTGGCGGGGCTTTTTTGTTTACTTCACACAATCGGAATTGCGCTGTAAAAGGGCTATAATGCGCGCTTTCTGAACAACAAGACCGGAAGCGGCATGAACCCAGATCTGAGCAAACTCCAGCCTTATCCATTTGAAAAACTGGCCAAACTGAAGGGCGAAGTCACGCCTCCTGCAGATCTGGAGCACATCGCCCTGTCGATTGGCGAACCCAAGCACCCAGCGCCGGAGTTTGTACTCGATACCCTACGAACAGAACTACAGCGCGTTGAGAACTACCCGACAACGAAGGGCCTGCCAGAGTTGAACTCGGCCATTGCCAGCTGGCTGGAACGCCGTTTTTCGCTGGAGAACGTCGATCCGGTATCTCAGGTCATTCCGGTCAACGGTACCCGTGAAGCCATCTTTGCTTTTACTCAGGCAGTCGTTAATCGTAGCCAGTATCGTCCTCTGGTTGTTTCTCCTAACCCCTTCTACCAGATCTATGAAGGCGCGGCGTATCTGTCAGGTGCGGAACCACACTTCTTACCATGCCTTGAGGAAAACGGCTTCAACCCGGATTACGATGCTGTGCCTGAGGATGTGTGGCACCGCTGCCAGCTTTTGTTTGTCTGCACTCCTGGCAACCCGACCGGCTCAACCCTGAAGCTGGACGACTTCAGAAAACTGATTGAACTGGCCGATAAATACGATTTTGTACTCGCCAGCGACGAGTGCTATTCAGAAATTTATGTGGATGGTGCCGATGCACCGATGGGCCTGCTGGAAGCCTGTGAGCAACTCGGCCGCAAAGACTTCAAACGCTGCGTGGTATTCCACTCGCTGTCTAAACGCTCAAATCTGCCGGGCCTGCGCTCTGGCTTTATTGCCGGCGACGCCGATCTGCTGAAGCCGTTTTTGCTCTACCGTACTTACCATGGTTGCGCGATGCCGGTTCACACTCAACTAGCGAGCATCGCAGCCTGGAACGATGAAAGCCACGTACAGCAGAATCGCAGCGAGTACACTCAGAAGTTCCGCTCAGTTCTTGAGATTCTCAGCCCGGTACTGGACGTTAAACAGACGGAAGCGAGCTTCTATTTATGGCCCAAAACGCCGATTAACGAAGAAACATTTGCTCAGCAGCTGTTTGCTCAACAGAACGTGACTGTACTGCCGGGCTCATACCTTTCGCGTACAGTCGAAGGTATTAACCCTGGTGAGCACCGTATTCGCATGGCGCTGGTTGCTGAAACATCGGAGTGCATTGAAGCGGCTCAGCGTATTCGCACATTCATTGAATCTCTATAAGGAGCGCATATGTCTATCGAAAGTCCTTTTGGAAACAGTATTACCAGCGAAGACATCGTCGATACTCTGAGCTTCTTCGATGACTGGGAAGAGCGCTATAAGTACATTATTGACCTGGGGAAAGAACTTCCCGGAATGAGCGACGACAAGAAAACCGATGAATTTCTTCTTCGTGGCTGCCAGAGCCAGGTATGGATCGATCACAGCACGGAAGATGGAAAGCTTGTCTTTGAGGCTGACTCCGATGCCCATATTGTTCGGGGGCTGCTGGGCATGGTGCTGGCTGCATACAACTTTAAAACGCCAGCAGAGATTCTTACTTTCGACAGTGATGAGTACTTTAAGCAGGTCGACTTAGTGAAGCACCTTAGCCCGACACGAGGAAATGGTTTGCGGGCCATGGTACAGAAAATTAAAGATACTGCAGCGGCTGCTTGACAGCCGCACTACGTCATTCAGTAAACGTTGCTAATGGCTGCGGGCGAGATAAAAGATAGCCCTGCCCGTAGCCTATAAACAGCGTCTCTAACTCAGCGAGTTCGCTTTCGGTTTCTATCCCCTCGGCGACAACTTTATATCCCTGAACTTCGGCAAAGCCCCTCAGCGCAGCAACCAGAGACTGCTTATCTCTGTCCTGATCGATGTCACGGATCAAACTCATGTCCAGTTTCAACATATCCGGGCTGAGTAAAAGAATGTGACGCATGCTCGCATAGCCTGCACCCGCATCATCAATGGCCAGACGCATCCCCGAATCCCGAAGCGGTTTCAGGCGGGCGTTTAAGAGGTCATAGTCCGCGATTTCTTCATGCTCTGTCAGCTCGAGAACAATACGCTTTGCTTCTTCAGGGGTGTAAATTCCTGAAATATCACATTGGAGAAGGAAGGCCGGCGTTACGTTGATAGAGACATATGCGTTAGCAGGTAGCACCGCCAGAGCCTCTTTAGACTTCTCTACTACTCTGAGGCCAATCGCCGACGACAGGCCAAGGCGATCCGCATCAATAAAGAGTTGAGCCGGTGACAGATCAAGGTCTGTCGATAAACGCGCCAGTAATTCAAACCCCTTAACGGAACGGTCTGTCAGAGCACAGATTGGCTGGGCGTGCAGAAGTAACTCATCACGCTCGAGAATATCGAGAATGACTTCCTGACGCTGGCGATTTTCTTCGCTGCCTTTACGAGCATCTTCAATCAAAGCCGCAATAACATCAGCGAAAACCCGTACGAGCATCAGGCTACGATTATTAAGTTTTGGCTTAACCTCACGACTGAAAATACAGAACGTACCGAAGGTATGGCCATCAGACAAAACAACAGGAACACTGACGTGGGATTTAACGGGAATCGTCGTAAATTCGGGAACCAGGTCTGTTTCGCCACTTACTTCAGTATCCGGTACCAGCTGCTTAAGGCGGCCATCGGCGATCATCTCACAGAAACTATCTTTTAATGGGCCACAGCTGTCTTCAGACACCAGATTGGCATCACTGGCGCAATCGACGAAACGGAATACCCGCTGATCCTGGCTGAACTCAGATAAAAAACCCACATCCATATCAAGCCGATCACGTACAGAACGTATAAGACTCGAGATCGCTGTTTTCAGTGTTTCCGGGCTTTTAGGAGCAGGCTCATTGATCACCTCTGCGAGCTGTCTCGCGACATCCGGGCGCTTTTCCATTAAGTAATACCTTCAGACTCTTCACCATGGAACTATAGCACTCTGTCGGAATTAAACATGCCCCACAAGGTGACACCTCCCAGCATTCTCCAGTCAGGTCAAATATGGAGCGTTTGTACGGATTATTTCTGCAAAGCGTGAATAAATCTTCAACGGTCATTCAGGCAAATATCGTATTTTCAGCTCGGTTTATGGTGATTGAACCGACGATAGAAGACAAAATACGCCAAACTATGGCCAGCTTCCCAAATAAACTTAAACGCAAGAATCTACTGCTCAAGATATGTAGAACTACTGGCAATATTGCCCAAGTGATATCCCGGAGTGGAGCAGGTAGTCCTCATCCTGTTTATCCGATATTCCATCCGCAACTAAGGTGCTTCCCTGAGACCTTGAGAACAGCAAAAGAGCCTGCAGCATCGCCTGCTGGCCGGTGTCTGAGGCGATGCCACAAGTAAGGCCACTATCCAGTTTTACGAACTCAGGCTGTAGCTGCAATATATGCTGCATCGATGCAAATCCGGCCCCCGCATTATCAATAGACAACCGGATACCAGATTGACGCAGCGGCTGTAGTATTCGCTTCAGTTCATGATAACTGGCGACGCGGTCGTGTTCAGATATCTCAAAAACTATCCGGCCACAAAGATCATCATTGAGCCAAGCTGTAAAATTAAACTCTGCGAGAAATTCTGGCGTAACGTTAACTACTACATGTCTTTCATGGGGTGATGCTGATAGCTCAGCCAGCAATTGCTCAATTAAATTTACACCTATCAGATTTGCGAGACCTAAACGAACAGCCTGGTGCACAAGCAGTAGTGGGCTCGCTATGTTATCTGTTGCCCTCACCAGGCTCGGTATTAACTCCGTGCCCTCTTGCTTACCAGTATTAAGATTAACCAGCGGAACCCGAACATACTTCAGTCTATGTGTGGTGATCAGCTCGGTAACTTCGCTTTTCAATTGAATACGATGCTCAGATTCATACTGAGGTAAAGCCTCTGCCTCTTCGATCATAGTCGCGATCGCATCAGCAAACACCCGGCACATCGCCAGGCTTCGATAGTTAAGCTCAGGGATGGAATAACGACTGAAAACACAAAAGGTGCCAAACACAGAGCCGTCAGAGAACACGATAGGAACACTGATATGAGCCCCGACCGGCACCAGTTTCACAGCGGTGAGGTCACTTGCCCCGGAGGTCTGTTGTGCATCTCCTATCAGTTGCGGTGCGCGGCCATCCACGACCCTCTGACACAGGCTTTCACCCCGGTAATCCGATCCGCCAGACCGGACAATATCAACACCCGGAGCCGAATCTACCAGATAGAAGGTCCGCATATCCCCATCGAAGCGCGATATAAAGCCGACTTCCATTCTCAGCTTTGTTCGTGCGGTACGGAGTAAGCTCAACAGACTTTGCTCTAGCAGCTTACTGCCCTTCAGCACAGCAACCGGGTCAAAGGCGTGGGTAAGCTGCTCCAGAGCATCGGATAGGTCAGACATACTAAAGGCCCAAAAGGAAAACCCTTAGAGTATATGCTGGAATTTCGAAAAGTGTTCCGACCCGTGACTAAGGCCGTACACCAGGATGCCCTAGAGCCATCGCCTGACCCTGGCCTGATAATCTGAGTAATCCTGACCAAAGAGCATGAGCAGGATTCGCTCTTCCGGAATTATCTGGAAGCGGGTGATGTACCCCACAAAAATGGCAGGCCCAATGAAGGCCGCCGGGCTCTGAAGCCACACACCCAGCGCACTCAGCAGGAAGGCCATTCCCAGGTACATGGGATTGCGGGTAAATCGATACACTCCACCGGTGACCAGCGCTGACGCCTTTTCAATTTTGATCGGGTTGATTGTGGTTTTACTGCGGATAAACGAGAGAAGCCCACCGGAATCCAAAAACAGACCGATGACGACTAAAACACCTGTCACTATTTGTGCAGTTACTCCCCACCAGTGTATTACCGGCGTCTGTGTGCTTAACCCCCACATCAGTAGTGCGCATAGAAGGCCAACCAAGGGAGGGGGTATTTTGTGCTCTAGCCTGTTCATCTTCATTCCTTTTTGGTTATATTTTTATGGTGCAGGAAATACAGGCAATAAAAAAGGCGCCGAAGCGCCTTTTTACTATCAACTGGATCAACAGATCAGCTGATTTTTGGATCAAGAGCACCGCTCTGGTACTTCTCAAACATATCGTCAAGAGAGATCGCTTTGATCTTAGACGCATTGCCTGCAGTACCGAACGCTTCATAACGGGCGATACAGATTTCGCTCATCGCTTTCACTGATTCTTTCAGGTACTTACGTGGGTCGAATTCAGCAGTGTTCTGAGCCATGAAACGACGGATCGCACCGGTAGATGCCAGACGCAGGTCAGTATCGATGTTTACTTTACGAACGCCGAACTTGATACCTTCAACGATCTGCTCGACTGGCACACCGTAAGTTTCCGGGATTTCACCACCGAACTCGTTGATCACCGCCAGCCACTCCTGAGGTACTGAAGACGAACCGTGCATAACCAGGTGAGTATCCGGGATACGCTTGTGGATCTCTTTGATACGATCGATGGCCAGAATGTCATCCGTTGGCGGACGAGTAAACTTGTAGGCGCCGTGTGAGGTGCCGCAGGCAATCGCCAGCGCATCTACCTGAGTCTTGCGTACGAAGTCAGCGGCTTCTTCTGGGTCAGTCAGCATCTGATCGTGAGAGAGAGTGCCTTCTGCTCCAATACCATCCTCTTCACCGGCCTGACCAGTTTCCAGAGACCCCAGACAACCCAGCTCGCCTTCTACCGAAACGCCGCAAGCGTGCGCCATTTCAACGGTGCGACGGGTTACATCAACGTTGTACTCGTAATCGGTCGGCGTTTTGCCGTCTTCACCCAGAGAACCATCCATCATCACTGAGCTGAAGCCCAGCTGGATAGAACGCTGACATACCGCCGGAGAGGTACCGTGATCCTGGTGCATACATACCGGGATGTGCGGGAATTCTTCGATGGCAGCCAGAATCAGGTGGCGCAGAAACGGAGCACCTGCGTACTTACGGGCACCTGCAGAGGCCTGCACAATCACAGGAGAATCCGTTTTGTCTGCCGCTTCCATGATGGCGCGCATCTGTTCGAGGTTGTTTACGTTGAACGCTGGTACGCCGTAGCCGAACTCGGCTGCGTGGTCCAGCATCTGACGCATGCTGATCAATGCCATGAGAATACCTTCAATGGGTCTATAAAATGGGGACTAAAAAATATCCGGGTATTCTAGCGATTAAAGGAGGGGATAGAAACCTCGAGGGAAGAATGTCGCTTCGCAAGGTGGTCAATACGAAAAACCCCAGCATTGCTGGGGTTTAAATAGAGACGATATTTCTAAGCTAAACCTTTTCTTTCGGCTAACGCTTAATAAAACGGCGCCTGCGGTTGAGGCTGGTGATTCCTCGGCACGCCCATCGTCTCAAAATGCCTGTTCTGCTGATCCACCGATTGCTGAACGGCTGAGTCCTCATCGATGGTGTGCTGTGCGCAAGCCGTGAGCAGGCAAACAGCAATCAACAGTAACGCTTTCACTTCGCGCGCTCTTCCAGAATCGCTACTGCTGGCAATACTTTGCCTTCTACGAATTCAAGGAATGCACCACCACCAGTCGAGATGTAAGACACCTGCTCAGCAATGTTGTACTTGTCCACGGCTGCCAGGGTGTCACCGCCACCCGCGATGGAGAAGGAGTCAGAGGCAGCGATTGCCAGAGACAGAGCTTTGGTGCCTTCGCCGAACTGATCAAATTCGAATACACCCACTGGGCCGTTCCAGATGATGGTTTTCGCTTCTTTCAGCTGTTCTGCCAGTGCCTTGGCTGAGTCTGGGCCGATGTCGAAGATCATGTCATCAGCTTCAACGTCGTCAGCAGACTTCAGAGTCGCTGCTGCGGTTTCAGAGAATTCTTTACCACACACAACGTCGGTTGGTACTGGAATAGAAACCTTTTCCATCAGCTTTTTCGCCGCTGGAATCAGGTCTTCTTCGTACAGTGACTTACCAACTGGCTTGCCTGCTGCTGCCAGGAAGGTATTAGCAATACCGCCACCTACGATGATCTGGTCACAGATGTCGGACAGACTTTCGAGTACTTCAAGTTTGGTGGACACTTTAGAGCCACCAACGATGGCGACCAGCGGACGAGCAGGCTTATCCAGAGCCTTACCGAGTGCGTCGAGTTCAGCGGCCAGTAGAGGCCCTGCGCAAGCAACGGGTGCAAACTTAGCGACACCGTGGGTAGACGCCTGAGCGCGGTGCGCGGTACCGAAGGCGTCCATCACGAAAATATCGCACAGTTCAGCGTAGGCTTTGGCCAATTCGTCTTCGTCTTTCTTTTCGCCTTTGTTAAAGCGCACGTTGTCGAGCAGTGCAAGCTCACCATCGGCCAGTTCGATGCCAGCGCGGAAGTCTTTCACAACGTTGACGTCGCGGCCCAGCAGGCCAGCGAGGTGATCAGCCACAGGCTGCATGGAGAACTCTTCGGCGTATTCGCCTTCGGTCGGACGACCCAGGTGAGACATCACAATGACTTTGGCACCGGCTTCAAGCGCGTGCTGAATGGTTGGCAGTGACGCACGGATACGCACATCAGAAGTCACCTTGCCGTCTTTTACCGGCACGTTCAGGTCTTCGCGGATCAGAACCCGTTTTCCTTTCAGGTCCAGGTCGGTCATTTTCAAAACAGTCATAGTCATGTCCCAGATAATGGAGTCTTTTAAATTCTTCAGCGTGATAGTGCATAGCCATGCTGAGACGCGGTGGATACATCCCTGTACGCTCGGCTGTCGCGTCCATGCGACAGACGCTCAGCCTGACTCCGCACTACCCCACTTCAAACGGACACCGCGCGGCGGTCAAAGCGGAGCGATGCCAATAAGTTGGTTAGAAATCGCGCGGGAGTATACCAGCATGAACAGTGCGTTTCATCGGCACACACATGACAATCACCGCCCAGAACTGACCTTTACCTTGTTTACCTCGGTCAGTGCCGATAGCCTGCTTACCCTTTTGTGTAATTACAGTTCAAAGGCTTTCTGATGCTGCGCTGGCTCTGGCAATTTATCCGCCCTTACAAACTGCGTTTAACCATTGCAGTGATCGCACTGGTGACTACGGCTGGCCTGACGCTCAGCCTTGGTCAGGGCGTTCGCCTGATGATCGATCAGGGGTTTGCGGCCAGTTCAGTCGAAGGCCTGAAAGACGCGGTGATCTTTTTCGCCGTATTGGTGGTTGCAGTGTCAGTCGGGGCTTACTTCCGGTTCTATATGGTGTCCTGGCTTGGCGAGCGGGTGGTCGCTGACATCCGTAAAACCCTCTACCGACACTTAGTCACTCTGCCGCCTTCCTTCTTTGAAGATAACCTGTCTGGCGAAATCCAGAGCAGGATCACTACCGATACTGCGCTCCTGCAAACCGTGATTGGTTCATCGTTTTCCTTTGCTCTGCGCAATGCCCTCACGTTTGTGGGCGGCATTACCCTGATGTTTATCACCAACCTCAAGCTCAGCCTGATCGTTTTAGTGGCGGTGCCTCTGGTGGTATTTCCCATGGTGTTCTTCGGGCGCAAAGTGAAAAAACTCTCACGCGAAAGTCAGGACAAAGTTGCCAGCGTCGGCGCCTGGGCGGGTGAAAGTCTGCAACACATCAAAGTTGTGCAGGCCTTTACCCGTGAAGACAGCGTGAATAAACAGTTTGGCGACGCGGCGGAATCCGCCTTCGATGTGGCCTTGCTGCGCATTCGCCAACGCGCGTTTATGATCGCGCTGGTGATGATTCTGGTGATGGGGTCGGTCGCAGGCATGTTGTACGTCGGTGGTCACGATGTGATTACCGGCAGCCTGAGTGGCGGCGATCTGGCCGCCTTTGTGTTTTACGCCATCATGGTCGGCGGCTCGCTGGCCGCGGTGACCGAAGTCTACGGAGAAGTTCAACGCGCGGCAGGCGCAGCAGAGCGTATTCGTGAACTGATGGCGGCGGAGTCTGATATACGATCACCCGCCGACACTATGACGCCTCCGGTAACGCACAGCGATACTCAAATTGCGTTTCAAGAGGTCAGTTACCACTATCCTTCCCGCCCGGACAAAGCAGCCTTAACAGAACTCAATCTCGAGGTACGCGCTGGCGAGCGCATTGCCTTGGTCGGGCCATCTGGGGCAGGCAAATCCACCCTGTTCGATATGCTGCTGCGCTTTCGTGATCCGCAACAAGGGCAAATTCTGGTAGAGGGCACACCATTACCTGAATGGCAGTTACAGAGCCTGCGCAGTCAGTTTGCTCTGGTGCCTCAACAGCCGGTACTGTTCAGCACAAACGTGCTGGAAAACCTGCGCTACGGCCGACCTGACGCCTCCGATGCGGATATTCTCGCTGCCGCCAAAGCGGCGCATGCCGATGAATTTATTCAGCAGCTGCCGGAACAATACGAGTCGTATCTGGGAGAAGGCGGCGTGAAACTGTCAGGGGGTCAGAAGCAACGTCTGGCCATCGCCCGTGCGATTCTGCACGATCCGAAAATCCTTCTGCTTGATGAAGCCACCAGCGCCTTAGACGCCCAGAGCGAATACCTTGTGCAACAGGCGTTAGATAAACTGATGCAGAATCGAACAAGCTTTGTGATCGCGCATCGTCTGTCGACCATTAAACACGTCGACCGCATCGTTGTGATGGATCAAGGGCGTATAGTAGCTGTCGGCACGCACGATGAACTACTTGAACGCTCGCCCTTGTATAAGCGGCTGGCCGAGTTGCAGTTTGGGGAAGAGAAAAGCGCTTAATCAGGCCTTGATCACAATCATCTCACAGGCCGTATCCAGCATACGGTTAGCAAAGCCCCACTCGTTATCAAACCAGACCAACAGTTTGAGCAAGCGTCCGCCGCTGACCCGGGTCTGAGTCGCATCCACAATGGCCGAACGCGGATCATGATTAAAATCGATAGAGGCGTGGGCTTCACGGGTCAGCCCCAGAATACCGTCGAACCTCTGATTAGCCGCTGTCGCCAGTAACTGATTCACCGCTTCGGTATCTGTCGCTTTGTTGAGTTGCAACGTGATATCCAACGCCGAGACATTGATGGTAGGCACACGCACGTGCAGGCTCTCTATTTTGCCGGCCAGTTGCGGCATCAGGCGCTCGATCCCCGCGGGTAACCCGGTATCGACAGGAATAATGCTCTGCACAGATGATCGGGTACGACGCAGGTCTGAGTGGTAGGCATCAATCACTGGCTGATCATTCATCGCGGAGTGGATGGTGGTCGTGACCCCGGCTTCAATGCCATAGGCCTGATCGATCAATGTCAGTACCGGAATCAGAGCATTGGTCGAGCAGGAACCGCTAGAAACAATGCGCTGATCCGCCGCCAGTGAGTCATGGTTGTGACCATAAATGATGGTGTTATCGACTGCGCTGTCTGCCGGGTTCGAAATCAGTACTTTCTTCGCACCGCGGCTGAGGTGCAGCTCGGCATCTTCGCGTGAGCGGATCTGGCCGCTGCATTCCAGCACCAGGTCCACGTCCAGCGCAGCCCAATCCAGTTCTGCCGGATCACTGATATGACGAACACAGATACGATCGCCGTTGACCATCAGGTGCTGCTGATCAGCGATGCTGACGGTGCCATTGAAGCGACCGTGCGTACTGTCGTAACGCAGCATGTAGCTCAGCGACTCAATGTCTGCCAGCTCGTTGATCGCGACCACTTCGATGTCCTGCCGGTAACCGTTTTCATAAAGCGCACGCAGCACACAGCGGCCGATACGTCCAAAACCGTTGATGGCGATACGGGTTGTCATGGGTTTGTGCGCCTCATTACTGTCTCATGATTGCCGGGCTTCTCAGAAGCTGGATACTATGCACTCTATTGTCGCGGAATTGGTCGCCGTAGGCAAAATGCACACACCGGAATACCCGACATGACTTATCCCCCCTGCCCTTTGTGCCACGAAACAGAGCAGATTTCGGTTCTCGACAGCGCCATGCCGCGTCGTTATCTCGCCTGCGGGCAGTGTTATCTGGCGTATATGCATCCCAATGACTACCTGAGTGCAGATGAAGAGAAAGCATACTATGCAACCCACGAGAACAGCATAGATGACGAAGGCTATGTCGGGTTTCTGAATATTCTGCTGGCGCCGTTATTAGATCTCATCGAGCAGAAAGAAAAGACAATAGCGCTGGACTATGGTTGTGGTCCGGGCCCCACCCTTTCTGTGTTGCTTGAGCAGAACGGCATCCACTGTGATAACTATGACCCGTTTTTCTTTCCGGAGGGCGTATCTCCGCCCTACGATGTCATCACGGCTACTGAATGCTTTGAGCACTTCCACCACCCGGAAAATGAGCTTAAAAAATTAGTATCAATGTTAAAGCCGGGAGGCCTTCTGGCTTTAATGACAAGTCGCTGGAGCAATGCCGAAAAATTCATGCACTGGCATTACAACCGTGATCCGACCCACGTCATTTTCATGCATAAAAAAACGACTCTGTTTATCGAAGAAAATTTCGGATTAGACAGTATTTTTCGTGATAAAAAACGCGTCATTATTTTCAGAAAAAAGAAACAAATATAAAAAGAAATAAATAGAAAAAACAAAAAAGGAAATTAATAAAACCTGAAAAACAGAAATCAACGCGACGCAAATTCTCTCGGCGTCATGCCGTACTGCTGATGGAAGCGACGGGAAAAATGACTTGGATTAGAAAACCCGAGTTCATAACAGGTACTGGTAATACTTTTTCCGCTACGGATAAGTTTGCAGGCGTGTTCTAAGCGACGCTGCTGCTGGTATTGGGCTGGGCTGCACCCAAGGCTATTTTTAAACTGCTGAAAAAGCTTAGTGCGCGACATACAGGCAACACGCGCAAGCTGATCAATATCCACCGACTGTGCAAGATTCTCTTCAATATAAGCCACGGCATTCGTCAGGCCCGACTGGGTCGGGTTCTGTTGCACACAACGCAGTAAGAAATCCCGCCCCTGCTGACGTAGCATCCGCGCTACCAGCTCATTTACTCCGAAGTTCAATACCAGGTCACAATCGTCTTCTTTCTGTACGTGGCTGGCGACGATACGCTCTAGTAGCTGCTGAGTAGCATCGGTGTGAGCGAGATGCCACTGACGTGTCTCGACTTCCCACTCACCCAGATCTTTCGGTCGCTCGCTGACAGTATTCAGCTGATCGCAGACTTTCAGCAGAGTCTCACGGGGTATTTCCAGCGTCATACAGGTGGTGGGGGTATCTAACGTGGCTTCGGGGAAATCGATTTCAACGTATTCGCCGGGCGCAACAACGAAGGACTCATGAGGAAGAAATTCTGTCGAAAAGCCATCCATACCGTGCATGACTTTCCGGCCGGTCATCATGCCGCAGTACAACAACTCACCAGCATCCAGACGGATACGATCGGCCTGTTCATAAGTGTCATACACAGATAACTCGGCTAACTGGCTGGCATATACCGTGCGGTTTTCTATTAATTCGCTGGGGACGACTTTCTGGCGATGAGCACCTGCGAGTGCAGCCATACTGCCCGGTCGATGTTCTGTAGTCATAAGAAATGCGCCGTCGTCGTTACATAGAGTCGTTCTAAGAAAAAGCCTCTGTCTGCCAATCCGCTCTCGTGTGTAATTGCGGGCCAGTTACACATCCTGACACCAGCGGGACTCAGAGAACATTCTTGCGGACTGTCGTGCAAGTCATCACCCCAATAGACCACATACTCTGGAGTCACACAACAGAAAACGCCGGCAGATCGGGCCGACTAATACTTTAGTCGAAGACCTGAAAGGACCGGTAAGAATAACAACGGAGATAACACCATGATCTATGCAAACCCAGGACAGCCGGGCGCTGTCGTATCCTATAAAGAACAGTACGGTAACTACATCAACGGTGAGTTCGTTGCTCCGGTTAATGGCAACTATATGGACAATGTCAGCCCGGTAAACGGCGAAGTGTTCTGCCGCGTTGCCCGCTCTGACGCCGACGATATCAATAAAGCACTCGATGCCGCACACGCTGCAGCGGCTGCATGGGGCAAAACCTCAGTGCAGGAGCGCTCAAACATTCTTCTCAAAATTGCAGACAGAATGGAAGCAAACCTCGAAATGCTGGCCGTTGCCGAGACCTGGGACAACGGTAAAGCCGTGCGCGAAACTCTGGCGGCGGATATTCCTCTGGCCATTGATCACTTCCGTTATTTCGCCGGTTGCCTGCGCTCACAGGAAGGCAGCATGGCTGAGCTGGACGAGACCACTGTGTCTTACCACGTTCACGAACCTCTGGGCGTTGTTGGCCAGATCATCCCATGGAACTTCCCGATCCTGATGGCCGCCTGGAAACTGGGCCCAGCACTGGCGGCAGGTAACTGCGTAGTGATGAAGCCTGCCGAGCAGACGCCTGCATCCATTCTGGTACTGATGGAGCTGATCGGTGATCTGCTGCCACCAGGTGTTGTAAACATCGTTAACGGCGTGGGTGAAGAAGCAGGTCAGGCACTGGCCACCAGCAAGCGTATCGCCAAGCTGGCTTTCACTGGCTCAACACCAGTAGGCCAGCACATTCTGCGCTGTGCAGCAGAAACTCTGATTCCAAGCACCGTTGAACTGGGTGGTAAATCACCTAACGTCTATTTCGAAGACGTCATGCAGATGGAAGACGACTACCTGAGCAAAGCCGTCGAAGGCACCGTGCTCGCCTTCTTTAACCAGGGCGAAGTCTGTACCTGCCCATCCCGCGCTCTGATTCAGGAAAGTATTTACGACGAATTTATCGCCAAGGTCGTTGAGCGTGCTCAGACCATCAAGCGTGGCAACCCACTGGATACTGACGTTCAGGTCGGTGCTCAGGCCTCGCAGGAACAGTACGAGCGCATCATGAAGTACATTGAAATCGGTAAACAGGAAGGCGCTGAAGTCCTGATCGGTGGCGCGCCAGAGAAACTCGAAGGCGACCTGCAAACCGGTTACTACATCCAGCCAACCGTATTTAAAGGCAATAACCAGATGCGCGTGTTCCAGGAAGAGATCTTTGGCCCAGTCATCAGTGTGACTACCTTCAAAGACGAGGCCGAAGCCCTGCAAATCGCCAACGATACTGAGTTTGGTCTCGGTGCTGGCGTCTGGACCCGCGACATGAACCGCGCCTATCGCATGGGCCGTGGCATTCAGGCTGGCCGGGTATGGACCAACTGCTACCACGCTTATCCGGCACACGCTGCCTTCGGTGGTTATAAGAAATCCGGTATCGGTCGCGAGACGCACAAAGTAGCACTGGAGCACTATCAGCAGACCAAGAACCTGCTGGTCAGCTATGCCACCAGTCCCTTAGGCTTTTTCTGAAATCAGATTTCTTCTAAGGTCGGTTTCTTTTAAGGAACAAAACTTTACCTCTCCTCTGGTATGAAATGCGCTGCATTTCTCCTCCTGGGCTGATGTCGGTTTGTTGGGAGACCCGGCATCATTAAGGCCCTTTTTTTAAGCACCCGTTCGCGGGTGCTCTTTTTTTATCTCGGGCCTGCTCTGGTATACATACGCCACAATCAATAATACCCTATCAATATACTCAGTTATTATTGGTTGCATCGCTATGCCTGTCGTCTTCCCGTTCGAAAACATCTACGCGCAACTCCCTGAGCAGTGTTTCGAACGCGTTATGCCCACACCGGTGAAAACTCCGACGCTGATTCGTTTCAATGCGCCCTTAGCGACCGAATTAAATATCGAATTCAGCGATGCCGGTGATGAAGAACTCGCTCAGGTATTTTCCGGCAATCTGGTGCCACACAATGCCGACCCACTGGCGATGGCGTATTCCGGGCATCAGTTTGGCAACCTGAATCCACAACTCGGGGATGGCCGCGCAATCCTGCTGGGTGACCTTTACGACAGCGACGCGAAACTGAAAGATATCCAACTCAAAGGATCTGGGCGCACTCCCTTTTCGCGCGGTGGAGACGGTCGCAGCCCGCTCGGGCCCGCGCTGCGCGAGTACATTCTGTGCGAGGCCATGCATGCCTTAGGTATTGCGACCACTCGGGCACTCGCGGTGGTCAGCTCAGGAGAACATGTGATTCGCCAGCAGCGCGAACCCGGTGCAGTATTTACCCGTGTGGCCTCCAGTCATATCCGAGTCGGGACGTTTCAGTATTTTGCGATGCGCAGAGATCATGTCGCCCTGAAAGCACTGGCAGATCATGTAATTGACCGGCATTTCTCTGAGCTTAAAAGCAGTCCTGAAAGCGAGAATATTTATTTATCACTGTTTAAAAATATCGTTAAAAAACAGGCAGAATTAATTGCATCATGGATGAACCTTGGATTTATTCATGGCGTGATGAACACCGACAATATGACCGTCAGCGGCGAGACAATTGATTACGGCCCCTGCGCATTTATTGATGCGTTTAATCGCAAAAAAGTTTTCAGCTCGATTGATCAACAAGGGCGATACGCTTACATCAACCAACCCGCGATTGGCCAGTGGAACCTGACCCGTCTGGCTGAAGCCATGCTGCCTTTGTTTATGAATGACACAGCCAGCGAAGCGGCAGAGAAACAGGCGATTGATGACGCCACTCAGATTCTCAATGACTATGTCCAGATGCACCAGAATGCCTGGGAATCCGGCATAGCGAAGAAGCTTGGCTTCAGCTCAGTCGAGACTGGCGACCGGGAGTGCTTCGAGTCTCTGCTCGATCTTCTTGATGAAAGCCGTCTCGACTTCACGTTGTTTTTCCGCCGACTGAGTGACTGTACAGACCCGAATAATGATACCAGCGCTCTGTTTACCCTCTTTGATTCACCTGATGCCCGTTCAACGGATGACATCAAGCAGCGCCTTTCAGACTGGATCAGCAAATGGCAGGCACGACTGAGCGAACGCGAAGAACTGAAAGTGGTTGAAGAGCGGATGAAACAGAACAATCCTGCCATCATCCCACGCAACCATCAGGTGCAGGCGGTGATCTCGGCGGCGGAAGAAGGGGACTACGCTCCATTTGATGCTTTACTCGGCGCGCTGAAGTCACCCTACGAGCAACATGCCGAATACGCTGCGTATGAAGCGCCTCCACTGCCAGCAGAGCAGGTGTTCAGGACCTTCTGCGGCACCTGATCAACAGGCCATATGGCTTGGTTCCATGACCGCTTGCAACCCATTGTTCCAGAATCGCGGTTTTTTACCCATGCTGTCCGCTGCTAATCTGAACAGAATATGATGACCAAGAGAGGCTCCGATGGGACTGCTGGTAAAAGGTGAGTGGCACGACAAATGGTACGACACCGATAAATCAGACGGTGCGTTCGAACGCGAAGACGCGCAACTACGAAGCTGGGTAACGGCAGACGGCAGTGCTGGTCCTTCCGGGAATGCCGGTTTCAAGGCCGAGTCGGGCCGCTATCACCTCTATGTCTCTCTCGCCTGCCCCTGGGCACACCGCACCCTTATATTTCGTCAGCTGAAAGGACTTGCTGGCCATATTGGTGTGTCTGTCGTATCTCCCGATATGCTGGACCACGGCTGGACCTTTGATACCGAGGCAGGCAGCTCTGGCGATCCGCTTTATCACAGCGACTTTATGCATCAGATTTATACCCGCAATAAATCGGATTACACGGGCCGGGTAACTGTCCCTGTGCTCTGGGATAAACAGCAGGAATGTATCGTCAGCAACGAATCTGCTGAGATCATCCGTATGCTGAACAGCGCCTTTAACAATATTACCGGCGATCAGCAGGATTTCTGCCCCGAGCATCTAAAACCTCAGATCGATGAAGTGAATGAGCGGGTTTACCACACGATCAATAATGGCGTGTACAAAGCCGGCTTCGCTACGAAAGCAGAGAAGTATGAAGCTGCCTTCAGCGAATTATTTGACTCACTGGACTGGCTAGAGGAACGACTGACGCAGCAGCGTTATCTGGTCAGAGATGGTGACAAAAGTGTACTGACAGAGGCTGACTGGCGCCTGTTCACAACGCTGATCCGCTTCGATGCCGTGTACTTCGGTCACTTCAAATGCAATCTGCGCCGTATCGAAGACTATCCGGCGATCAGTGGCTACGTGCGCGACCTGTATCAGCATCCGGGCGTTGTGGAGACGGTCGACTTCTCCCACATCAAGCGTCATTACTATTACAGCCATGACATGATCAACCCAACGCGCATCGTGCCCGTCGGCCCTGCGCTCGACTTTAACCGGGCGCATGGTCGAGAGTCACTCAAGTGATCGTCGTCAAAGACGACAATTGAAATAATTCCGACATCCGGATTGTGCTAGCGTAGTCGACCTTCAAACATTTTTGCCTGCTGCCCATGCAGGCATCGCAGGGACACACTATGAGCACAATCCACTTTATTGGTGGCGAAAAAGGCGGTGTCGGTAAATCCGTATTCTCCCGCCTGCTGTCGCAGTACTTTCTTGATAACAACATGCACTACGCAGGGTTCGACGCGGATCAGTCCCACGACACCCTGACCCGCTTTTATCCTGAGTTCACCCAACCAGTAAATCTGGATAAGTTCGAGAGCGCGGACCGTATTGTTGAAACCGCCCTGGAGAACGACGTTAACGTTGTTGTAGACCTACCGGCTCAGAGTGAACGTTTCCTTAAGCGCTGGATGGATGACAACGACGTCAGCGCCTTATGTGAAGAAACCGGCGTGAAGTGCTATTTCTGGTACGTCGTCGACGATGGCATGGATTCAGCGCGACTGGCTGCTGCTTTTCTCGATCGCTATCAGGATGAACTCCCATGTGTCATGGTTCACAACTATGGCCGTGGTGGCGATTTCAGTAGCCTTGAGAAGACAATCGCTGATGCAGGGATTACCCCAAAAGCATCCATTGCCATCAATGAGCTACACGACGGCACCATGCGTAAAATCGACAAACTGTCGCTGAATTTCTGGGCTGCCGGGAATCTTACCGAACGCGCAGAGGGCACGCTGTCGTTAATGGAACGTCAGCGGACGCGCGTCTGGTGTAAAAAGTCTTACGCTGAGATTGAGAAAGGACTTCAGGCACATACATCGAGTCTTGCCCCACAAATCATCTGATTCTGAGGCAGCGGAAGATCATTTAGTCTTATCTTCTGCTGCCTCCTTTCCTTCTGCTGTAGCGTCACGCTTGCCCGAGCCAGGCTTGTCCTTTTGGCGCTCGTCTTCCTCAACCTGATCCGCCACACGATTAATAATCTGAGGAACGAAACGCTCCGAGAATCCTGCAACAAACGACCAGAACAGAAGCTTGGCCATATCCTGACCAGTTGCTGGATAGGTCTCGGTCAGAAAAGAGACAATATAGGCATTATCAGGATTCCCATGCGGTTCAGGAATATAGAACCAGGGGAACATATGTCCTGAAATAATCCCGGAAAGAAAGAGGCTATAGAGCACGAGGGCAAAAAGGCCACCAAAGATAGGTATCAGCAGAATCTGGAACCAGGAACGGGTAAGCAACCGCAGCTCCTGATCCGTGACTGTTTTTACTCGCTGCTGAATACTGACAAACCCACCCAGAATACCGCAAACAAACACAGCCCAACTGACCATCAAGCGGCCTTCGTGTAAGAAGGTTGCGGAGAACAACGCGGTAAAAATGCAGATCGAAACGGCTGTCATAATGATCAGCCGCTTCGTAAGAATATACACACCTGTAACACGATCCATATGCTGCCTCTCTTCCTGAATACTTTGTATGACTGACTATACCCGTTTATAGCCAGCCTACCATTTACCGCTTTTTCACGAGTTCAGAGAACCGCTGCCAGAACCACAAACACCAGAATACCTGCTGCCGTCAGACCGATGGTTGGTTTCTTCAACAGAGGAGACTTCAGACCAATAATCAGGCCAGAAATCAGAATCAGGATCAGACCAAGCGCGGTCACTTGCTCAAGAATACGAAACAGGCCCGGTCCATGACCTTTGTGTAGTTCCATCAATGAAGCAACAAGGTCTGGCGATACCGGCGTGATCTTCATGCCCTGCGGCGTCGGTTCGAGCTCGTAGTAGTCGCGACTAGTAGGCCGTGTCTGCAACAGACGTCCACGGTCTTTAACGTATTCAAAATCAGGGTCCAGCCCTGCCTGTTCCAGAATACTCTGGACCTGTGGTTCTTTCTCCGCATCTGCATCAATGGCCACAGAAGGTAAAAATATGCTTTCACCCTTTTCCACACTCCCCTTGACGCCCGTCAGGTAAAGGCCACCAGAGACTGCAAATAACAGCATGATCGGTGCAAAGAAAGCAGCGAGATAAAGGTGAATGGTCATAAGCGTTTTGCGTGACATATTTCTAAGCCTGTTTTTAAAAGAGGAAAGTCATCCAGGATGTGTTCAGAGTGACTATACCGTTGAACAATTCGGGCGTCAGTAGAGAGTCGCTTTTATCCTGAGTCAGATCAGATTCTGACTCAGAATGTTAACTCCGTCGGCTTTGCCCATGGCATAGGCTTCGTCCAGAATCTGCATATCTGTAGTAAATTGTCCGGCGGAGAACGCTTCTGGTGGACACAACTCGATGACCTGGCAGTCGTCAGGTGGGTTGCGAATAAAGTCGAGCGCTTCGTTGTATTCAATATGACGCCGCTGCAAACGACGCGCTACCGCCGGGTACTGCCGTAAGATATAAGGAAAGAGGTGCCGGAAACGGTAAGCCTGCTTACGGTAAGAAGCCGGATTAGAACGTATCACCATAATTTTACGTGCACCGCGACGATAGGCTTCTTTTACCGGGAGGGAGTCGGCGACACCGCCATCCAACCAGGTACGTCCACGAAACCTGATGGAGTCTCTGAACGCCAGAGGCATAGCGGCAGAACACTTAATTGCCTGAAACAGTTCGTGACGCTCAGGAGCAATGTAGTCAGCCTCTCCTGTTTCGGCATCAGTAACAACGGCAAGAAAGCGGCCTTTGTGCTTATCGATTTCGTCGAGACCAATATCAAGCTCGCGCTCGGTAATATCCCACAACCACTCAATATCGATCAGGTGGCCGCCACGTAGAAAGCGCCGAAGGCTTTTAAACTCGGGCCGCCGGCAGTAGTCGGTGATGACTTTATAATTGCGCCCATATTTTTTTCCGATATAGGCCGCTGTATTCGACGCGCCCGCCGATACACCGAAATACCAATCAAAGGGATAATGATCTGCACGGATAAACTCATCGAGGACACCTGCGCTGTATATCCCGCGCATGGCTCCCCCTTCCACGATAAGGGCCGATTCCACCTTGCTTACCTCTGGTATCTGCGCCGCCTCAGTCATTTGAATAACTGTGTCCGTAATCGTGTGATGAGGAGAATGTACAGGTCATTGCGTCCAGATCCTCTTCGCCGACCAGCCCTAACTTAAGGAACTGATCTTTATCGAACATAGCGAATTCGGACGATGAAGAAGCCAGTAACTCTCCGCTTTCGTCATGCAGCTCGCCGACGAGGAGAAACTTCCGACGATTTTTCTGCTCCTTGATCCAGCCCGTTGCCGTTACCGTCTGGTCGACGTAAACAGGCTTCTGGAACGTGACGTTCAGGTCTCTGGTCAGTGGGTACTTATTAGTGAAATACATACTGGCCCAACCCATCACCTCATCCAGAATGGTTGAGGTAACTCCACCATGGGCAAGCTTCGCCCAACCACGAAGGTGCTCCGGAATCGTCACAACCGTTCTGACCTTCTCGCCATCAGTCTCGAAATTCATATTCAGGCCGTGTGGATTTTCTGTACCGCAGCCAAAACAGCGGTGGTCAGCTTTGCTGATGGGTTGCCAGGGCATGATGCGCTCTCTTACCGGGAAAAATAATCAGGACAGCATTATGCAAAGTCGGGCAGGATTTGTCCCCGTCTGGCCGCAATTGGCCAGCCCGAGACGCGCACCAGTCTGTTCCAGAGATCTGATTACCGGCAGAAACGAATCCCGGATGGCTACTGCAAGATGGCTTTTGCCAGAT
The DNA here is from genome assembly GCF_002297765.1 of Thalassolituus sp. UBA675. Classification (NCBI taxonomy): domain Bacteria; kingdom Pseudomonadati; phylum Pseudomonadota; class Gammaproteobacteria; order Oceanospirillales; family Oceanospirillaceae; genus Thalassolituus; species Thalassolituus sp. UBA675. The sequence continues at coordinate 26,569 of NZ_DBNJ01000023.1, forward strand.
GGTTACTGCAAATTAATACGAGGCACTCTCTGCGTCAGTCGACAATAAAGCTCGTAGCTGATCGTCCCTGCCAATCTTGCTACCTCATCCACATCCACCAGCTCCCCCCAGAGCTCAACTGGAGAACCGATGGTCGCTTCTGGAACATCCGTAATATCGACGGTCAGCATATCCATGGATACTCGCCCAACCAATTCGCAACGCTGGCCAGCGACATTAACGGGCGTTCCGCTGGGGGCATGACGCGGGTAGCCATCACCGTAGCCGATGGCGACCACACCAATACGGCTGTCACGAGGCGCCGTCCACGTGCAGCCATAGCCAACAGTGTCTCCCGCCTTTACGGTGTGCACACTGATCAAAGCCGACTGCAGCGTCATTACAGGTTTCAGACCTGCCTCGCCTGCACTGATGTCTTCGCAAGGGGAGCTTCCGTACAGCATGATACCGGGACGCATAACCTTTTCTTCCGCAACGCCACCACGGATGACAGAGGCACTGTTACTTAGACTGAGAGGAACCGGCCAGGCATGACTGATCATCCGCTGCTTCTGCTCTTCGTAGAAAGAGGTATCCGCCTCATCCGAGGTAGCAAAGTGGCTCATGACATGCCGGAGGATCAGACCGCGATCATTGCGGATGCGAGCAATCATTTCAGGGGCATCTTCCAGCTTTACGCCGAGTCGGTTCATCCCACTACTGACCTTGAGCCAGACCGCCACATCATCAGAAAGTTGAGCTTCTGCACGATCTTTCAGTTGTTGAGGGTGATGAACCGCAAGCTGAATATGGTGCTCTGATGCCTGCTCCCATTCCTCAGCATCGTAGGCGCCTTCTAAGACAAGAATAGGCTGACGGATACCTGCATTGCGCAGTTTTACCGCTTCATCAACACAGGCAACGGCAAACCCATCGGCTTCACCACTGAGTGCATTGGCACAGGCCACCATGCCATGGCCATAGCCGTCGGACTTGATCACGGCGTACGCCTCATGAGAGGTAGCTTCGCGTGCTTTTCGATAATTGTGACGCAGATTCGACCATTTCAGCAGGGCACGTGTCGGACGGGTCATAGGCGTATGAAGATTCCTGAAAATCAGTACAATGTTGGGTTCGCGCCGGTGCGAACACCGGAGCGCTTATGTCATTATGTCAGCCTTACTTACACCCCGGAAGTCGTTCATGCCCGTTCATCCGCTAATCAGCGATCATGCCATCAGTCTCTCTGCGACACTCGCGGCAACGATCGGGCTCGAAGAAGCAATACTGCTGTCGGTTCTTAATGACGCCGCACGCCTGCAAACCCAGCCTCAGGCACGTCTGAACAGCGATACTCTCCGGCGCCAGGTGCCGTTCTGGGACGACAGCACCATAGTGCGGGTACTGGATTCCCTGACAGCCAAAGGATTGTTGCAGTTGCACGGCCCGGCTTTTACTCAGGCTGCGGGCATCGTATTCAGCTTTGGTAATGCCCCTACGCCTCAGATCGCACCCGAGCGCAATACATCCCCTGCTCAGTCAGTGACGGTTCAACGAGTAGCTGCGCAGCCGCAGAGTAAGCCACAACCGACCCGTCCTGCGCCTATGCCTGAGCAATGGCAACCCTCTGAGGAAGCCGTTCAGCGACTTGAGCAACATGGCATTCCTCGCGCGTTTTCGTTTTCACAGCTTGATGCCTTCATACTGCAGGGGCAGGAACAGGGCTCAAACCGTAATGACTGGAACACACGCTTCTTCCGTTTTATAAAAAATCAGTGGGTCTATGCGCAGAACGACGCTGGCCGTTTCCGGCGACAGCAGGAACGGACAGGCTTTCAGCCAACTCAGGAAGAAGCCCAGCCCATTACCGGAGACTGGCAACCCAGCAGCGATGCATTGCAGATCCTGCAGCGCGCGGGTATCGATCCGCAGTTTATTGAAGATGCAGTGCCCGAATTTGTTCTCTATTGGCAGGAGCGCGGCGACGTATTCAAAACCTGGAACAGCAAATTTATTCAGCATGTCCGCCAACAGTGGGCGCGTTACACCGCCGCCGTTGAACACTCACCTATGCCTACCCGCATCGAGAGCAACTGGCAGCCCGCCGAAGACTGTTACGACATTCTGGGCATGGGCCATATTCCACGCGAATTCGCCAGCGCACTGGTCGCCGAGTTTGTTTTATACTGGCGGGATTCGAATCAGGTACACAACAGTTGGAATAGCCGCTTCTTACAATACGTGAAGCAGCAATGGGCGAAACGACACGCTCAATCCTCTGGCAATCCAACAGGAGCCAACAATGGACAGCAAGCAGGTACTCAACCGGGTTACTCAACAGCTGAAGCAAGCGTCAGCCGACTCAGTGACACCAGCTGGGCAAAATAGCGCGCCAAGCGACGACCAGCTGTCTGCCATTAACCAGATTTTTGAGCTCTTCAGATTTAACTATCACAACCAGTTTCTGAAGGCGTTTCCCGACCTCGACACCATGAATATGGCGAAACGACTGTGGTTGCGCCTGCTCGGGGACTACAGTGGTGAAGTCATCATGCGTGCCGCTGAAAAAGCGGTAAAAGAAAATGGCTGGCTACCTAACGTTCACGAAGTACTGGCACGCTGTGACGTTGCTGAAGTACTGGGCCTTCCCGCCGCTCACGCAGCTTACGTCGAAGCCTGCCGGGCACCATCGCCGAAGAAAGAGTTTAACTGGAGCCACCCCGCGGTCTATTTCGCCGGGCGCGCAACTGACTGGTTTTTTATTGCCAACGAACCCGAAGAAAAAGTCTTCCCGGTTTTTAAAAGAAATTACGACCTCTTATTAAACCGCATACAAAATGGCGAAGATCTGGAAATTGATCTTCCTCGTGCTCTCCCACAAGAAACCACAACGCCGCTTTCCCGTGATGAGCAAAAAGACCGCTTGAAAAACCTTATGGCAGACCTCTGACATGTTTCTTGAAGAGCAAGGTATTCACTGTCCGTATTGTGGCGAATATCAAACCGTCTTTATTGATCCGAGCGATGTGGAAGAAGAAAACTATATTCAGGATTGCCAGGTCTGCTGCCGGCCTATCCATTTTCACTTGTCCGAGGAATTCGATGGCAGCGTGTCGTTGAGTATCTCTCACGAGAACGACTCCTGAAGACCGAGCTTTACTCTTGCATCATAAAAAAGGCCGCATCTGCGGCCTTTTTTATTCTGTCAGCGAGCGTGAAATTACGCCTTCAGCTCTCCTGTAAGTAAGGAGTAAACATCCAGATCAATATCTTCGCCTTCAAACTCCTGCTGAGAAGGCAGCGTGCCTTCGCATGAAAAGCCCAACGCAGTCAGTAGCTTGCTCTGACCGTCACTACCCGCTCTCAAACGCATTTCCAGGCGATGTAAATGCAGGTCCTGTGATAGGTAATTTACAATAACAGGAAGCACTTCCTGCAATTCTTCAAGACCACACCGGTCCGACAGCTCCCATTGCATCTGAGCGTTCAGCATCATCCAGTTGATGTACTGAATGCCGATACGTGCAATAACGTCTCCGTCTGACTTACGTTCGATCAACCAGAAGGCCGCTTCACGCGTCTCGAATCGCATTGCGATTCTACGTAATTCATCCAGCGCCTGAGCTTCAACAGTCATAGGCAAACGCGGAATATGAGCTACTGTCGAGTTTTTACTCAGCAGCTTAAACAGTGCTGCTCCGTCCTCATCAGAAACCGGCAGGCGAATAAAAAAGTGTTCTGTTTCGAAGTTCCAACTCATCAGGACTCCCCTCTTTTATTTGCATTGAGGTTCTGGCCCAGTTCGTCATCGTCACCCAGTTTTCTCGGTACGGGCTTATCGTCACTGGACACCCAATGATATTGCTCTACATCTGAGAACTCGGTATTCCCAGTGCGCCAGCCGTCGCGCAAGCGCGCAGCCAAAGTAAAACCACATTCTGAGAGCGCGACTTTAATATCGTCAGACTGACCTTCAATCCACTGATAAGCAAAATTACGGACGTGGTATTTTTTGCTCAGGAATCCGATCGCTGCTTTCAATGCCCCCGCTCGCTCTTCTACCGTTAAAGCGGGTAAGCCATCAACGCGCATCACAATTCGCAGATTTGACGGCTGCCAGTCAAATCCACTGACCATGCCTTTGATCTGCCCGTCCGTTTCGATAGCCCACATCATCCCACGCTGAGTGGCAGCCATCTGAACACTGTAATCAATCATACGATTCAGCTGCTCTTTGTCTTCAAGAGGGCGCTGGCCGGGTATTTCAGGATGTTTGTACAGTTCGAATAAACCGTCGATATCGTCGTATTGCAGCGGTTTGATGCAACCGCCCGGGATCTCCAGCTCGGGAGTAAATTTCATGGGAACTACCTACTGATTAAAATCGGGCTGATGACGAATCAATATTCGTCATCACCGTCATAGCCATGAGCAAGGTTTTCGAATCGGGTGTATTTACCAATAAATGCCAGACGGTCGATACCAATCGGACCATTACGGTGTTTACCGGTAATAATTTCGGCAATGCCTTTATCGGGAGAGTCTTCGTTATAGACCTCATCACGATAAATAAACTGAATAATATCCGCATCCTGCTCGATCGCACCGGATTCACGCAAGTCAGAGTTCACTGGCCGCTTATTCGGACGCTGCTCCAGTGACCGGTTAAGCTGTGACAGGGCAATCATTGGGCAGTTAAATTCTTTGGCGATGATCTTAAGGGTTCGCGAGATTTCAGAAATCTCCTGCGTCCGCCCCTCAGAAGGGCCTGATACCCGCATCAACTGAAGGTAGTCGACCATGATCATGGCCAGATCATTATTGTTCTCGCGGTACACTTTACGTGCACGGGCACGCATTTCCTGTGGCGTGAGGGCAGCGGTGTCATCAATGTACAACGGCAGGTCTTTCAGCATATTTACCGCAGCTGACAGCTTCGGCCAATCTTCATCAATTAACTTACCGGAGCGGATACGGGTCTGGTCGATTTTCCCGATCGAAGACAGCATACGCATCACGATAGACTCTGAAGGCATCTCAAGACTAAACACCAGACACGGTCGCTTGGTCGCCAGAAGCGCATTTTCGACCAGATTCATGGCGTAGGTGGTTTTACCCATGGATGGACGTGCCGCCACAATCACCAGGTCGGCTTTCTGGAAGCCCGAAGTCCTGTTATCAATCTCAGTGAAACCCGTTGTCAGACCTGTCAGCCCTTCAGGCTGATTGAACATCTGATCAAGCTGCTCAAGCGTATTTTTGAGGATAGGAGCGACCAGTTCAGGGCCACCATCCTTGCGGTTGCCTTCTGCAATCTGGGCGATGGACTTTTCTGCATCAGACACCAGCGTGAGAGCGTCTGCGCCGCCTGGCTCATAGGCCTTCTCGATGATGTCACTAGCGGCTTCGATCAGGCTACGCTGCTGTGAGCGTTCCGCGACAATGGTTGCATAGGCTGCACAGTTGTCGATTGAAGGGGTCATATCAACGAGCCGACTCAGATAAGAGGCCCCGCCTGCTTTCTCAAGCTGTCCGCGCTCTTCAAGCTCTTCTGCGACAGTCACAACGTCAATCGGCTGTTCCTGAGCGACGAGATGCTGAATAGCCCGGAAGATGATCCGGTGATCGTGACGGTAGTAATCGGTATCCAGCAGGGTTTCTGAGACAGTCTCCCAGGCGCGCTCATCCAGCATCAGGGAGCCCAGCACTGATTGCTCTGCTTCAACTGAATGGGGTGGCATACGGCTACTGCCGACGCTTTCTGTATCCTGTCCGAATTCTTCGTTCATATCTTCAATGCAAAAAATAAAGGCACTATCAGTGGGAACCAATAGTGCCTTAATCTGCCGCAATGAGCCATCATTGCGGCCACCGCGCGGTAATTACTTATTCAGCAACTACGTGCAGTTTCAGTACTGCTTCAACTTCTGGGTGCAGACGGATGGTGATGTCGTACTCACCTACCTGACGCACTGGGCCTTCTGGCAGCAGTACTTCAGATTTAGCCAGCTCAACACCAGCGGCAGAAGCCAGGTCTGCGACGTCACGGTTACCCAGTGAGCCGAAGAGCTTGCCTTCGTCGCCTGCTTTAACTGCGGCAGACAGTTCAATTTCGTTGATCTGCTCAGCGCGGGCCTGAGCGGCAGACAGCTTATCAGCAGCCTGAGCTTCCAGTTCTGCACGACGTGCTTCGAACTGTTCAACGTTTGCTTTAGTCGCAGGAACCGCTTTGCCCTGTGGGAACAGGAAGTTACGAGCGTAACCCGGACGAACAGTTACCTGATCACCCAGTGAACCCAGGTTTGCGATTTTTTCCAGCAGAATGATTTGCATGATGATTCCTCATTACAGGGTGACTTACTTATGAATTAATAAGCCACCGTGTCTTTTTGTCTCCCGACATTCATTCACGGATGCCGGGCTACGAAAATTAGTAATGATACAGTGTTAACCGTATCTCTTATTTGTCGTGCTGATCAGTGTATGGCAGCAGAGCAATGTAGCGAGCACGCTTGATTGCTGTAGAAAGCTGACGCTGATACTTTGCACGGGTACCGGTGATACGGCTTGGTACGATTTTGCCAGTTTCAGTAACGTAGCCTTTCAGAGTGTCCAGATCTTTGTAATCAATCTCGGTCACACCTTCAGCGGTGAAACGGCAGAACTTACGACGACGGAAAAAACGAGCCATGATCTGATCTCCTATTACTCAGCGTTGTCTTCAGCTGAAGATTCTTCTTGTTCAGCCTTTTCTTCAGACTGTTCGGTTTTCGCTTCAGAAGCTTCGTTGCGCTCAGCGCGACGACGGTCTTCACGGCTTTCTGCCGCTTTGATTGGAGACATTTCAGTCACAGCTTCGTCACGACGGATAACCATGTTACGCAGAACAGCGTCGTTGTAACGGAAGTTAGTAGTCAGTTCATCCAGCGCTTCCTGAGTACATTCAACGTTCATCAGGATGTAGTGCGCTTTGTGCACATCGTTGATTGGGTATGCCAGGTGACGACGGCCCCAGTCTTCGTAACGGTCGATCTTACCGCCAGTAGATTCGATGGTGTTGGTGTAACGCTCAACCATCGCAGGTACTTGTTCGCTCTGGTCCGGGTGAACCAGGAAAACGATTTCATAATGACGCATTTTCAGCTCCTTATGGGTTTATAGCCTTCCGGCCCATCCGGTAAGGCAAGGAGTCCGGATTTCCGTGCCATCACAGGGCACAGAAAAACGAAGGGCGGCGATTATATGTGATCAGGCCAGTGGATTCAATCCCGGACTGCGACACTCTGCCACATCCCCAGCGTTAACTACGGGCCCTACTATAGATAAGGGCTATGAGGGTAGCCTGACCCACGCAGCTACTGGGGCAACTGTCTGTCCGTTGGCGGTAGCTGCGTACGTCATCCCCCAGCTCTTTCTTCAACCCCGGAACCCTCCTACACTGATAGCCTGACATCATTAACGGAACCGGGCCCATGCCCGACAGCCTCAAACATGGCATTGAAAGAGTGGATCATTGCAAAACAGGGTAAAGAGCGGCGATATCTGACCCGTTTCTCAATTGGCGCCACACTGTTTTTTGCCGGCGCAGGCGCCATGCTTTTCGCCGATAACCGAATATCGCCGTCTCTGGCTCAGGAAGTCGTGACGCTGATCGGTCTGACGACCGCAGCAAGCGGTGCCCTTATTTCTCTATGCGCCTATATAATGCTCACCCTACTTCGACTGTTTTCGGATACCCGCAATGACTGAACGCTTCCCGGACCTTGAGATTTACCTGATGAAAGGCGACCCAGCCAAAGTTACCGAGTGGCTACGTTCCGTGCTGGGAGAGATCAACACAATAAAGGACACCGGCGCTCATCAACACTGGCGTTCAGGCGGTATGGACATCTATATGAACGCCAACGCTGAAAAGAACTTCTCCAGCCTCTGGTTCAAACAGAACGATACGCCGTGGAATACCGACCTGGAAGCAGCACGAGCTGCCTGGCAAGCCTTAGAGACCGAAGTCCGCTGTAGCGACAGTGGCTGGGAAGAATCAGAAAGCGACTCCGGAAAAGAAGGCTGGGTGAAACTGAACGCCCGGGGCGAGAAGCCTTTCAACTGGTAATTTTGCTTTTTCTATCGAATGTGGCTTTTTTATCGAAGCAGCTTTCACTATCTAAAAGCCAATTCTGATAGATATTTGCAATAAGCCAAATATTGCAACTGATAATAATTCGCATTAACTTATTCTTATCCGATGGAGGAAGAGCTAATGCGATCCATGCAACCAGTCCCAGACGACCCAAAGCCCTGTGATACTACCCCTGGTTTGTCCCGGCACGATCAATTTACAGTGCTTGAACTGAGCATCACCAATTACCGTTCGCTGAATAGTGAATTGTTGGATCATTATCTGGACACAGGCCTTGACCTTGCCATCAAGGCTGGAACCTCAGGCTTAACACGCTTGCAGGAAAGCTGGCTGCGCAGAATCTACACCACCCTACGTTCAATCAGCCTCGACCCAGAGTGCGAGGAAGCCTCCCGCACCCTCTGCTTCGATGCTCTGTATCAGGTGTTCTTTGCCCTACGCCATATGTACAAGGCTCGCCCAGGTGGTGAGCGCTGTTTACGCAATCTTGTCCGCGAGATGCAGTTCATCAGCCACCACCTGGTGTAGCTGCTATGCTCAAGCGAATTCCTTTACGTCCGACCGTCGAAAACCCTGCAACCACGGCCAGCGTTCCGATGTCTTGCGCAGCTTTGATATGCACCGCTGGTTGCCCAGCAGACATTACCGAAAAACTCGCAGAGTCTCTGCCTGATGTCTGCTTTGACTGTTATTCGTCAGAAGTCACCAGCGCGCAGAATATCTGCCCATACAAAGATATTTATCTGCTGATTTCGGCGGAAGACATTATTGGTATTGAGGAAGACTGGCTGAATACCACAACGGCGTTCAAAGGCATCAGTCTGAAAGAACGAAATGTCTTTATTCAGGGTTATCGTAACGAATTATTAAGTCCCGACTGGGAAGCATTGTTGAGTAGCTTCGCCAGCCGGGGCGCTCTGCCTGTGCTGCTGGAGTCAGCACAGGCACAAGTTAATTTCTGATCTGCCTACGACTGGCGCATGACATGCTCAGAAGTTAACGTCCAAACAGCCAGGAAAAGATTGAGCGGAATAACTCAATTATCCTGCTGAAAAAATTCGTCGCCGGGCGCTCATCCCGGATGTCGACCACCAGCTGAACACTCTCTGCCCCATCACTGACTTCAATAGTTGCAGTCGCAGGTAGCTGATTCAGCAGATCACGATCCGCCACACCAGAGAGAACCCCCATCGCACTCAGTGTCATGCCTTCTGGAAGCGTTAAGGCCTCATAAGACAGAAGGTCACCGTCAGCATCGCTCACATAAGTACTGAGGTCCAACTCGATGTTTTCATTGCGACGGGTAATCTCAATCGCAGGAATATCGGCTATCTGTTCTAGTGCAACATTGGGCGCTTCGATCATCAGACCAACGACAATCGGATCATGATCAGATGAACGGTAAGCATCTGGCGCGGCGTAGTTATCAACAGATGAATACGGCTGACCATTGGCTTCGGTCAGATAATCCACCAGCGAGTCTTCCACCGAATTGATGTGCCAGGCATCGACACTCACCACCTGAGCCAGCAGATCGCTCGTCGCCAGTGCATGATCCAGAGAACCTAACAGGCCCGAAAAGGTATAGCTGTATGGCTGTTCTTCGGTGGCTGCTTCCGTGTACTTAAGATTGGTAAAACCAGCACTGTAGAAAGCCTGCATCGGGTCTTCCTGGCTGTAGGCATTCAGATCACCCAGAATCATGACCTGTTCATCGTCAGCAAGAAACTCGACCAGCGCCTGAGCTGCACGAGTACGGTTGATGTTGCAATTACCCTGACCATCGGCACCTTCGTTAGGCTCGTTACATGCTGAGCCCTTGGACTTCAGGTGGTTAACGGCAAAGGTAATTTCCTGACCATCAACATTAAAGGTCTGAATAAGCGCAGGACGGTTTTTGGTGTCGTCAAACAGTGGAGTGTTACTTTCATCCAGCGGTGAATTGCTGGAATCAAGGACACGAGCCGCACCGGTAGGCGATACGCGATCAGCGCGATAAATCAGACCGACGGCAATAGCATCTGTACCTAACCCTGAAGCCGCAGCGTCCGGATTAATAACCGAATATTCATCGCCCGGCGCCTGAACGGCGTTCAATGCTTCTGTGAGTTCAACGATGGCGCTTTCAGGACCCCAGCCGTCGTTTTCCAGCTCCATCAGACCAATAACATCGGCATCCATGGCATCCAGAGCGGCAACGATTTTTGCCGTCTGCATATCGAGTGCGTCCTGAGTCGGTGCGCCACGAGAGGTCGGGAAGCCGCCACCCATGCCATCACCATTAAAGAAGTTGAGCACATTCATGCCGACAACAACCAGATTCGCCTGCTCAGACACCTGCGGCGCCAGTGTGCGTGGGTGTGTCGGATCAATGGTGACGGCCGAAGGAATAACCGTGTAATTATCGCGGAACGCGTTCATCACACCCTGGAATGCAGGGACGGAATAACCGATACGTACCGGGTTATCCGCAGAGAAACCAGAGGCATCCGGGAAAGGAATATATTCCGGATACGACGCCGACACACCGTCATCAACCAGCAGAGTATCAAGTACACGATTGGGCTCTGCGGCAAGCGCTTCTGGCGAGCCGGGTAACGCTATCTCAGTGCCCTGAAAATGCAGGCGGGATGACACGGCAAACTGTCCGTAATTTCCGAAGCCATAACCGGTACCAAACAGGTCACTGATCAACAGCGACTGGTCGCTTTCAACCAGCATACCTTCGACCGCCTCAAATTCTGCCAGATCAGCAACCGGCAGAGTCACTTCAACAGCAGTTGGAAGCGCATTACCACTTGAGCAGACTGCGATGTCAGAGATATTGCTCAACTGAGTGACATTATTGTACTCACCGACGGTTGCCTGCAGACGTACACGATCACCAACAGAGACGTTTTCACTGTAGTTGTATACGAACACACCTTCGGATGTCATCGGGTCAGCGTCAGCTTCGCTATCCGCCTGCTGTAACCAGAAGCCGCTGTACTGATACGAATAATCGCCGTTCGCCAGAGCGCCGCCCTGAAGGTCTGTTGTAACAATGGCTTCGACAATCACCTGCTGGCCATTTAGCGGGCTGGCATCATTGGTGATATCTGTAATCAGGCCCTGTATCGCACTGATCGGCGTCGCGGCGTCACCGCACGCACCCAGCGTTGGCTCAGGCTCGCTGCCGCCACAGCTGTTCGCCTCCCCCGGGGTTGGCAGGTCGGCGACAAATCCTTCGGTCTCCCGCGCACCACCAGAACAACGCTGCAGTGAGTGCTGATCTTTATTGCCGCTCATTGCCTCGTTCAATTGAGGCTGACCAGAATTCAGTAATACCAGCAGAGCGTCGTCATCACTGTCGTTAGTGTCGTAAACGACAGCGTCGATCAGGCCGTCAGTCGTAATCGGCGTATCATTCGGAAAATCTGAAGCCGGGCGGGAAAAAAGCGCAACCGCATCCGCGCCGTTCTGAATCAGGTTACTGTCTGGTGACAGATCCAAATCACAGTTACTGACGTTAGTGTCGTCACCGCAAACAACAAAGTAGCCGTCTGCATTGGTTTGAAAGCCATTCAGCGAAATAGATTCATAGCTGGCATCATCGCTGCCATTAAACAGAACCAGTGACAGTCCATTGAGTGACTGAGCACCGATGCCGCCATCATACAGCTCAATAAATTCGGCCGTATCTGTGCTGGGGTTATCAGCATCGGTTTCATTAATAAGAATATCGGCATGAGCGGCGCTCGCAGAGAACATCGCCAGCCAGAGAAGAGAATGTTTCATTACATCACCGTCCGGTAGAAAAACCAGCGGGTATTCAGTCAGAAACAGATGTCAGTGCCGGGTCACTTTTTTTACGGTTTTGCGGCGTATTTATTACCGTTTATTAAACGTATTTTTTATAAGGTTTCCCGGCAATCAGTAATAGCTTAGGAATTTTTCCGATCGAGCCAGCGCTGAACAATTTTACCCGTAGCCGAGCCCCAACCTTTCAGTTTCTCAACGGGAATAATTTTGTATTCATCCAATTCGTTTTCATCCAGGGTAATGACCCCTTCGGCATAGACATAAAAGCCGATGATAATCTGATTGTATTCATGGCCATTAAAGCCTTTGCCATCAAACAATTCGAAACCAATAAACTCCGCTCGTTCACCACGCAGGCCCAACTCCTCTTCGGTTTCCCGTAGCGCACAGATTTCCGGCGTCTCGCCACGCTCCAGAAAGCCAGTGATAATGCTGTACTTACCCGCAGGCCAGAGCTTGTTGTGTGCTAATACGACACCGCCTGGTGTTTCCACGACCACCGCCACGACCGGTGTCGGGTTATCCCAGAAAACAAAGCCGCACTGAACCGAACAGGCACGCCGCTCTTCACCATCAATGACCTGAACATTAATATCGGCTTTGCATTGCGGGCAATATTTCATGATTCCCTCCGACACTTTTTAAGTGAGACTTCCAGAGCGCCGGTATCCGGTGTCGCCTCGGAAATAATTTCCAGCCGGCTTTCTTCCAGCGCGCGCGTTGGCATCTCCGACAGTACACCATCCCGCCAGTTGAGGACATAATGCCCCTGCTCTGTGCGGATTAACGCTTTTGCGCGCACCACTTTGTTCTCACCCGACTCCAACTGATCAAACCAGTGGCGCAGAGCATCCAAAGAAAATACCCACTCACCGGAGATCAACCAACCGCAGGAAAAATGCCCTTCGCCATGACTCTCAAGGCGACGCAGCTCTTCACCCGGCGATAACGCCACCGGCGCACTCGCCTCTTTGCTGTGGTGATGATGGTGACCACGATCCTTCAGCTGCAGACGGTCAGGGTTTGTTGGCAACGCCAGTAAGCCTACATCGACCTGCCCCTGTACCGTACGCACACTCGCTGCTTTGGCAGGCTTAGCCGACGCCACCAGTGCATCGAATGCGGCAAGATCATCAGGCGAGCAGAGGTCGGTTTTATTGGCAACCAGGACATCAGCCAATGTGATCTGATCATTAAACGTATCGTTGTCGGTGTAACGCGGGTCTTTAAGGTGGCGAGGGTCTATTAAGCAAAGATTAGCACCTGCCGTCAGTAGCTCGCGGTAGTCATCGCTGCGCAGTGTTGTCAGCACTTTACGGGGATGACCTAGACCGGTGGGTTCAATCAACAGGACGTCTGGCTTCTCTTTGGCCAGCAACATATTCAGCCCCATCTGAAACGGCAGCCCCGACACGCAACACAGACAACCACCCGGGACTTCACGTACTACTGCGCCGCTGGCTTCGAGGATGGCGCCATCGACTCCGACTTCTCCAAACTCATTGACTAACACCGCCCACTTCTCGTTGTCGGGTGATTGCTGCAAAAGGTCCAGAATGGCAGTCGTTTTGCCTACGCCCAAAAAACCAGTAATCAGATGTACTCGTGTCATACCCGTTGCTCTGACCCTAAAAAGATACAGTGTAACACTCAATCACTCTCACGCCCCCGATAAGCTCACTGGTCAGCCCGGTTTTGTGAGCGCATACTCACAGGCAATGAATTCTGCTGGTGAATGAATCATGCACGAGACCAACATTCTGACTCTGGCGCTACGTTTGGCGAAAGAAGCCGGCGACCTGATTGCGAGCCAAAGAAAGTCGCTGTCGCTGACATACAAAAATGGCAATGAACTGGTGACTCAGGCCGACGTCGCGGCTGACGAGCTGATTACAGCGGCTATTCGGCGGAACTACCCTGATCATCAGATTCTGTCCGAGGAATTAAATCCTGATGAACTGAACAAAGCCGGGCAGCATGAGCACCTCTGGATCGTCGATCCTATTGATGGCACGGTGAACTTTGCTCATGGTCATCCACAGGTCGCAGTTTCAATTGCTTACTACCACAATGGCAAAGCGCGTGTGGGTGTCGTACATAATCCGTTTACGAATGAGACCTTTCATGCTCAGGCTGGGAAAGGAGCCCGTCTCAACGATGTACCGGTTCATTGCACCGAAAAAGCAGACCTTTCCCGCGCAATAATCGCCACCGGTTTTCCCTACGAGATTGATAACTTAGCCTTGCTCATGCGACGGCTCGAACAGGTTCTTGCGAATTGCGCTGATATCCGGCGCCTGGGTGCTGCTGCACTGGATATATGCTGGGTAGCCTGCGGACGTCTGGATGGCTACTACGAATCAGTAAAGCCCTGGGACTTTGCCGCTGCACAACTGATTGCCCGTGAGGCTGGGGCTTCGTTCGGCCATATTCAGCCATTATCTGTAGAGGTAAACCCTCAGCTTTGCGGCGACAATATTCTTATTACCGCAGCACCGCTGTTCAATCCGCTGCAAGCTCTTCTTCGTGAGGCAGAGGAGAAATAGCGCTGCTTTCCGGTATTTGTGCAGACCTAGCCTGTAAGGCTGCATCGATCCGCTTCTGCTCCACCACTGAGAAATTTTCTGCGCGGTAGGCTTCAGCCAACTCATCAAAGTTCTGCTTAGCGGAGTTGCGTTCAAGGAAGTCATGGTAGTCTGTAAGTCTGGCCTGCCACTGCTGTCGCTCTGCATCCAGAATCGCCAATCGGTCGGCGGCTGCCTCGCCAAACTGTTCTTTTCGCGCTTGCCAGAGTGCCTCAGGGTCATCGATAGAATCCCGCAGGCTCTGAGACGTTTCAATGGCTCGGGCTTTCTCTCGTGCAACACGAAGGTGAAGCGGAAGTTCTTTTTCCAGCTGCTGCATAGCTTCTGTATCGCCGCTCTGTGCAAGGCGCATTCTCTCCAGAGAGTAGCGATCCAAAGCCTCATCATCACCAAAAAAAGCGGCAATAGTAGCGTCAGCGAAGTACACCCGCCGCAGATCTTCCAGCCATTCCATACGCGCTGTAAGGCCGGCCAGATCGGCACCATTTATTTTCCTTCCGCTAACTTCATCGTACCGGGAAATATCATCGAGATACGCAAGATACTTATTCAAAAGATCCAGCGCCTGCTGATCTGCAGGCGCTGGCAAGGTGCGCATCTCTGCTTCCATAAATTCAGTGATTTCTTCGATACTGAATTCACCCACAGAGCTGAGATAAAAATCCATCCAACGTTTCAGATCGCGATTGACCATCAGGGCACCATTCAATACCTGCAACCGCCCATCGGGTGATGCCCCTCTGAACGTTGCGGATTGATTAATGCGAGCATGCATAGGGGTGGCCGCTATGGGCTCCCGATAGTCATCTGGCTGCGAGGACAATGGATCTGACTGGCTGATCACAAGATCACCTTGCGGCAGCCAATAAAATCCAGCGACGGTCGCTGACAACAGCAGAACGACAACGACTATGCTGGTTTTCATATTACAGTCCGTCGTTCTTCAAACGGTTGGCGTGTGTACGGAATACCGTCAATGGGTCAGTTTCATTCAGGTCATGAATGCCGAGCATCTGATTGACTTCATCCAGATGAGTCATCGCAAAGTCATTGCGAATGACCATACCCAGGTTGCTCGTGCACGGGTCCACGAAACCATCGTTAGCGACCCCGTCCGGGAAGAACTGAGAAAATGCTATGGTGATCGGTTCCAGCGGATCCAGAAGGTTGGTTGCTGGTTTCGCCCCTGCCCAGGAGTAATAACGCACACCGTTATACTCATAATCGCCTTCACCGCACTCGCTGTCAGGAATCCCACCCGGATGCGCCGCGTTGAAGATAACCGATGCCTCCGTTGTCATAGAGCGGACAGACTCCACCGGCGCTAGTGGCAGATCACTGCCTGAAGCAAAAGAGATAAGTTCAGAAATACCAGAAATAAATACATCGAAGGCAGTACCGAACACTTCAGAATTATCTGACCATTCAATCAGTGTATCGGCCACTACAGTGCCTTTGTTAACGCCAGAAACAGAGGATACAGACGCAATAATGTCAGGTCTTACTGAACCGGCATAACGCGTCGTAGGGCCACCATGACTATGACCAATCAGATTTACTTTTTCTGCGCCCGTAATCGCCAGAATATCTTCAACCTGATCAATTAACTGCTCTCCACGAACTTCCGGGTAGTTCGTATTTGAAACGGTTGCGACAAAGACTTCTGCACCATCCTGCTGCAGTGTTTCTGGAATTTTGTACCAGTAATCAACTCCCACCAGCTGTTCAAACCCGAGAAAGCCATGCACAAGCACGATAGGATATTTTGTTTCGGTATAACCGGTATCTAAGGTTTCTGACATCGCCAGTGCCTGAGAAGACACAGTAACCGCTGCTACCGCGGTAAGCAGATATTTTTTCATTTCCTGTTCCTCACCCTATTATTTTTTTTTGGTGCTTTGGCCAGAGCGGGAATGAGTATACGAGCGGTTTTTTATCGAAAAATGCTTTTTTCGGACATAAAAGGATTTATGAAGACAGGGTTACAAAAGGACTACGGGAATCCGTGCATTATCCGGACAGCCTCATACCTAAGAATGAATTTGGCCAGAAAAAACCGGAAAGATCACCTCAAAAAAGTGTAACCGAAAAGAGGGGTATAAAAAGAAAGGCAGACTATCCGAAGATAGCCTGCATGGCGTCATCAGGAAAAAAAGCGGTTATTGCTTTCATGCATCGCTTTAGCGTCCGCCAGGATACGATCAACCAGCTCCTGCACCGTTGGGATGTCTTCAATCAACCCCTGGGTCTGACCAATAAACTGAACACCCTTATCAAGGTCGCCATCAATGGTCGCAGCCTGTAAGCGAGGAACGCTGGCACCAAAGTACGCCAGCAGTTTGATTTTATCTAGCATAACTAACATGCCCAGCATGATCTTCCAGACCGGCTGTTTTACTATCTTTGCCGCTTTCGTCGCTTCGAGGCCCGCCATGATGAGATTCATAGGGCGTTTGGTTTCTTTAATTGAGCGTGGCGTTTTCATTACGCGAGCCCAGAGGCCATCAAAGTTCTTTGAGTAGATAGTTTCCTGCTCCGACTTTTTAACCACCGTTTCTTTCACGTGATTATGCAGAGGGCTATCAGCGCTGGTTGCAAAGCGTGAGCCCATCGCCACAGCCTCTGCCCCCAGAGACAGCGCAGCCATCAGGCCACGTGCATCAGCAAAGCCCCCGGTAGCAATGACCGGAATATCGACTTTACTGGCAATCGACGGCACCAGAACCAGAGAAGTCACATCACCGCCATGGGCTGCCGCCTCATGGCCAGTGACCAATAAGGCATCCGCACCGATGCTTTGGGCTGACAGTGCATGTTTCTCGGAGACAACCGTCGCGATGACTTTGCCGCCGTATTCGTGGGCTTTTTTCACCAACCAGTCACCTTTACCCAGTGAAAAGTTAATCACTGGCACCTTTTCTTCCAGAGCGATCATGGCGTTTTCTTTGGCGCCAGGCATCAGCAGGGTAACACCCACGCCGAAAGGCTTGTCCGTCAGCTCACGGATCTCTCGAATAGAAGTTCGGGTTTCTTCCGGAGTCAGTGGACCGCTGGCAAGGATACCTAAGCCGCCCGCATTCGAGACTGCGGCGACAAGCTGAGGGGTAGAAATCCAGCTCATACCCGGAAGGATCAGGGGAGCTTCGATACCTAAGAGTTCAGTGATACGTGTTTTCATGCTGGTTTCCCGAGATTAGACGGGCAACACTGTATCGACTGGATGGCATTTGTCCATTGCCGAAATGACGCAATTCTTAAGGGAGGGATTTTTAGCGGCGACGCTCAGCGTCCTGAACGAAGTTACGGAACATCTCCTGGCGCTGCTCCGTCGACATATCACGCAACTGCTCAAGGTGACGTTGCCGTTCATTGATATCAGAGCTACCAGCACCTGGTGGCATTTCTTGCAGCGCCTGATAGAAGTTATCCAGTGCCTGACGTTGTTCTGGTTGGCTGTTACTCCACTCAACCGACATATCCGGGCGCGCGCCTGACTGCGGCGGATTGGCCAGAGCCAACGCCGGAAGACACATCAAAACAAGAGTGGAAATTAAACGCACAAAGACAACCTGCTTATTTTTCTAGACTTGTATTGTAACGGCAGCCCAACAATTTATTACAGCAGAGACAAGTAAACCCAACGTAAAGAGGCCAATTCAACCCGCCGGGGGTAGATCAATTGTGACCATCAGGCCACCATCGCGATGATTACGCAGCGTAATCTGGCCTCTATGATGGGACACGACACGATGCGCGATCGCCAGGCCCAGACCAAAACCCCGATGCCCCTGCCCAAGGCGCTCGCGCGCAGATTCCGCACGAACAAACGGGCGCAGCAGATCGTTCAGCTTATCCTCAGGTACCCCCGGTCCATGGTCACGTATCACTACCCGGATCAGGCCGTTTTTCATCCGCGCCGAGAGATCAACACTCGTGCCTTCCTGAGTGTGCAACAGGGCGTTCCGGGTAATATTTTCAAAGGCAGACTTCAGTAATTTTCGATCACCAAAGATCACGGGTAGCCCTTCTGCGAGAGTCAGGTTCACGTTACTGTCAGGATGTTCAAACCGGGCATCATCGACGACCTGTTGTAGCACGTTATCACAATGGACATCCGACCAGTGACTGTGATCCTGCTGAGCATCCAGCTTTGCCATATTGAGCAGGTCTTCGATCATCTCGTTGAGTCGCTTGGTTTCGAGTTCTATTCGATCCAGATGCTCTTCCTGATCTGGCACAGCGTCCAGGCGGGCAAGCTCCAGAGCGACCGTACTGCGTGCCAGTGGTGAACGCAGCTCGTGGGACACATCACTGACAAGCTGCTTCTGATCATGAATCAGGCGTTCGATGTACCCAGCCATGTGGTTAAATTCGCGGCTCAGCTCACCAAGTTCATCGCGTCGCCTTAATGAGCGAGGGTCCATCCGGGCGCGCCAGTCGCCGCTCGCAAAGGCCTGAACAGTTTTTTGCATAAAACGCACGGGGCGCGTCAGATAACCTGAAAGTAACAGACTCCAGATTGCGAAAATCAGAAACGATGCGAGTAACCCCCAGCCAAGATAGGCCGGGAGGTTAAACACCACCAGCGGATGCATAAACTCTACGACGAGGAGGTATACCCGCCCCTCGACACTTTCAATCGGCGCTTTCACCAATATTTCGGAACGACTGAGGGGGCTGACCTGAGCCTCGTAGCTCTCCGCCGACAATGCATAGCTGACAACCGCCGCTGGCGGATCTGGGAGCAGACTCAGTCCCTGATCATCAAATACATAGGCATTAACGCTGGGGTGTCTTTCAAACCTCAATAGCCACTCGAGCAGCAAAGGCTCGCCGCCCTGCTGAAGAATCAATTCAGCGGCAGAAATATAACCCCCGGTCGGGGCGATCAGGTTCACTGAGTCGTTAGACCACTGACGATAGTATGCGGCCAGAGTAATGGTGACTGCGGTCGTTACCAGAGCAGTCACCATAAAGGCGAGGTAGATTTTTAGAAATACGCCGCGCATCAGGCTTCAGCTGATCCCTGCTCCATCTGGTACATGTAACCCACACCACGAACGGTCTTGATACGTTGCTCTCCACCCGGCGAAGGCCCGAGTTTTTTGCGCAGATTACTGAGGTGCATGTCGAGACTGCGATCAAACAAGGTCAGTGACCGTTGCATCGACTGCTCAGCGAGACGATTTTTGTCGACAACTTTCCCGGCTTCACGCACCAGTACGCCCAGTATGTTGAACTCGGTCACGGTGAGATCAAGCTCCTCGCCATTGCGATGCACGATATGTTTATCGAAGTCGATCACCAGATCTTCCACTTCGAGTGTTGCCGAGATCACATCGGCGGAACGCCCGCGACGCAGAATGGAACGCAGCCGGGCAGATAACTCCCGCGGATTACATGGCTTAGGAATATAGTCATCTGCGCCTATCTCGAGTCCTTGAATGCGATCCATTTCATCGCCTTTCGCGGTCAGCATCAGAACAGGAACATCACTGCGGGTACGGATTTGCCCAAGAATGTCGATACCGCTACCGCCGGGGAGCATCACATCCAGCACAACGGCCTGGTAACGCGCGCTCAGGGCCTCTGCCAGGCCTTCTTCTGCGGTATGGACGGCAGTTACTTTAAACAGTTCACGCTCAAGGTAACGGGTCAGCAGTGCCGTCAGTTCAGTATCGTCATCCACCAATAAGATATTCATCAATTACTCCATCAGGCAGCCACTGAACCCGGCATGCCAATCCTGTCTTATTATTCAAACCTGCCGTTACAATAATACGCTGGTCAGCCGATGTCATTGCCCGCGTCGTCTTCCCGCCGGTGGGAGTCGACAAACCGTATCGCATCTGCGACACCGTCCCGCACCCGTTGACGTGTCATCATCAGCTCATCCGGAGACATGTAAAACGCCATATCCACCTCATACCGGATGTATTTAGGTGGGAGCCTGTTGAGAGCTACGCAAGCAATATCAGCCATAACGCCGGTCGACACATCACGCCCCGCGGCATGCAGTTGAGTGACGATTTCTTCGGCCACCATCTGCTCGTAGTAGTTACGGATACTGTCAGAAAAACTCATGAAACCTCCTGTCCGGCGTGACTATCTGATTTCAGAATAGCAGCTCCACGGTTAAGTGCTTTACTTTAGGTCAGGTAATCAATGAGATCTGAAAATATGCGAATCGTAAGCGACATCATGACCCGCGACGTCAAAACACTCGGCACCGGATCAACTCTGCGCGATGCCGAAGAGTTGATGCGTGAACACCATGTACGACATATTCCGGTCGTCAGTGATACAGGCGCCATAAAGGGCGTACTGAGTCAGAAAGAATTCCTGCGGGAAGCGTTCCGGATTACGGATAAGTTCGGTGCCCACCATCTGCAGGACTATCTTGCGAAAACTCCTGTTCTGGACTGTCTCGACCGAGAAGTCGAGACCCTGCCAGCGGATACGCCGCTGAAAACCACGGGTGAACGATTAAGGGCTGAAAAAGAAGGATGCCTGCTGATCGCAGATGACGCAGGCAACCTGCTCGGCATTGTCACCTCACAGGATTTCGTCAGACTGGCGCTGGATCTTCTGGACTGACCAGCCCAGAAGTACAGCCGTAATTTTACTGATCGCTGGGTTTCTTCCAGCCAGCGATATTGCGCTGTTTACCGCGGGCAACCGCCAGCTCGTCAGCACCAACATCCTTAGTAATGGTCGAGCCTGCCGCTACTGTCGCGCCGTCGCCCACCGTCACTGGCGCAACCAGTGACGAGTTGGAGCCGATAAAAGCACCGTTCCCGATCTCAGTCCTGAATTTATTCACACCGTCATAGTTGCAGGTGATGGTACCGGCACCGATGTTTGCTCCCTCACCAATGACCGCGTCACCTATGTAGGTAAGGTGATTCACTTTAGAGCCTTTACCGATCCGTGATTTTTTCACTTCGCAGAAATTGCCCACACGAGCACCGTCCGCCAGTTCAGCACCAGGACGCAGCCGGGCGTAAGGGCCAAGATTGCAGGCCTGAGCCACAACGGCTTCCTCTATATGGCAAAAACTTTCAACCTGGACCCCTTTGCCTAGTTTACTGTTACGGATCACGTTGTAAGCACCGATCTGAACATCGTCGTCAAGGATGACATCACCCTCGAATACGCAGCCAACGTCAATACTCACGTTACGCCCCACCGTCAGAGTACCGCGAACATCGATTCGCGCAGGGTCCGCCAGAGCCACCCCCTGCACCATCAGGCTGTCAGCCTGCTGACTCTGGAACTCCCGCTCAAGAGCTGCAAGTTGGCGACGGTCGTTCACGCCTTCAACTTCTGTTGCTGACGAAGGCTGTAATGCATTCACGGCCACACCATCAGCAACAGCCATAGCGATCACGTCCGTCAGGTAGTATTCACCCTGCGCATTATCCGCCGACAACGCTGGTAGCCAGCGTTTCAGATAACGCGCAGGCATGGCCATGATGCCGGTATTGACCTCGCAGATCTGTCGCTGTTCATCGCTGGCATCTTTATGCTCAACAATTGCCTGCACTTCATTCTTATCGTTGCGAACGATACGGCCGTAGCCGGTCGGGTCGTCAAGGGTTACGGTCAACAGAGCCAGTGCATTCTCAGCAACGGCAACCATACCTGCCAGGGTTTCAGTGCGGATGAGAGGAACATCTCCGTACAATACGAGAACCAGCGCATCATCAGAAATATCTGGCAAAGCCTGCGCGACAGCGTGCCCTGTGCCCTTCTGCTCCATCTGAACCGCCCAGGTCAATGGGCGGTCAGTGAACATCTCACGGACTAACTCAGCACCGTGACCAATGACAACATGCTGGGTGGCGCCATCGAGCTGCTCAGCAGCATCCAGTACGTGACCCAGCAGTGGCTTCCCAGCCAGACGATGCAGCACCTTAGGGAGATCAGACTTCATCCGCGAGCCTTTGCCCGCTGCCAGAGTAACAACTGCCAATGTCATATTGATTGCCCACATGTTTCAGAATCAGCCGCGTATTGTAGAGAGGCCCCATCGCGTTGCAACAAAGCAACATACTTCTGTCATGGCACTGCTTAAAATCAAAATCCCTTCAGACTTCCCTAAACAGGTCAATTCCTGCAAAATAAGGGTTATGCAAAGCCATATCGGGCCCGTATGGCTTATTCAAACCCTACAATGTCACAATTATGACCAGTGTCATATTAGGGAGGAATACCGCTCTGATACCTTTATCAAAACGCTGGTCACTGGCCCGAAAATATAATTAACATAAGTTCACAGATCACAAATACGAACAGTTTCTCCCGGCCGCTGGCCCCGGAGCAGCTGCTTGAAGGACACCTGGTTCTGGTCAGGTTAAGACAATGGATTGCAGATTCCGCCCATCCTGTTTGGCGAGGCGGTTATAAAAACAATAAAAAAATATCGAGGCTACAATGACTAAAAAAGCGAAACTCACCTGTCGTTTCTTTCCTATCAACGAAATAAACATCGCTAAGCTTGTCGAAATGCACAGCATTTTCACCCGTTTCTACGAGAACGCCGATCTCACAACCTTTATTAAGGATATGAGTGAAAAGAAAGGCGTCATGATCCTGAAGAACAAGACCACCGGGAAAATCGTGGGATTCAGTACTTACAATGAAGTCGAATTGATGCACCAGGGCAAGAAAGCCATTGGCGTATTCACTGGCGATACTATTGTTGAGCCTGAATTCTGGGGCAACAAAACATTGCATACTGCGTTCGCAATGAAAATGCTGAAAGCGAAGATGTTACGCCCTACCACGCCGATGTTCTGGTTACTGATTTCGAAGGGTTACAAAACCTATCTGCTGATGGCCAATAACTTTCAACGCTTCTATCCACGCCACGATCACCACGACCATGAGATGGAAGGTCTGATGCAGCAATACTGCCAGAAGCTGTACCCGACTTACTATAAAGAAGAAGAGAAGATCCTCGACTTCGGCGAGGGCTACCATGCGCTGAAAGAAGATGTCGCGGACATCACGCCTCGCATGCGTGCCAGCAACTCATCCATCCGTTTCTTTGAGGAGCGCAATCCTGAATGGCGTCGTGGCACTGAGCTGCCCTGCGTTGGTGAAATCGGCCTTTCGACGATCGGGATTTTCTTCAAGAAACTGATGCGCAGCACCTTCGGGCGGCGTCGTCCAGCCCGTAAGAACCTTCGTCAGGCGGCATAACACCGCCTGCAGCTGGCCTGAAGTGTGACATAGTACGTAATATGCGCCAAAGACACACTCAGACCAGCTGGGGCAATTCAGTTGCCTAAGACTTTATGGTTAAATCGCAGGCCCGTTCTGATCTCCGCACCTGGCGAAGGAAGCACGGATAATAATAAACAATAGTGCCTTTCATCTAATTGTCAGATTCCGGTTTTTTGATACCGGCCAGTGCTGCCGGGCTCAGAGCCTGACACCGATGAAAGTCTTCACCACACAAAGAAAGATACAGGAGCCTGTCAGATGTCTGCTCTGAAGAACCTGACCACGTCGCTGCTTCATTTTGCATCATCCACGCTGACCCGTAAGGGCGCACGAAAATTCATTGACGCCAGTTATGACGTTGAGAGCGTTCAGCGTTCAATTCTTAGCGACACCCTGAACATGGTTGTGGGTGCGGAGTCCGCCGTTAAGCATAGCCTGCGTAAGGATATGACGGTCGAGGAGTTCCGTCAGCAGGTGCCCATCACAGACTACAACTACTGGCACGACATGATTGTCGAGCAGCAGAAGAGCGGTAAGCCGATGCTGACGACCTCAAGCTGTGATCGCTACCAGCCAACATCAGGCTCCACCTCGAAAATCAAATGGATTCCATACACGCGTCCATTTCTGGATCAGGCCGATGAAGCCATCAGCCCATGGATGTCTGACCTGTACGCCAACTTCCCGGGGATAAAGAAAGGCCGTCACTACTGGTCTCTGTCCTGGGTGCCAAGTGACCTGCGCGACCAGGTCAGTGAAAGTATCAACGACGACATGCAACTGCTGCCTTGGTGGAAGCGACTGTTTATGGCCGGCACCATGGCGGTACCCGAAGGCGTATCTCTGGCTGAAAGCTCAGACGAGTCATTCTTCGCGACGTCCTGTTATCTGGTTGCCTGTACTGATCTTTCCTTTATGTCGGTCTGGAGCCCAACCTTCGCCATGAGCCTGTTGCAGGTTATGCAGGAACACCGCGAGAAAATCGCCGAAGTGCTCGAAACTGGCCGATGGGTAGCTCCGTTCGATAGCCTGAAAAATATCGAACCTCCGAAGAATGAGGCTGCCGCCGCTTATATGCGAAAGTGGGACGGAGAAATCACTCCGGCCTTCACCAAAGCTATCTGGCCAAACCTGGCACTGATCAGCTCATGGGACACCTCTTCATCGAAAGGCTGGGCAGAGAAACTGCAGGCGATATTCCCGCACAGCGGCTTCCAGGGCAAAGGCCTGTTCGCAACCGAAGGTGTTGTGACCTTCCCAATGGGTGACGAGTATCCACTGGCGTTCACCAGCCACTTCTATGAGTTTGAAGACCTCGATACCAATGAGATTCTGTGCAGCTGGGAACTGAAGAAAGACATGCGCGTGCGGCCAATCATCACGACCGGTAATGGCCTCCTACGTTATCAGACCAAAGATATGCTGCTCGTCACTGACTTTATTAATCAATGTCCGTGCCTGCGCTTTATCAGCCGTATTGACGGTGTTGATATGGTCGGCGAAAAATTATCGCCAGATGCAGCGGTTAAACTGATCGATCACTTCAGTGGCAACATGGGGCTGTCCCCTGTGACCCTGATCGCTATTCCACAGTCAGACCTGCGCGCTAAGCCCGTCTATGGCCTGCTGTGTTCGGGCAGTGCAGATGCTATCGCTGTAAGGGAACCTCTTGGCGCGCAACTGGAAGAGCAACTGAACCAGCACTTCCATTACAAACTTGCACGTGAGCTGGGGCAGCTGGGCCATGCAGAAATGCTGATCGTGCCTGACGCGATGGAAGTGTATACCGAACACAAAATTGCCGGTGGAATGGTCGCAGGCAACATTAAGATTGAACCGCTCGCACTCTGGCAGAACGATCAGATGCCAGGCGCCGTCAGCGACATACTGAGAAACTCAAAACCGGCGGAGGCCGATGCATGAGTCAGCGCTTTATCATTCGCCCTACCATCGAAGAGGATGCACCGGGGCTGAGTGAATTGCTGTCTGATACGCCACAGGAAGGCAGTATCCAGCTGAACTTTGAACGCGAGCCAAACTACTTCCATGCGACTGACGTAGGCACAACGACCCGCGACCTGTGGGTCATGGAAGACACCGAACAACATCGCATTGCCGGAGCCTTCAGCATGGGCTTCCGTGATGTGTTTGAAAATGGCCAGCGTAAATCCATGCGCTACGGCAGTGACCTGCGTATCCACCGTGATTATCAGGGTGGACGCACGCTGCTGCGTTTTTTTAAAACCGTCAAAAGCCTTATTGGCAGTGATAATTACCAGACCGTCATTCTCGAAGAGAACAAAGCATCTCTCGATACCGTTGGCGGTAACCGCATTAAGGTACAGCCAACATACAATGCGTTTCGTCGTCATCGCACCAATATGATCGAACTGCATCGACGCGAGAAACATGTCATCAATCTTAATATCCGTCGTGCAACGAGCGCTGATATCCCAACGATGCAGGCATTTTTTGATGCCAATGCCCCGAAAAAACAGTTCTACCCATGCTACGACTTCTCCAGAGTAGAAACCGGAGACAGTTACTACCGCGACATTAAACTAAACGACTTCTTGCTGGCGTTTGAAGGCGATGAATTGGTGGGAATGACCGGATTCTGGGATCAGAAGGCCTTTAAACAGACGCGAATCGCGGGATATTCTAAGGCGATTCAGTACGCACGTCCGTTTTACAACGCATACACAAAGATCGCGGGAGGGTTGTCACTCCCACCTGCGGGCTCATTGACCAGCTATATTTATCTGCACTGTAATGTATTTAAAGACAATCGCAGTGATATCTTTGCAGATCTTCTCGCATACGCACGCAAGGAACTGAAAGATAGTGAGTATGATGCCTTAGTCGTTGGCTTCGATACGGAAGACCCTTTGCAAAAGGTAACCGATAAATACAAAAAAGAAGAATTATTCAGCCTTCACTTTATATGTGGCTACGGTGACGACCCAACGCCCGACCTGAACCCTGAAGGGCTGATGTATCTCGAAACTGCGCGCCTGTAGCAAAAAATATTATCTGCCTCAGTAACACCGGCTGCCCGCGCGCTCGCTATTTGCAACAGAGAGCAATATGAAACAGTTGAAATTTTTTATCATCGGCCTGGTTATTCTCGCTGCTGCCGGATACGCCGGATACACCATGTACATCAATGCGCCTAAACCTCAGACTCAGGAAGTTAAGGTCGCAATTCCTCAGGTTCCGTACAAAGAGGTGCGTATCTCCACGCAGTCGATCCCTATTTTCAGCCGCGGACGGGTCTCGGCTTCACGCGTCCATAAGATAGCCAGTCAGGTATCTGGCCTGGTGACGGATATTGCTCCGGAGCTGAAAAAAGGCGAAATCGTGAATGCTGACCAGTTGCTCGTTCAGATCGACGAACAGCCTCTTATTCTTGATATAGCCCAGAAGAAAGCGCAACTGACCCAAACAAAGTTACGGCTGGAAGAAACCGAAGCAAATGCACGCGTAGCTCGTCGTCAGGCAGGACGTAACGCATCAGACTATGCGCGCTTCGTACCTCAGCTTGCCTACGCAAACTCACAGGTGGAAGCCGCAGAGGCCGCCCTGCAATACGCCTATGACCAGTTAGAAAATACTAAAATCAGCTCGCCGATCGAAGGCAAAGTCGTTGATGTATTCATTAACGAGGGTGACCTGGTACAGACCGGCTCACCGGTTGCCGTTCTTTACGGTATGGATCAGGCTGAAATTCGTCTGCCATTAAACGATGCCGAACTCATGATCATCGGTGTCGAAGAAAACACCAGCACTGAGAATGGGCCAAGCTTTATGCCGCAGGTAACTCTGCGTGACTATGAGAGTGGCGATGAATGGAGCGGCTATATCGTACGCACCGACGGTGAACGCAGTGCAAACCAGCTCCTCTATATCATCGCTCAGGTCAACGGCGATGAAATGTACAGCAATACCGGTCGCTATCTCGTACCAGGCTCCTTCCTTGAAGCTGAAATCCGCGGCCAGGAAATTGAAAATATGCGTATCCTACCGCGAGAGGTCATCCTCTCTGGTGATGCCATCTGGATGATTAACGCAGACAATACGATTCAGCGCCAGCCTGTGACCATCCGCTATCGCGGCAAGGAATTCGCCTATATTGATACTGCGCTGCCACCGGGCACCCGGGTAGTCGCTGGTAACTTTAACCGTCTTGTCGAAGGCATGACCGTCGAACCGATTCGCAAGAAGTAACCTGCCGGAGGCTGACTTATGAAACAGATCATCCGTTGGTTTGCGGAGAACACCGTTGCTGCCAATCTGTTGATGTTCTGCCTGATTGCCCTTGGCTTGATGGCAGTACCTGAAACGCGCAAAGAACTTATCCCCAATGTCACCCTCGACCGCCTTAGCATTCAGACTAAACTGCCGGGTGGTAATGTTGAAACCATTGAAAACAGTGTCTGTAAGGCCATTGAGAACCGCATTTACGATATTCAGGGTACGCAGAACCTGACCTCCTTTGCCTATGATGGCTTATGTAGCATGACGGTCGACATCGCCGACGGCTACGAAACTGATAAGATTTCTGACGAAATATCCCGTCGAATTAATGAAGAGGGCCTGCTCCCTGACGACGCCGAAACACCGACGTTACAGGAGCTGTCTGTTAAAAACCGCGTTGCTAAATTAATTATTTACGGCAACACCAGTTACGCCGCTCTCGCAGAAACATCGCGTGAAATACGCAATGACCTGATGGACATGCCAGACATCAGCGTGATTGAGCTGCAGGATATGTCGAAGTCTGAAATCCGGATCGAAGTACCTGCTCACAACCTTGAAAAGTATGACCTAACATTCGACGATATTTCCGGAATGATCCGTCAGCAGACGGGCTTCCTACCCGGTGGTGTGCTGGAAACTCAGGACGGCGATATTCTGATTACCAGTGATGCGTACAAAGACTCGGCTGAAGCCTATCGCAATATCGTAATCTACTCAGATTCAACCGGTGCAGAGATTCTGCTACGCGATCTCGCGATCATCACAGATACCCGCTATGTCAGCGAGACGAACGCCAGCTTTGATGGCACGCCATCCGCCTCGATCGATATTTATCGGGTTGGCGATCAGAGCATTATGGACATCGCCGATGACCTGCACACCTATGTAGATGCCCTACGCTTACCTGAGACCATCAAAACACACGTCTGGCAGGATGAATCAAAGCACCTGCGCGAACGTATCAGCATGCTGCTGGAGAACGCACTTGCGGGTCTCGTGCTGCTCTTTATCACCTTGCTTCTCTTCCTGAATGGCCGTCTGTCGTTCTGGGTGAGTATGGGTATTCCGGTATCTTTCTTCGGTGCTCTGTTTGCGATGCCTATGTACGACGTCTCCATCAATGCGGTGTCATTGTTTGGTTTTATTCTCGTACTCGGGATCGTGGTCGATGATGCGGTTGTGGTCGCAGAGGCGATCCACAACCGCAATGAAAAAGGCATTTATGGTACCGAGGCAGCACTTCAGGGAGCTTTTGAGGTTTATAAGCCGATTCTGTTCGCGGTAGTTACTACGGCCATTGCGTTTATTCCTTTGATCGGCCTGCCCGGCCCTGAAGGAAAAATGATGCAGGCGATTCCTATTGTTGTTATCGCCACGCTTATTTTCTCGGTGATTGAGTCCTTCCTGATTCTGCCGGCTCACTTGTCTCATGCGCAGAAAGTAAACGTTAAAAAAGAGCCGTCAACACTCGAAAAGATTCAATCAAAGTTTGATGGCGCCCTGCAGAGCTTTATGCGCACGATTTATCTGCCGTCACTGCGTGGTGCACTTCAGGCGAAAGGCATCATCATCCTGATATTCTCCATCACCTTCACCCTGATGCTGGTCATGATGCTTACCGGGTGGATCAAGTCTTCTCTGTTTACACCGGTCGAAGCTGATTCGGTCGTAGCACGACTGGTTCTGCCAGAGGGCTCCCCGCGGGAAAAAACCGAAATGGCTGTTGAGCGCCTGACCAATGCAGCAGAGCTTCTGAAACACCGCTACGAAATGGAAGGTGTCGCAACCATTGACCATATCTATGCGGTCATCGGGCCTAACGAATCCAAGAGTAATATGAAGAGCAGCCAGGACCGTGATCACCTGGCCAATATTACGCTGGAGTTGGTTTCTGACAGAACCAGCCGCATCAGTGGCCGCGAGATTATTTCCAGCTGGCGTAATATTGCTGGAGATATCCCCGGCGTCAGCCAGCTGAGCTTCAGCGCCAGTCTTAACCCAGCCAGGCCCGATATTCAGATCGAGCTGTCAGCCAACGACCAGGAAGATCTGAAAGAAGCAGCCGATCAGTTAATGGTTCATCTGAAAGGGTTCGCGGGTGCATACGATGTGCGTCATACGCAGGAGAACACCAAACAGCAGGCCGATATTATTCTCCGCGACAATGCCAGCTCGCTGGGCCTGACGCAGCAAACCGTTGTTGCCCAGATCAACCAGGCCTTCCAGGGCAAGGTTGTTCAGAATGTACAGACCCGCGACGATGAAATCGAGGTTTGGCTGGGCCTGCCTGACGATGAGCGCGATTCTTCATGGCACCTCGAAAACATGCACGTGAAGTACGCTCCGGGGCAATATGTTCCTTTATCTGCGATCGCGGATATCGTGTATCAGGACGCACCGACACACATTAAGCGCAACAACCGCAAGCGCGTGGTCACGGTGACTTCCTTCATCGATACCGGCCGCAACTCGGTACAGAATGTTCAGCGTGTAGTTGAGAACGAAATACTGCCATCGCTGGTGCGTCAGTACCCAGGAATGGATTGGGCGAGAGGCGGTCAGCAGCGCGACCTGAGTAAATTTATGACGACCCTGTTCCAGTATTACATGGTCGCTGTATTGGCTATGTATCTGTTGCTGGCGGTTCTGTTCAAGTCGTACATGCAGCCTTTTATTATTATTTATGCCATCCCCTTCGGCATCATGGGCTCAGTCATTGGCCACCAGCTGTTCGGTATGGTCATCACATCCTGGTCATACATTGGCATGGTGGCTGTCAGTGGCGTTGTGGTGAACGATAACCTGGTATTGATGGATTACATCAATAACCGCAGGGAAAAAGGAGCCAGTACATACGATGCCGTGATTGAAGCCGGTATCGCCCGTTTCCGGCCGATTCTTCTGACCTCACTGACCACGTTTGTGGGCCTGATACCCTTGATCTCTGAAACCAGCCTGCAGGCTCAGTTCCTGATTCCAATGGCTATTTCACTGGCGTTCGGCGTACTTTTCGCAACACTCGTCAGCCTCTTGTTGGTGCCATGTACTTATGTGTTTCTGGACGACATTCAGGTCGCCTTCCGCCGCGCCTTCAGTAGTGGTGGCGAAGAGAATGTGACCGTTGAGGATGCCTATGATGAAGGCTTCAAACAAGGTAATTCCAAAGCCCGCAAGGTAAATCCATATAGCTCAGATCTTCTCGCCGCGAGTTGGGATGCAGGGTACCAGGATGGGACCGAGGCCCGCTGATCGCACTGGCAAAGGTCATCCATAAAGTGCCGCTCTGAGCTGTCAGCGCGGCATTTTTATGGATAAGAAGAAATCAGTCAGCGTCTGATAAACGGATCGAGTGATAGTCGTGGCTGAGCTTCTGTAGCCATACAACCTCAAAGGTAATACGTGCCGTCACAATATAAAAAACCAGATAAAACGCGTAGGCAGAAAAAGCCCACAACATGACGGTTTTAAAATCGGCAATCGTAGCTGCTGAGCTCATCATATACACAGCGGTCAGTTTGCAGACGTTGGCTGATACAAGCGACAGTGACCAGACAGGTAACAACCAGGCAGCCGGTTTATGATCATGATCAGGCGGAATGCTGTCGTAGCGCATCGCATCAATTAAGCGAGTAATTTTGTGCAGGCGCTTCAACAGGCTGAGAAACAGTTTAAAAGATTGCTTGGTACTGCGGGTATGCTCCTCAAAGAGCGACATCATATTGCGCGATGAATAATAGACCCAATACGTGTAAAAAAGTACCAGCACCAGGGTCGTCATGACCTGAGCTTCACGAATCAGGGTGTCTGTCTGCAACTGCTCACGTATACCCACAGTGAGCGATGTCAGTGCTGTACTGTCTTGCAATACTGACAGCTCCTGCCAGCTCCAGAAACCATGAACCAGACCTGCAACACATAGCGCCCCCGGGAAAACAGAGACAATATTGGTCAGCCAGGTAAAACGGGTTAAGTCATAAAAGGGATAGCTCTGCGACACGCGATCTTCCTATTTATTTTATTATTCTGATACTTAGAAAGATAAATATACCGGTCTGGTCTTATGACGAAAGACCAGGCCCGATTATTTATTCACTGAGGCAGTGTACCGCACGGTCGGCCATGTCCCGAAGAAAATAGGGATAACCGTCGCGGGAAAGAGAGATACTTCCACCCAGAGGATCAAGTTCACCCTGTTTTACAGGGAGATCTCCAACCACTTTCACCACCAGTGCAGGAGAATATTCCGGTTCGCGAAAAATGCACGCTACCTGACCTGCTCTGAGCTGCTCACGCATCAGTTGTATTGTACGCATGCCAGGTTTCTGTTCAGGGGTAATCGTGAAAGCACCGACCTGATTTAGACCAAACTCGGTCACCCAGTGATCGTAGGCACGGTGGAAAACAAAGAAACCACGCTCTTTCAGTGGGGCCAATACCCGATCACTATACGCCACCGCCTGCGCGACCTGATCAGCGAAGTCCGTTGAATCAGCGCCAAGCACCTCCGCCAACGCCTTTTGTGCGGCGACGACAGCAGGTGGCGAAAGCCAATAATGCGGATCTTTGATACTCGCTTCTGAGGCGAAAGCTGAAATATCGATCCAATGTTTGTCCGGCCAGCGGCGCGCGAACCCTGACAGATAAGGTTCTATTCGGGCACCTGACCAGAAGATGACGTCAGCCTCCTGCAGGCGATCAATATCCGAAGGTTTCAAAGAGAAATCATGCGGGGTCACGCCGGGTTGCAGCAGAACATCGAGCTGCTCCGCGTCTACAACCGATGACGCGATCAACCCCAGAGGATGAATACTGGCGAGCACCTTGGGGGAATGATCGGCGTGGGCAAACAGTGATAACATGGTGAAACTCACCATTACAGCAAATCGTCTGAACATAACTCTGGCTAAATTTATCGTCTTTCGTAAAATTGCAACATTATAACCTAAGGACTGGTCTGATGCCCGCTTCACAACAGCACGATCATAATCACTGCATATCCACCGCTATGGACACCGCGCGAACTCTGTGTGAACAGCGTGGCTTACGCATGACGCCTGTGCGACGCAGGGTGCTTGAGCTGGTGTGGCAGAACCATAAGCCTACGGGTGCTTATGATCTTCTGGCGCAGTTAAGTGAAGAAGGGTTTAACTCAGCGCCTCCGACCGTCTATCGCGCCCTGGATTTCCTGCTCGAGCTGGGCGTCGTTCACCGCATCAGCAGCCTTAATGCGTTCGTCGGCTGTGATCACCCCGGCCATGAACACGACACCGGCTTCTTTATCTGCAAAGAATGCGGTAATGCGACCGAACTGCCCGCGAAAGAGATCAAGAAGCTGCACGAGACTCTGGTGAAAAAATTCAGTTTCAGCATCGAAACCAGCAACCACGAACTGACAGGCCTGTGTCAGAACTGTAAGGCAACGGCATGAGTAAAGAGCCCATTCTGAGGGCCGACAATCTGAGCCTCACCTTTGGCCAGAAGAAAGTACTGGATCAGATCAGCCTGGATATTCAGCCACGCCAGATCATTACACTGATCGGCCCCAATGGCTGTGGTAAGTCGACTCTGACAAAAGTGTTGCTCGGCCTCGTCCGCCCGGATTCCGGTAAAATTATTCGCTCACGGCAACTGCGTATCGGCTATATGCCGCAAAACCTGCCTCTGGATCAGCGTATGCCGTTGAACGTCGACGAGTTTCTGCGACTCACGCGACGTAGCACCCGTGCTGCGGTTGACCACTGGCTTGAGCGACTGAACATTACCAGCCTGAAGGACCAGAGCGTTCATGATTTATCCGGTGGTGAGTGGCAACGGGTACTGTTGGCCCGTGCCTTATTAGTGGAGCCTGAACTCCTTGTTCTCGACGAGCCGGTGCAAGGCGTTGATGTGCAGGGGCAACTGGAGCTGTATCAGCTGATTCCGCAACTGCGCGACGAACTGGGATGTGCTGTGTTAATGATTTCGCACGACCTGCACCTCGTTATGTCGGCCACTGATGAAGTGATCTGCCTGAACGGCCACGTCTGTTGCTCAGGGCACCCGGAAACAGTCTCTGCCGACCCTGCCTATCTTGAGCTTTTTGGTCGCCGCCTTGACGATGGTATCGCTTACTACACCCACCATCATGATCATGAGCACTGTGATCACGACCATAGCAGCGCGCACACCAGTACAGGACACCACCATGATTGACGGTTTACAGACCTGGTGGCTGATGCCTCTCGTTGCCGGACTGCTTCTTGCGGTCAGTGCCGGCCCTCTGGGTAGCTTCGTTGTCTGGCGCCGCATGGCGTTCTTTGGCGATACCCTTGCGCACGGCGCCTTACTTGGTATCACCTTTGGTGTTCTGACCGACCTCGACCCAACGCTGGCCCTGGTGGTGGGTTCGGCGTCACTGGCGCTTATTCTTCTGCCTTTGCAACTCGCCAGCCGTTTGTCTGCTGACACACTGCTCGGCATCGTATCTCATGGCACTCTCGCAATCGGCCTGGTTGCTTTGAGCCTTGCGGACGGTATCCGGGTCGATTTGATGGGTTATCTGTTTGGTGACCTGTTGGCCATTAATGAGGGCCACGTGTATTGGTTACTGGGAAGCACCGCCATCACGCTGACCTTAGTGCTTTGTTTCTGGAATTCTCTGCTGGCGGTTACCGTCAGTCCGGAACTGGCCAGAATCGAAGGCCGGCCGGTGATGCTACTTGATCTGATGCTGATCCTACTGCTTGCCATGACAGTCGCTCTGGCGATGAAAGTCGTGGGGATTCTGCTGATCAGCGCCCTGCTGATTATGCCTCCAGCGGCCGCCCATGCACTGAGTAAAGGCCCCCGTCAGATGGCCGCTATTGCTTCGGTCGTTGGGATTGTGTCTGTTCTGCTTGGGATGTGGGCGTCGTTCCGTTGGGATACACCAGCAGGACCGAGTATTGTGGTCACCGCCATGTTGCTGTTTGTCGTTAGTCTGACGTTTCGCCGCAAGCGCTGAGCCAGCAGCGAAACACGCCTCAGCCCCCTTTCAGGGTAAAGCCAGCAGAGACCGGATAACCGGCAACATCCGCTTCGGATCATGCGGGGGCTCAATATAGCCCCTGTAATTCAGCTTAGAATCCAGCAACACTATGTTGGCGCTGTGATCCATCAGGTAGCCGCCATCCTCCCGGTCGACATGGGCATAAAATGCATTCAGCTGTGCCGCGAGTTTTTTCATATTGTCAGGGTTGCCCGTCAGTGCGGTGAAATCCGGGTTGAAGTAATCCATGTACTGGCCAAGCTGCTCGGGTCTGTCACGTTCTGGGTCAACGCTGACAAGCACCACGTTCAACTGCTCACGCTCGTCTTCACTCAGGCGCTTCATCAGACGATTCATGTGCATCAGTGTCATTGGACAAATATCAGGGCAATAGGTGTAGCCGAAAAACAGAAGTGACCAGCGTCCCTTAAGATCCGCCAGCGATACGGTGTCTCCGTATTCATTGATAAACGTCAGCTCATCAACCTGGCCACCAGCGAACATCTCAACACCCGCCGTACGTGTAAGACGCTCCTGTGGAGAGGGTGGCGCACTCAGCCATCCTGCGACAAATGCTGCCAGCAACACCGCAAATAGTGCTGAACACAGTACAATAGCGCTTCTTTCACCACGCATACGGCTTCCCCATAATGACTTCAGGCGCCAGTGTAGCAGGTCAGACCACTTCTCTGCCTGCGGCAAATCAACGCACTGTCTGGGCCCTCGCCTGGCCCATCATTCTCAGTAACATCACAGTGCCTATGCTGGGTCTGGTCGACACCGCGATTCTTGGCCATCTCGACGACGTCCAACCACTAGCCGCCGTGGCCATTGGTGCTCAGATATTTACCCTGCTGCTCTGGAGTTTTGGTTTTCTGCGGATGGGGACGACATCCGTCACGGCGCATGCTGTCGGCCAGAAAGGCATAGATAATTCCCTACCTCTGCTTCAGCAAGCCATCTGGCTGGCGATACCCGTGAGTATTTTCTGCATTATTGCTGCACAGGTACTGACACCCTTGCTGCTGCCATTATTCGGAGATGACCCGACACTTCATGCGCTCACCGCCGACTACCTGAGCACCCGATTCTGGGGGATTCCGGTGACCCTGCTGCAATATTGCCTCATTGGCTGGTTTATTGGTCGGGGGGAAACCCGTATCCCCATGCTGATGCTCATCTCCGCCAACCTGCTTAATGCGGGTCTGGATTACTACTTTGTCTGGCACCTGCATATGGGCGCTACTGGCGTCGCGCTGGGTACTGTACTGGCAGACGCTGGCGCTCTGATGATCGCACTGATTGCGGCGGTTCAGCGAGGCCTTACATTGCGTCTGCCACTACCCGACAGAGCCATCCTCAAGCGCATGATTGTGATCAACCGGGATCTGTTCATCCGCACCCTGACTTTGCTGATCGTATTCGCATCATTTGCCGCGCTCGGCGCCGCTCAGAGCACAGAAGTATTAGCCGCAAACGCCGTGCTAATCAGCCTGCTTCTTCTGATATCGAATGCCCTTGACGGTTTTGCTCACGCAGCAGAAAGCCTAGTCGGGCGCTTTCTGGGCGCTGCTCAACCACAACAGATGCGCAAAGCAATCCAGCTCACGGGCATAAACAGCCTGATTGCAGCCTTCATCCTCGTCGGACTCTTTGTACTCGCAGGCGACCACCTCTTCCGTTTGCTTACGGATAACGAAGACGTGCTCCCCCGCCTGCAGGAAATGCATCTTTGGCTCTGGCTACTGCCCTTATCGGGCGTCGCCAGTTACTGGCTTGATGGTGTGATGGTCGGAGCTCAGGCAACCGCATCCATGCGAAATTCAATGCTGGCTGCGGCGGCGCTGGTTTTCTTTCCTATCGCCCTGCTTCCGGCACTACCTGCGGGGCAACTCCCAGAGCTGCTTGCCGCTTGGGCAGTCAACGGCGAAGTAAGCGCTAACACCCTTTTATGGCTTGCGTTTCATCTGTTCCTTCTGGCCCGGGCGGCCTTTCTGATACCCGCGATACGCAGAGTCGTGCAGACAACGCAAAAATAGCCTGATCCAGTCCGCTCTACACGAACCTACATCAAGGCTGTATCCGACGACGCAGAAACTCCTGCAATGCCCTCACCCGCGCACTCTGGCGCATGTCTTTGTGGTACACCAACCACATTTGAGATGGCTCACTGTCCAGCGGTAACAGAATTTCCTGTAGAGGCTGCTCACGCCCATCCGGGTGTCTCATATTCACCACACTCATGGGGCCAATCCCCATACCTGCACGCACTGCCGCCTCGATGTCATTAAAACTATTACTCTGGAAAGCAATCTGACCCGGAGCAACCTGCTCGATCAGTTGGCGTATCGCCGGAATCCGCGTTTTATCCCCTGTCGGTAACACCCATTGATGCGCATTGATCTCAGTCATGTCCGCAGGCCGACCGAACTGATCCAGATAATCCTGCGACGCATAAAAGGACAGCCCGACCGGCATCAGCTTTCTTGCGATCAGGTCGGGCTCTGAGGGTTCAGCACCGATACGTACTGACGCATGTACCTCACCATCTGCGAGCGACAGAATGTCATCTGTTGCAACGATCTGAACCCGGATCTGTGGATATTCGCGCCGGAAGTCGTGCAGTAAGGGCGCAAAAAACGGCGAAAAATCGGTCACTGTCGAAATTCTCAGGGTGCCGCTGGGTGCGCTCTCTACGGTGGATAAAGTGCTGCAAAGTCGCTGCACTTCAGCCGCGATCGGGCGCATCCGCTCAGCCAAGAGCCGACCGCCGTCCGTTAATTGATAGCCTCTCTGGTGGCGGATAAACAGACGGGTACCGAGAGCCTCTTCAATCCTGCCAACGGCCCTTTGAGCGGTACTGTGATTGACTCCAAGAACCTCGCCCGCACGACTGAGGCTGCCGTAAGTAGCCACCAGATAGACGATACGAAGGTCGTCCCAACGAATGTTTTTGTCCATGACATCAACCTGAAGTGGCCCGAGAAAATAATTCTGTGCATTTATGCACAACTATTGTCCGCTTTTATGCCTTTTTTGCAAACCCAGCAGCAGCTAGAGTGATAGCAGATGATGGAGGACGATATGAGTCTTAAAAACACGGAGCACTCGTACGGCTGGATAAGCATTACCCTGCACTGGCTGGTTGCGCTTGTTGTATTCGGCATGTTTGGCCTTGGCCTGTACATGGTCGAACTGACTTATTACGACGCCTGGTACAAAGGCTCGCTGGATCTGCACAAAGGAGCAGGCATTCTGCTGGCCATCGCTGTCGCTGCCCGCTTTATCTGGCGCCAGATGAACCCATCTCCGAAAGGATTGTCAGAAAAGCCTCTGGAGAATCTGGCCGGACACCTGGCGCACCTGGGGCTGTACGCGCTCCTCGCCGCTTTGTTTATTACGGGCTATCTTATTTCTACCGCAGACGGACGCAGCATTGATGTCTTTGGTTTGTTTCATGTTCCTGCCAGCCTGACAGCAGACAATCAGGAGGACATTGCTGGAGAAATTCACGAGTGGCTGGCATGGGGACTGATTGGCCTTGTCTCTGTCCATGCGCTGGCTGCATTCAAACACCACTTTATTAACCGCGACGGCACCCTGAAACGCATGATCCGTCCACAGAAGTAAATACTCACAAAGGAGAGTAACTATGAAAAAGCTGTTAATCGCGACTGCAATCTCTGGCGCTGCATTGATGACCTCTGTCGCTCAGGCGGCAACCTACGACATCGATAACGAAGGTGCGCACGCGTCAATCAACTTCAAAATCCAGCACCTCGGCTACAGCTGGCTGACAGGTCGCTTTAACGACTTCGACGGTTCATTCGAATACGACAAAGCTGCACCGGAAGATTCATCGATTGAAGTGACTATCGACACCACCAGCATTGACTCAAACCATGCTGAGCGTGATAAGCACCTGAAAGGTGGTGACTTTCTGGACGTGAAGAAATACCCAACCGCGACGTTCAAAAGCACCGATTTTAAATCCACTGGCGAAGGCACTGGCGAAATCACAGGTGACTTTACGCTGCACGGTGTCACCAAAAGCATTACCTTCCCGGTAGAGCGCATCGGTGAAGGTGATGATCCATGGGGCGGCTACCGCGCTGGTTTTATGGGCACCACAAAACTGAAGCTCAGCGACTATGGTATTGATTACAATCTCGGCCCAGCATCGACTCACGTTGAAATCGAACTGCACGTCGAAGGTAAGCGTCAGTAATACTGACGTTTAATTAGAAAAGCCGGCACCTTGTGCCGGCTTTTTTTGTGGTCGTTAAATTAAGAGTGATGACTACTTAACCACCTTAAAACGGCGACGCCTTAGTTCTGCTTCCTCTGCCCTTTGCTTAACCTGCCGTTCGAGCTTCAATCGCTGTTTGTCGGCTTCGCTGGGCCAGCTATCCCCCTCTGCCAGAGTGTACTCAATAGCTAACCAGAGATGGCTGAAATCCAGTAACAAGGGATTCTGAATAATTGGGTATCTATGCTCACTGTCGCAGACCTTAAGCCAGCCATGAACATTATGTTTAACTTCGAGAATTGCCTTGCTCTGAAGGGAGTGTTGAGCAAGGAGAATAAAGGCTGACTGCAGCCTGGGGCGGAAGCTATCCCGGCTCGCCATAAACTCCTGCACTCTGTTGGTACTCGCTAGCCTGAGGGTGATCAGCATCCGCTTGAATTCTCCTAGGCGTAACGCTTCGGATCGTATTCTAAAATAGTAAGCCCATCTTTATCGACATCCGCAGGCCACTTTAATGGTGCGCAGGTCTCAGAAACTTTAGCATCTGGGTTACTCTTTCTGATTTCATCCCAATCCGCCTGAGCTTCTGGCGATAGGGTTACACGGATACTGCCGACAATATTATCGACCAGCTCTTTAAAGGGGGCGGGATCGACTTTTTTATCGACTTCCTCACGGGTGCCAGAGGCGTTCTGTACTGTATTGAAGGAGAAATGAGCGATATGGCGTCTGGAAATAGGAATAAATACATGCCTTTCAGGATCAGCACTTCCTATCGTATTTTCGCTATCGAACTGCACAGTAGGAATCTCTAATTGAGTTACCACCGACCAGTTTAAAGGGGCAATATAGTTCATCTCTCCTGAGTCCCTATCTATAACTTCATGCCCGTAATTTGCAGTTAAATAAGATAGAGAAGCAACCTCCAGCGCTTTAGGGTGCATAAAGTTTAAGCGTGAGTTAGGCTCGGCTAGCTCGACAACCTCAAGATAGCAAGAAGTCCGCCCCATGTACCCAGTAAACCAAGGGCCACAAAAAGACCACTGCCGAAAAAAAATTTCTGTATGACACCAGCTTTGACTCGGTTGAACATTCGAGTTCAGAGGCTTCCCACCTACCGCTAATGGATAATCTTTCCACATTTTTAACTGCTGGTTATCACCAAATGGGGCTGGATCATGCCTTGGCGCCCTAAACGACAACTGCGTATCTGCCAGTCGTACCGAAAGCTCCCCAGCACTAGAGAACTTGGGCCCGACTGGCCTACAACTTTCCGGTCGCTCACGAAGTTTTAACTTCGAATACTTGATAATACTACGCATCACAAAATCTTCCCTTCAGTTTATAGAGATGCTTCGGCAATACGTTCTCTACTAGCGTGTTTCCCAGTGAAGCGGTGCCTCCTGCAATTTTACCGACAGCAGCAGCTCCAGAAATGGCGGTTCGAAAAGCAGGAGCGGTCAAAACAATCCCTCTAACAGCAACAACTCAGGTGTAACGCTTCGGATCGTATTCTAAAATAGTAAGCCCATCTCTATCGACATCAGCAGGCCACTTTAACGGAGCGCAGGTCTCAGAAACTTTGGCATCAGGATTATTCTTCTTGATTTCATCCCAATCCGCCTGAGCTTCTGGCGACAGGGTTACACGGATACTGCCGACAATATTATCGACCAGCTCTTTAAAGGGTGCGGGATCGACCTGTTTATCCACTTCTTCGCGAGTGCCAGAGGCGTTTTGATGAATACTCAGAGCGAAGCGTACAATATGAGATCGAGAGACTGGAATAAAAACATGACAAACAGGGTTTGCTCCGCTATAGGTCTTTTCGGTATCAAACTGCACCGATGGCACATCAAGCTGTTCAAGAGTTGACCAGTTCAAAGGGCCAATGTAATGCATCTTCCCTGTTTTTTCACGATATACCCTATGCCCATAGGTTGCAGTTAAAAAAGCAAGCGCCGCAGTCTCCAGCGCACTAGGATGCATAAAATTAACTTGTGGATTAGACTCGACCAGCTGTATGACATCAAGGTAGCACGACACTCCACCCATGTGACCAGTAAACCAAGGACCACAAAAACTCCAGCTCCGGAAAAATAACTCTGTATGTTGCCAGCTTTGACTAGGTTGTTCATTCCAGTTGAGCACTCTGGCAGATTTTAAAGAATATGATTTTTTCATTCGCCTCTGTGGCGTTTTTCCATAGGGGGAAGGGTTATGCCGCGGCGCTTTAAATACTATCCTTGTACCGCCAAGCAGAACCGATTGTGTAGTCGAAGAGCTAAAATCCGGCCCAACTGGACTACATATTTCTGGTCGATCTCGCAGTTTTAATTTCGAGAATTTAATAAAATTTCGCATTAAAACTTGCCTTTCAACTTATCGTGATGCTTTGGTAATAAAGTCCTAACTAGATCGTTGCCTACACTAGCGACAGTTCCCGCACCTTTTCCTGCCGCAACAGCCCCACCAATGACGGTAAGAAAGGTGGTAAGTGCAGCCGGAGCTGTCAAGCTGACTCCCGCCACGCCAGCGACTCCAGCCGCAATAGTTGCGCCAGTCATAATGATACCTTGCAAACTTTTACCATAAGCAAAAGCATCAACGCCCGCCTGCAATGCAGTCAGACGATCATTTTCACTCTTCCAACGATTCCAGTTCATCTCGAGGTGATCACGATTCCCCACAATATTGATAGGACGTGTCTTGATGAACTTGCGGTCCAGCAGGACTCCAAGGCTGTGCGCAGCTTTAACTGCGGTATTTGGAGAGGTAGTCGGATTAAACATAAACACCACATGACTAGGTAGCTGAACCCCCTGAGAAGCCAGAATGGTCATAGCCTGTGTTAGCACACCAGAGCCGCCATCTTCAGAAACCCAAGTAACACCTTCAATCTTCTTAGC
This sequence comes from Thalassolituus sp. UBA675, assembly GCF_002297765.1. Taxonomy (NCBI): domain Bacteria; kingdom Pseudomonadati; phylum Pseudomonadota; class Gammaproteobacteria; order Oceanospirillales; family Oceanospirillaceae; genus Thalassolituus; species Thalassolituus sp. UBA675. Next base: position 68,726 of record NZ_DBNJ01000023.1, read on the forward strand.
ATCGTACATAGTACGTGCCAGTAGCAGGGCAGATTCATGTAATTCTGTATATTGATTAACCCGAATCGCATTTCGATAATTTCTCAAGCCACCAATACACTTCTCACCCGGGGTGAAATGAAGATCAAAGCCTTTAGTATTAACCCTGAGACCACCTACATGTGGAGCCTCCCCAATCCTGGGAGCGGCAACAGCTGCTGCAGACATAGGACTGTCATAGCCGCTGTCAGAGATTGCAACTAATCGATCTTCTTTATGTTCAATCAGCCCATTTTCTCTGAATTCAGCCTCCCAGATATCGTTTACTTTTGATGCTTTGTATAATCCCGGCTTCTTCCCTGATTCAATAAGCTCCCCATAGTTAATATCCGCTTCAAAATGAAGGATCTTAAAACCATCAGCATCAAGCTTTTCACAGGCGACCTTACACCCCGGTAAAATCATCACGAACTCTTCTGTACCGTCACGATGAACTGCACCGGGTTTCACAAAGATATTATTCTGGTGCAGACGACCCGCAGCGAGCTCATTAATGGCTTTAACCGTTATCTCAGCCCAGTAGTTATTGCCATCACGGGCTAATTTAACCAGCTGGTCATAAACGGGCTTAGCAGTTGGAGTGATTTTGACTGGCTTACCGGAGTGCTGGCCAGCAATGACCACGTCTTGAGTAGGGGCGGCGTTGGAGAACATGTTATGGCGTCCTTGTCTCTGATTCAGAATAGCGATCTAGTCCTGATTAGGCCTAAGAGTATAAACACTTTTATTCCAGAAAAAAGGCATTGCGGCCACAGCTGCATTGAGGAGGAATAAAAAAGCCGGCGCCTTGTGCCACTGCTGTCCCACAGTTTTGG